>JALSIJ010000273.1 GCA_026981655.1 Rhizobiaceae bacterium | reverse complement strand
GGTAGACTATGACTGAACCTACCAAGCCGGCAGTGCGCCCGGCCAATCCACGTTTTTCTTCCGGACCAACAACCAAGCGTCCGGGCTGGTCTCCAGAGGTATTAAAAGATGCTACACTGGGCCGCTCACACCGAAGCAAACCTGGAAAATCCAAATTAAAATTAGCCATCGATATGACCCGGCAAGTGCTGGATATCCCGGATGATTACCGTATTGGCATTGTGCCCGCATCGGACACCGGTGCGGTTGAAATGGCGCTCTGGTCGCTTTTGGGCGAACGTGGCGTTGATATTGCAGCATGGGAAAGCTTTGGTGCTGACTGGATCACTGATGTTTTCAGCCAGCTTAAACTTGATGATACAAGAAAAATTCTGGCAGATTTCGGTAAACTCCCGGATTTAAGCCAACTGGATTTCGATCGTGATGTGATCTTCACCTGGAATGGCACCACATCTGGTGTGCGGGTTCCCAATGGTGACTTTATTCCTGATGATCGAAAAGGGCTGACGATTTGCGATGCCACATCGGCCGCCTTTGCTCAAAATATTGATTTTACCAAGCTGGATGTGACAACATTTTCCTGGCAAAAAGTCATGGGTGGAGAAGCTGCTCATGGCATGTTGGTTTTATCGCCGCGCGCAGTTGAGCGGCTGGAAAATTATACGCCGCCCTGGCCATTGCCAAAAATATTCAGGCTGACCAAGGGTGGAAAACTGAACGAGGGCATTTTTGAAGGTGCCACGATCAATACCCCGTCAATGCTTTGTGTTGAAGACTACCTTGATACCTTGAACTGGGGGATATCAATTGGCGGCCTGGACGCATTGAAAGCGCGGGCGGACGCTAATCTTGCAGCAGTTGCCAACTGGGTTGAACAAACTCCTTGGGTGGACTTTCTGGCTGAGGATACTGCAACGCGCTCCAATACCGGAATTTGTTTGAAAATTGTCGATCCGCAGATCACCGGGCTTGAAGATGCAAGACAGGCAGCTTTTGCCAAAAGTATTGTCTCGCTGCTGGATCTGGAAGGCATTGCATATGACATTGGTTCCTACGCAAAAGCGCCTCCGGGACTTCGGATCTGGGGTGCGGCGACCGTCGAATTGTCGGATATTGAAGCGCTGCTTCCCTGGCTGGACTGGGCTTTCAATGTTGGCAAATTGCGCCTGAATTAAAGTTGAGCTCTACAAACTGATACTTGCTCGCATTTGGTGCGGGCAAATCTTCCCAAACAATCAACGACCAAAAATATCAACAAATTGTCAGCAGGCAGGCGCAAGGCCGCCGCGACACATTTAGAAGGAATGATCATGACCAAACCTCGCGTACTTATTTCTGATTCACTTTCAAAAACAGCCGTCAAAATATTTGAAGATGCCGGTGTCGATGTGGATTTTCTGCCGGATGTCGGCAAAGACAAAGACAAGCTGCATCAAATAATCGGACAATATGATGGTCTGGCCATCCGCTCGGCAACCAAGGTGACCGAGAAAATCATCAATGCAGCTGAAAACCTCAAGGTTGTTGGTCGTGCAGGCATTGGTGTTGACAATGTCGATATTCCGGCGGCCTCCCGCAAAGGTATTATCGTGATGAATACTCCGTTCGGGAATTCGATCACAACGGCCGAGCATGCCATTTCCCTGATGATGGCGGTTGCACGCCAGTTGCCTGCGGCAGATGCTTCCACCCAACAGGGGAAGTGGGAGAAATCAAAATTCATGGGGGTTGAGCTTACCAATAAAGTGCTTGGTCTTATTGGTTGCGGAAATATTGGTTCGATTGTTGCTGATCGTGCCAAGGGCCTGAAAATGAAGGTTATTGCTTTTGACCCGTTCTTGAGTGTTGAGCGGGCGGCTGAGCTGCAAATTGAAAAAGTTGAGCTGGATGAATTGTTTGCCCGCGTTGACTTTATATCCCTGCATACGCCCTTGACCGATAAGACCCGCAACATCATTGATGCGGCGGCACTTGCGAAAATGAAACCCGGTGTTCGCATTATTAACTGCGCGCGCGGTGGATTGGTGGTTGAGGCCGATTTGGCCGAGGCGATTAAGTCTGGCCAGGTCGCCGGAGTTGGCTTTGATGTATTTGAGGTTGAGCCTGCGGTAAATAGCCCGTTATTTGGTCTGCCAAATGTTGTTTGTACACCGCATCTGGGGGCATCTACCACCGAGGCGCAAGAAAATGTTGCCATTCAGGTGGCTGAGCAAATGGCTGATTATCTGGTCAATGGGGCGGTTAGCAATGCGTTGAATATGCCTTCGATTACGGCTGAAGAGGCACCAAAGCTTACGCCATTTGTCAAACTTGCAGAGGTGCTTGGTTCGTTCGCCGGGCAATTGACAGAATCACCTATTAAAGAGGTGGAAATTCTGTTTGATGGCCATGTGGCTGGAATGAACACCAAAGCGCTGACAAGTGCAGCACTTGCGGGCCTCTTACGCCCGCTGGTCAGTGTGGTGAACATGGTTTCAGCGCCGGTTATGATTAAAGAGCGTGGTATAAAACTCTCTGAAGTGACCCGCGACAAAAGCGGCGTATTCGACGGCTATATAAAAGTGAGTGTGGTAACTGAAAATCAGACGCGTTCTGTTGCCGGTACGGTGTTTTCTGATGGTAAACCGCGTTTTATTCAGATCAAAGGTATCAATATGGAGGCGGAGGCCGGGCGTTATATGCTTTATACCACCAATAATGATGTGCCGGGAATTATCGGAATGTTGGGGACCACGCTTGGTAAGGCAAAGGTCAATATCGCGAACTTCCATCTTGGCAGGGGCAGCGAAGGCGGTGATGCGATTGCGCTTTTATATCTTGATGCGCCAATGCCGCAAGATGTGCTTTCAATTGTTGCGGCACAGCCGGAAATTGAACAGGCAAAATCGCTGGAGTTTGATCTGTAGTCGTTTGGATTTCAGATTTTTAAGATCGCTGGTTCAGCCTATTTTCGCTGAACCAGTGTAATGCCGGCAATGACCAGAATAAGTGCGACCACATGGAACATGGCCAGTGTTTCATTCAACAAAAGAACGGCTAAAATGGCTGCAAATATCGGCAGCAGATTAATGTAGATACCGGCGGCGTTGGCGCCCAGTTTGCCAACGCCTTCGATATAGCAGGCTTGCGCTACGATTGACGGAAATATTGCGGTGAACGCCACCACAGCAAACCCGGTCGTGGTTGATGGAAATAGTGCCTCGCCCGCATTAATTTCCCAAATCAATGCTGCAATGGATGCAATTAATGCACCGGCAAAGAAAGCTGCAAGTAGGCTTAACCAATGCATATCCGGCTTTTGCTTTAAGCCGATTGAATAGGCGGAATAGCAGATTGCCGCAAAGAACATCATTATGTCGCCGCGATTGAAAATCTGAGCCTGCAGCAGCGAAAGATCGCCGCCGGTAATCACAATAGCCACGCCAATTAATGTCAGGGTGAAACCGATAACCTGTAACCAGCCGAAGGTTTGGCGGTAAAGCAAAAGACTGCCGATAAAAATCATCAAAGGCATGGCTGATTGCTCAATGGCAACATTAATAGCTGTGGTGAAGTGCAGGGCCGAATACAGCAATAAATTAAAGCCACTATAGCCGATTGTACCCATTATCAGCAGGTAAGGCAGGTTCTTTCGGATAATTGGCCAATCCCGGGCAATTTGCCGGTGGGCAAACAGGCAAACGATTATGAATGCGAGGGACCAGCGGGAAAAGGTTAAAACCATAGGGGAGATATGGCCAACAGCAAACTTTCCGGCAATTGCGTTTCCAGCCCAAATCATCACCGTTATTACCAGCAGGAAATGCGGCCTGATATTGGCCCATGATTTACCGTTCGTCTCGGACATGCATATTAATTTCCTGAAATTGCGTCGTTTCTGCAAGCTGAATTATATTCATCGCTGATACTGACTATATGTATCTCAATGAACGGTGAATTTGTCGGCTTAGGGGTCGCCTTTGGTGTTGCCAGGCGCTATAAGCCTTACGCTTTCATGACATTGTTGTCTTTAGATAATTCTGTCGAATCTTTTATTTGTGGGGAAATATGGTCAATGTAGTTGTTGTCGGCTCTCAGTGGGGTGACGAAGGCAAGGGAAAAATCGTCGACTGGCTCTCTGAACGTGCCGATGTTGTGGTCAGATTTCAAGGTGGCCATAATGCGGGCCATACCCTTGTTATTGATGGTGTGACTTTCAAATTGAGCGTGTTGCCCTCTGGTGTGGTGCGAAAAAATACCGTTGGTGTTATCGGCAATGGTGTGGTGATTGACCCGCATGCGCTGGTTTCAGAAATTGATCGCCTGGTAAAACAGGGCGTTGCTGTTTCGCCGGAAAACCTGAAAATTGCTGATAATGCAACGTTGATATTGTCTGTACATGGAAATCTTGATGCGTTGCGTGAAGATGCAAGTGCCAAGGGAACCAAAATTGGCACCACCAGACGCGGCATTGGCCCGGCCTATGAAGATAAAGTTGGTCGTCGTGCCATTCGGGTGATGGATTTGGCAAACCCGGATACGCTGCCTGCAAAAGTTGACCGGTTGCTTTCTCATCACAATGCATTATTGCGCGGATTTGGCCGTGAGGAAATTGATCCTTCCGTTATTCTGGATGAACTGGCCTCGGTAGCGGAGCAAATATTGCCGTTCCGCGAAACCGTATGGCGTTATCTTGATGATAAGCGCAAGGTGGGTAAACGCATATTGTTTGAAGGTGCACAGGGCACATTGCTTGATGTGGACCATGGCACCTATCCATTTGTTACCTCTTCTAACACGGTCGCAGGGCAGGCGGCGGCGGGTTCAGGCCTTGGGCCAAATGCGCTGCATTATGTTTTGGGCATCACAAAAGCCTATACCACGCGGGTGGGCGAGGGGCCGTTTCCGACCGAGCAGGAAAATGAGATCGGTCAGTTTCTGGGTGAAAAAGGCCATGAATTTGGCACAGTTACCGGCCGTAAACGGCGCTGTGGGTGGTTTGATGCCGTGTTGGTGCGCCAGGCGGTTTCCATTAATGGAATTACCGGCATTGCACTGACAAAACTTGATGTGTTGGATGGACTTGAGGAAATCAAGATTTGCGTGGGCTATCGGCTTGACGGTGAAGAAATTGATTATTTTCCTGCCAGTCAGGGGCAGCAAGCCCGGGTTGAACCAATCTATGAAACTATGGAGGGTTGGAAAGACACCACAGCTGGCGCGCGTTCGTGGAATGAATTGCCTGCACAGGCGGTTAAATATGTACGCCATGTTGAAGAATTGATCGGCGCACCGGTGGCCTTGCTGTCGACCAGCCCTGAACGGGATGATACAATACTTGTTCACGACCCGTTTCAAGATTAGATTAAATATTTGGGGCGAATCACTTCTGAAACCATATTCTTGTCGATATATTGGTGTTCAGCATATTGGGGAAACTTACTCGGGAATGAAATTTAACATTTTTGGAGAGTTAAGTTTAGGGATAGTGTTTTTATATGGCTGATTATCACGCCGTTTTATTGCGGACTCTTGAAGGGCTGGGACAGACAACTCCGCAGTTGCGTGCGAAGTTGTATGAGCGCGCTCGTATTACCATCGGAAAGCAGCTGGAATCTGCCAAGCCGCCTATGGCAGCAGAGGCTATTGCAACGCAAAAGGCCCATTTAGAAGCTGCAATCGCCAGTATCGAGAGCGAATATCAAGGTAATGAACAAGGTCCGGCAGCGGTCCAATCCGTGCCTGCACCAGCGGCAAGCCCGCAGCCAACTCCAGCACCGCCGGCGGTTGAGCCGATGTCTGCGCCAATGTCTGCACCTCCTTCGGCAAGTTCTCAGGCTACTCCAGCCAACCCAGCGCAAGGTGTTCAGGGTACGCAAATTCCACGAAATATGCCTTCTGCTGCGGCTGAATCAATTGCACCTTCGATGCCTTCTTTTAGAAATGAAGAACCGGTTGCTGACCTTACACCTGAGTTTGGCGGTGACCCGGTTGGCATTCCAGCGGCAGAAGATGAATATTTTGAGCCGTCAGCGACAGCCCAGTCGGGCGCACGTTCAGGACGTCTTTCCACAATAATAATGGCAGTGGTTGGTGTTATAATTATCGGAGGCGGTGCAGCCGCACTTTGGGCCAATCGAGGTTCTTTGTCGGAAGCCTTTGATCAAATGGCCGGTGATAGCGGTACCATGAAAGTTTCAAATTCTGGCTCGCAGTCCGGGTCAGGCAGTGCTTCACCCGACATTAGTCCGGTTAAAAATGGCAATGGATTAGCTGCATCGACGACGGTTGAAGCAACCAATGTCGAGAAATACGACCAGCGCTTGAATTCGGATGGTAAGGAAGTGGCGCCTGCGCCTATTCTTGAAAGTAATGAGAACTTACCTGTCGGGGTTGAACCCTCTCCTGTTACCACGACCAGAATCGTCGTGCCTGACAATAATGGATCAAGCGTTGGGCAACCGGTGATTGGTAATGGTACGCAAACTGCAGCAACCACAGCGGATACAGGTAATGCCAGTTCCGGGCCGATAATTGCGCAAAAGGGCTTTTTATACGAAGAAGGATCTGCGCGTGGAAAGAACACTGTAGATGTGGGCAGTGTTGTGTGGTCGATCGTTCAAGAGGCCCCGGGCGAGGGGTTGCCGCTTGAACCTGCAATTCGGGCCAAGGTGGAAATTGGCAGCCGCGGACTGGTTTTACTGGTTACTATTAAGCGAAATGCTGATGCCGCACTTCCCGCCAGCCACTTAATTGAACTGGTGTTTTCTGTCCCCGATGATTTTGTCGGCGGCACAATTGATAAAGTTCAGCGATTTGTTTTCAAGGAAAGCGAAGAGGCACGTGGTGAAGCATTGGTTGGAGTGCCGGCAACCATTGCCGATGGTATATTCCTGATTGCCTTGAATAATCTGCCACAGGCGGTTGAACGCAATACACAGTTGATGAAAGGCCGTGAGTGGATTGATATTCCGCTTGGCTATCGTACCGGCCGTCGGGCGCTGATAACACTTGAAAAAGGTATACCTGGCGAACGGGTATTTAATGAAGTGTTTGCCGCCTGGAGCACTGCTGGCTGAATTCTGATTTAGATCAGTAATTTTCCTAGAGCGTGTCCGTCTTTGACGGGTACACTCTATGTTCTTTCGCTCACGGCCACTTGATGCCTTTCTAGTGGCTCAAGTTTTGCGCTTCGCGTTGCTCAACGTGCAACTTGATGCTACGCACCAGCCTTCGCGGGAGCGATGCATTCGCATCGGGCCGGTTCCGCCCTCAAATTAATTTCATCAATTTG
>JALSIJ010000272.1 GCA_026981655.1 Rhizobiaceae bacterium | reverse complement strand
AGTTACCAAAACCAGATCAGGTCGGGGAACCAATTGATTAATATGCCCAATCACCCGCTTCAGATTCGCTTCCATCGGCGCAACACCAAGCGTTTTGCTGCCCATTTTAACAATATGAATATCGCTTATTTGTGCAATCAGCATGTCAAAAAATCCGTACGTTTTATTACGTAACAGAGGAGCAAACAATTAATGGCGGAGAGACAGGGATTCGAACCCTGGGAACGCTCGCGCGCTCAACGGTTTTCGAGACCGCCCCATTCGACCACTCTGGCACCTCTCCATTGATCACCCAAAAGCAATCATCAAAGCCAAATAACCCGCATGGATTAACAAGACAAGATAAACTGTCAAAATGTTTTTGTTTATTGAGATTTAGATTCAATTGGCTGCCAGCAACACCTTGAATTCGCCAATCCAGTCGAGCGTTTCATCGGTTAGACCTATCGGAAAATACTCGGCTGAAACCGCCCCGCCATAGCCCACCTGCTTCAAGGCATGAATGGCCGCGGCAAAATCCATATCTCCACTTCCCGGCTGATGCCGACCGGGTATATCAGCAAATTGCACATGGCCAATTAGCGGCCCAATCTGATTAATTGCATCGACCAGATTATGTCCAAGGCGCGCCACGTGATAAAAATCGAACTGCAATTTTAGATTTGAATGATTAGTTTTATTGATAGCCTTCAACCCGGTCTCCAGATCGCCAGCAAAGAAACCCGGCACATCAAGTCCATTGATAACTTCAAGCTGCACTTGCACGTTGATTTCGTCAAAAAACTCCGCGGCCCGCGCAAGATTACCGACCAACATATCAAGCATGGCATTATGTGCATGCCCCTCTGCCCTGCCGGAAAGAACATTGACTTTTTTCACCCCAAGCGCCTCGGCCCATTGATGCGCCAGGTTCATTGCCTGAAGAAACTCTTCCTGCCGATCTGGTAGAGCCGCCAGCCCCACATCACCGCCATCCCAATCGCCTGCGGGCAAATTGATCAGCTCAACCGGCATCTTGTATTTGGCGCTGGCGCTTTGAATTTCATCAAGATCTTCATCATAGGGAAACTGGATTTCCACCCCTTCAAAGCCTGCATCTGAGGCCGCCATTATGCGCTCACAAAAGGGTAGTTCTGTAAATAAGGTTGAGATATTGGCGATTAATTTCATGCAAGAACTTTCAGGCAGGCCGAGATTAAGTTTACAAATACAGCAACATTCTCAATTTCCAAAGCATGATAGTTCTGCATCACTGGTCAAGCGCTGTCAAAAAATGATAAGCAAAAATACACCCCAATGGATTGAAGAAAGCTCGTAATGACTGAAGCCTATATTTGCGATTATATCCGCACCCCCATCGGCCGCTTTGGCGGCAGTCTTTCCACCATGCGAGCGGACGATTTGGGCGCTGCCCCGATCAAAGCCCTTATGGAAAGAAACCAGAATGTGGACTGGCAACAATTGGACGAAGTTTATTATGGCTGCGCCAATCAGGCCGGCGAGGACAACCGCAATGTTGCGCGCATGTCGGCGCTTTTGGCAGGCCTGCCCACCGATGTACCCGCAGTTACATTAAACCGACTTTGCGGCTCTGGCATGGATGCGGTTTTCACCGCCGCGCGCGCCATTAAAGCCGGAGAAATTGACATGGCAATTGCAGGTGGAGTGGAAAGCATGTCGCGCGCACCTTTCGTTATGCCAAAGGCGGAGCAAGCGTTCTCACGCGCCAATGCGGTCTATGACACAACCATTGGCTGGCGCTTTATCAACCCGCTCATGAAGGCACAATATGGGGTGGATTCTATGCCTGAGACTGCTGAAAATGTTGCCGAGGACTATAATATATCTCGCGAAGATCAGGACGCCTTTGCTTATCGATCACAACAAAAAGCCGCCGCAGCACAAAAGTCTGGCCGGCTGGCAAAGGAGATTATCGAGATTTCCATTGAGCGCCGCCGAAAAGGCCCGCTGATCGTCTCAACAGACGAACACCCAAGGGCAGATGCTAACCCTGAATCACTGGCAAAACTACGTGCACCTTTCCGCGAAGGTGGCAGCATAACCGCGGGCAACGCATCTGGCGTAAATGATGGCGCTGCCGCCCTTATCATCGCCAGCGAAGCTGCCGCCAAGCGCCACGGCCTCAACCCGATTGCTCGAATTTTGGGTGGCGCAACCGCTGGCGTTCCCCCTCGTATTATGGGCATCGGGCCAGCGCCAGCCAGCCAGAAATTATGCGAACGGCTTGGGCTTACACCAAAGGACTTTGATGTAATTGAATTGAACGAAGCCTTTGCAGCGCAGGGACTTGCTACCTTGCGCCAATTAGACATTGCCGATGACGCAGCCCATGTGAACCCCAATGGCGGGGCGATTGCGCTGGGCCATCCGCTTGGCATGTCTGGCGCCCGCATTACCGGCACTGCGGCACTGGAGCTTGTCGAAAGAGGTGGCAATCTGGCGCTTTCAACCATGTGCATTGGTGTAGGCCAGGGCATTGCGATTGCGATGGAGAGGGTGTGATTCCAAAATCTGAATCCTTCGTCACAAATCGAAGCCCTGCAAAGCTCACATGGGAGACTTGAATTTACAGCCATTGTTGAAGATGCCTGTCCGCCCTAACTGTAATTCACAGCCAATCGATGTTGCGTGAAAGGATAATTCAATGTCAGTTTTTAGAAAATTTGGTCGTAGTATGATCGAAGGGCGTCAAAGACAAGCCAATAAACTTGTGTACTCAACGCTGCTTAACCTTGGTGATGAGGCCATCCATTCAGCCGGATACACCCGCGAAGAACTAAAACGCAAAGCCGTCGGTGCGATATATTTCTAACCATCAGCCTAAGCCCGTTCCGCCATTTAAAAAGGCGGGCAATGCCCGCCTTTAATCAATCAATTCTAACCGCTTTCCATGCTTTCCAGCTATAGAGCGCAATAACGATCCAGATTGTACTGCGCAGAACCATCGCCGCAACCGTTCGCATTTCGTAAAGATTGCCTTGAGCTATGTATATACCCAAAAATGCAAATACTAGAATTGTAGAGAGCGCAATCAGTGCGGAAAGCTGGATGGCACACTTTCTCCATAAGAGCAGGCCAACCCCGGCGATTATATAGAAAAATCCGGCAAGGAAATTAAACCACACAACAAAAGGAATGTAGTCTCCAGCTGCTACCCTGGCCGGCCCGTCAACCAGAACAACAGAGCCACCTGAATAAAGGGTTGCTACGCCAAATACAATGGCGACTACTCCTGCTAAAATTGCAAGCCTGGGTCTTTGTTTTTCAGATGCCATGAGATTACCGTTTCTCTATTTTTTGCTCTCAGCTTCAAGTCGATAGATTGAGTGACAGGTCGTGCAATTGTTCAACAATCCAGCCATTTGGGTCATAATAGTTTTAGAATCGCCCATATCTGTTGCCTCCAGCGAAAGCGCATCAAATGCTTTGTGGGTCGCCAGACCAAGCGTCTTGAATTCAAGCGGGAGTTTGGCCATTAGCGTCACGGGGACAGCTGCGGCATTGACCATGCCAACTTTCCTGGCAGCCTCGGCAACAGATTTCATATCACCTTCCACCAAACCTTCGGAGATTGTTTGAATGCTTTCCAAAAAGCCACGCATTTCCGCCAATACAAGGTCACGTTCGCCCTGCTCCAGAATGATCGCTGTCCTGCCATCATCGCTGGCCGCAACGCTGCCACGGATAACAAACATATATGTCATGGCCAGAACTCCAGCCAACAATACGACACTAACACCCCAACAAAATTTACACGTCTTTTTCATTAAAAATCCTCGCATCTCCATTTATTAATTAGTAAGTAATCACTAACTTAAAATTTGTCAACCACCCAACTCAATGATATTTCTCGCAATTAGGGAGCAACCTGACCGGACGATTTGCCCATTTAAGCAACAACAATCTATATCCGGAAAAATGAACCGGATAGGCGAACAATCAGCCCGTGCCAGATAATGTTTGCTTATTGCAAGATTGAGTCGAAAGGGCCTCTATGGCCAGTAATTAACGATGATTGATCAGTGCGGGGACCGGTTAATTTCATAACATTCCGCACAAGCCATCTACTCAGAAAGCACGCGGTATTAGCACATCTCTTAACTCAGAACCCAACTAGACTGCTTCACATCTACATGGAGGCATCTAAGTCGCGAAGAGCGACCGGTGCTTATGCACCGCCCAAGCGGAAGCCGGGACGTAGCTCAAGTTGCACGTTGAGGAACGCGAAGCGCAAAACTTGAGCCGTTAGAAAGCCCCGATTAGCCGTGAGTGAAAACATTCAGAGCGATTCAATCAAATGATAAATTGCTCTAGGCATCACCGGATAGATCCTGAGCCAACATCAAAGCATTCCCGTCCGGATCATAAAATGTTGCGGTACTTACCATGCCCTCCAAGTGAAAAGTCTCACCGTCAAATCGAACACCAGCCTTTTCAAGCGCCTTTCGTGCGGAAACGATGTTTGCAACACCAAAGACCGGTGTTGCATTACCAGGATTTGGCTTATCCTGCTCACCCAAACCCAAGGTCACACCGTCGGTATTGGTTTTAAGTTCGCTCCAACCCGCATCATCAAGATGGTATAGAACGTCAAACCCGAGTTTTTCAAAATACCATTTGGCACTTGCATGCCGATCCTGCACAGACAGGGCAATGGTAATCGTGTTATCCAAAGATATAATCGGCATGGTGCTTTCCTTTGTTTAAAAAATATATATACTATACTTTATGGACATAAATTTGATTGTCAAGGTTGCCTCAAAAGCCTGGTCGCTGAATATTCTCGCATTAATGCAAGAAGGCGTACCAGGGCGGCCCGCTCAGCTGCTTTCAAAAACGGGTGCAGGACGAACGGCCTTTACCCAAAGCATGCATTATCTGATTGATCTGGGGTTAATGGAAAGAAATCCGGGCTACGGCCATCCCCTAAGGCCCGAATACCGGCTTACACCCAAAGGCTTGGAAATTGCCGCGATCGCAGCCAAAATCAACCAAGCGGTTCCCAATCCAGCAGAACGTGGCTTACTTCGGCGCGCCTGGACCATTCCGGTATTGGTCGCAAGTCAAGAGCCCAAATATTTTTCTGAAATCAAGACTGAATTAGTATCGATTAGCGATCGCGCCCTGTCGCAAACATTGAAACAGCTTCAATCTCAAAACTGGATTTGGCGCAAAGTCGATACTGAAACCCGCCCGCCACGGCCATTATATCAGGCAACCAATACCGGAAGCCAAATCAGCCAGGCTGTCGGTTAATGAACTTCATGAATACCAAAGCACCATTTCCAATTGGCCCGCATTCGATGAATATATTCAAACCAAACACACAGCTCTAAGCCGCAGTCCAACCGCCATCAATAGAAATATTGGCGCCTGTAATTGAACTTGCAGCAGGGGAACACAAAAACTTAGCCGTATCAGCAACTTCTTCAATGGTAATGAATTTCTTGGTTGGTTGCCCGGCCAGCATGACATTTTGCACCACCTCATCTTCAGATATTCCGCGCGCGCGCGCCGTATCAGGAATTTGATTGGCCACCAGCGGGGTCATCACATAACCCGGCGAAATGGCATTTACTGTCACCCCATCCTGCGCACATTCAAGCGCTACAGTCTTGGTCATACCAACAAGCCCGTGCTTTGCGGTCACATAAGCGGATTTATAAGGCGAAGCCACCAGCGAATGGGCCGAAGCTAAATTGATAATTCGCCCCCAGCCGCTCGCCTTCATGCCGGAAAGCGTGTGGCGGATAGTATGGAACGCGGCATTCATGTTGATCGCAATAATTGCATCCCATTTATCAACCGGAAATTCTTCAATCGGAGAAACAAATTGAATGCCGGCATTATTAACAACGATGTCTACGCTGCCAAATGCCTTTTCCGCCTCATCGACCATGTCTTTAATTTCAGCGGGCTTCATCATATCGGCTGGTGAATAGATGCATGTGCCGCGGGAAAGTTTGGCAAGCTCCTGCCTCATTGCCTCAATCTCGGCCTTATCGCCAAACCCGTTGATCATCACATTTGCACCCTCACGGGCAAGCATGGTTGCGATACCACGGCCAATGCCGCTGGTTGATCCCGTAATAATTGCAGATTTTCCCTTGAGCATTTTGGCCTCACAAGCAATGATGGAATTGGCATAATATTGGTTGAAGGCTGAATACAGCAAACTGGAATATTTTGTAACCATAAACGGGAGAAGACCATGAATGAAGAAGGCACAAACCGCACCGCCCTCGTAACCGGCGGAACCAGAGGCATCGGCAGGGGCATTTGTGAGCTTTTAAAAGATCGCGGCTATCACGTGGTCGCAGGCTATGGCGGCAATGCGGAAAAAGCCAAGGCTTTCACCGATGAAACCGGCATTCCAGCCTATCAGTGGGATGTATCCGATTTCGATGCCTGCCAGGATGCAATTGCCGAAATTACCGCCGACAACGGCACAATTTCGGTATTGGTCAACAATGCCGGCATCACCCGCGATGGCACTTTAAAGCGCATGAGTTACGAAAACTGGATGGCGGTCATTCAAACCAACCTCACCTCGGTTTTTGCCATGAGCAAAGCTGTGTGGGAACCCATGCTGGCCCAAAAATTTGGCCGAATTGTCAACATTTCATCAATCAACGGTCAGGCGGGCCAATATGGCCAGGTCAACTATTGCGCCGCCAAGGCTGGCGTTATTGGCATGACCAAGGCAATGGCACAGGAAGGCGCACGCTTTGGCATTACAGTCAACGCGGTTGCACCGGGCTATGTGGCAACCGATATGGTGGCGGCTGTGCCAGAAAACGTGCTTGAAAAAATCGTCGCTAACATTCCGGTCGGAAGGCTGGGTGATCCACTCGAAATTGCCCGCGCCGTTTGGTTCTTAGTACGCGAGGACAGCAATTTTGTCACCGGCTCAACCATTTCGATCAATGGCGGCCAGCATATGTATTAATTTAAGGGCAATTATTTATCTCGCGCGGCTAGCGCTGCGACCAGCGAGCCGATGCGCAAAATTACAAGCTTCCCTCCGTGGCAGGGCAAATATTGCCTCAAACAAATTGCCCGCCCGCAACCCATTTTGCTGTATGGCGAGCGAAGAGCGAGCCGCGCGAACAGGGCGCCTTGCGGAGCCGATGCGCAGAGCGCATCTGGTGTGAGCAATATTATGCCCCGAAATCGTCCACGACTGATGCGCCAATAATCGCACCGGGGCTTCCGTCCGCATTTGTTTCCTGCAACAGGATAGCGCATGAATCATAGCCC
>JALSIJ010000271.1 GCA_026981655.1 Rhizobiaceae bacterium | reverse complement strand
CAATTGGCGACCGTTCGCACGGCGTTTCACAAGCCGCTCATGTTTTGGGTGTTCCGGTTCTGGAATATCTCAATAAGGCCGATCATGACACCATGTCTTTTGCCATGATCGAGACCAGACAGGCGGTCGAAAATCTGGATGATATTCTGGCTGTTGATGGCATAGATGGTATTTTGGTTGGCCCATCTGATCTTTCAATATCGTATTTGCAGCAGCCTGTGCCAGACCCGTTTGGCGATGCGACAATTGAAATCATCAAAGAAATTGCTGTAAAAACCCGCGCCAAGGGAAAAGCTGCCGCCATATTTTGCCTGACCGCCGAGCGGGTGGATATCGCCCATGCCATGGGTTACCGGTTGATGGCGATCGGAACTGACCCGCTATATATCCAACAGGGCGCGGAAACCATACTGTCAAAGGTGACATTTCGATAATTTTGGAACAGTCACATTTTGATCTTCGAAATAAATTTCGAAAATACCATCAACCCTTCCGGCCAGGGTCCGTGTCCGCTTTTTTGATTTATATGCCCCTGTTCACCAGCGTTGATGAACATTGAACCCCAACTTGCAGCCATATCATCGGCAACCGCAACGCTGCAAAACGGGTCATTACTGCTGGCAACAACAATGGATGGAAATGGCAGAGGGTCGCGCGGGTAGGGCCCAAATGTCATGAGATGTTTTGGCTTGATGTTTTCGTTTTCCACGTCTGGCGGTGCGACTAAAAATGCACCACGAACTTTTTGTTTGAGTAAATCATCAAACTGCATCGCACCCTGTACCACCACCTGACAACCAAGTGAATGTGCAACGATAATCACCGGCTTATGGGTCAGACGCAGTGAGGTTAAAAAACTTGCTACCCACTCTTCGATAACTGGCTTGTGCCAGTCGTCCTGTTTTATCCGTTCAGCAGTTGAGAGTTTGCGTTGCCAGCGCGATTGCCAATGGTCCTCTGGCGAATTGGTATAACCGGGCACCATCAAAATTGTTGCGTCGCTGGTTTTCAAAATAATACCTTATTTTCTCAAGGAACACCAAGCAGTCTATTCGCAGATCGTCAATATCTGATCCAGAGGTTTTTTGATTTTTGCAACGGCTGGAACAGTTGCATCACAGCTTGGGTGGCCAACCACAAGAATCATTATTGCTTTTTCCGATTCCGGCCGATTGAGCATTTTATTTAAAAACCGCATTGGGTTGGGCGTGTGGGTCAGGCAGGATAGCCCGGCCTTGTGCAAAGCGGCAATCAGGAAACCCGTGGCTATGCCAACACTTTCGGGAACATAATAGTTTTTATAGCGGGTTCCATCGTCAAATTCACCATAGCGTTGGGCAAAAATCACCACCAGCCAGGGAGCAATATCAAGATGTGGTTTTGATGCACCGGTGCCAATTGGTTCCAATGCCTTTATCCATTCATCACCACCACCGCCTGCATAGAATTTTTCTTCTTCTTTTTCAGCTGCAATGCGAATTTCATGCTTGATTTCAGGGTTGGCAATCGCCACGAAATGCCAGGGCTGATGGTTTGCCCCACTGGGGGCCGTGCCTGCCGCACGAATGCATTCGGTAATAATTTCTTTTGGCACAGGACGGTCGGAAAAATCCCGGATAGAATGGCGCCGGGCAATGTTTTCGTAAAACGCAGTCGCAGAAACTGCCATTTCGTCATCACTCATGTCAGCCCGATCGGGGAGTGGTATGGCCTGATATTTAATCTTTTCCCTGGCAAACATTTGCGCTTCTTACCTTTTGTCCTGGAATATTGTTCCAATAATACATTTCTTCCTATCGTCTCTATAGGGAAATATATGCAGGTTCAATTGAGATTTTCCAAGCCCAAATACACGAACACCCGCCGGGGGAGGAGATCCGGCGGGTGTCGTTATAATGTTCAACAGCGGGAGGAGAATCTGTTGAACCAAATCAGCCAGGTAATGGGAGGAGGTATTATCCTGGCCGAAACTGTATTTGTTAGTTGCGCACTGCGCGGGTTGCGATAAACGGAATATCGCTGCGGCTAATGCCCAGATCGTTAAGTTCGCGATTGCTGAGAGCATTGAGCTGAGTACGTGTTTCACGGACACGCTTCCAGGTTTTATATGATCCAAAAATATCCATAGTCATGTCCTTTAAATTGGCCCGTCGGGCGGTTAATCATGTGAAAGGCAACCTGTAATTCGTTGTCTTCGATGACCTGTATTTAGGGCAGTTCAAAAGTTTTACGAGTGCTATTATTGCATAGCTGAAATGCAATTGCTGCAATGCAGCATGGCTTGAATGTCAGTTTGAAATTATTAAGGCAACAAAAAAGCAATTATTCAGCCGCTTGGGCCGAACCGCCCGGTCGACGTTCCAGCAAGGACTTCAGATAATGGGCCGTATAGGATCGCTCTTCCTTAATAATGGTCTCAGGTGTACCACTTGCCACGAGTTCGCCGCCGCCATCGCCACCCTCGGGACCAAGGTCCAAAATCCAGTCGGCGGTTTTGATCACCTCCAGATTATGTTCGATCACGACGACCGTATTTCCCGCATCGACCAATTCGTGAAGCACTTCCAGCAACTTTGCCACGTCATGAAAATGTAACCCGGTCGTGGGTTCATCCAATATATATAATGTGCGGCCGGTGGCGCGTTTGGAAAGCTCTTTGGCAAGTTTCACCCGCTGTGCTTCACCGCCAGAAAGTGTGGTGGCCTGCTGGCCAATCTTCACATAGCCAAGACCGACGCGTTTGAGGGTGGCCATTTTTTCACGAACCGCAGGAACGGCTGCAAAAAAATCATTGCCCTCTTCAACGGTCATATCCAGCACATCTGCAATTGATTTGCCTTTAAAGTGAACTTCCAGTGTTTCTCGGTTATAGCGATGCCCGCTGCAGACATCACAGGTGACATAAACATCCGGCAAAAAGTGCATTTCGATCTTGATAAGACCGTCACCCTTGCAGGCCTCGCATCGACCACCTTTGACATTAAAGGAAAAACGGCCGGGCAAATAACCGCGCGCCTTAGCTTCCGGTAGGCCGGCAAACCATTCACGAATAGGAGTGAATGCACCGGTATAGGTGGCCGGGTTAGAGCGCGGTGTTCGGCCAATCGGCGACTGGTCAATATCAATCACTTTATCCAGATGTTCAAGGCCCTCAATGCGGTCATGTTCGGCCGGCACCGCCCGCGCTTTGTTGAGATGTCGCGCGATAGCCTTATAAAGTGTTTCAATCAACAAAGTGGACTTGCCGCCGCCTGATACACCAGTGACACAGGTGAAAGTACCCAAAGGAATATCGGCCGTGACGTTTTTCAAATTATTGCCGCGGGCACCCTTAACCCGCAATTTGCGCGATTTATTGATCTTGCGGCGTTTTTGCGGAACTGCAACCTCGAGCACTCCTGAAAGATATTTGCCGGTAATGCTGTCTGGATGATCTAAAATATCTTGCGGCGTGCCACTAGCAATAATCTCGCCACCATGAATGCCTGCCTCCGGCCCAATATCAACCACATGGTCGGCGGTGAGGATAGCGTCCTCATCATGTTCAACCACAATTACCGTATTGCCCAGATCACGCAGGTGGCGCAGGGTTTCCAGAAGCCGGGCGTTATCGCGCTGGTGCAAGCCGATGGAAGGCTCATCCAGCACATAAAGCACACCGGTAAGGCCCGAGCCGATTTGCGACGCAAGTCGGATGCGCTGACTTTCACCGCCCGACAATGTGCCGGAATTCCGCGAAAGGGAGAGATAATCCAGCCCCACATCGTTGAGAAATTTTAGACGCTCACGAATTTCTTTCAATATGCGCTCGCCGATTTCCAACTGCTTGGCATTAAGCGAGCCTGGCAGCTCCCGAAACCATTGATCAGCTTGTTTGATCGACATCTCTGTTACTTCTGAAATGTGCAAGTTAGCGATTTTTACCGCCCGTGCTTCGGGTTTCAGCCGGTGACCAGCGCAGGTGCCGCAAGATGAGCGCGACATGAATTTTTCAATCTCTTCACGCACCCAGTTAGAATCCGTTTCGCGCCAGCGACGTTCGAGATTGGGGATAACCCCCTCAAATGGCTTTTTGGTTTTGTAGGTACGCAAGCCATCATCATAGACAAATTCAATTTCCTGATTTGCTGTGCCATGCAAGACAGCGTGTTTAGCTTCCTTCGACAGTTTCTTCCAGGGGTCTGATAGCTTGAAGCCAAATGCACGCCCCAGGGCTTCCAAAGTTTGCGCGTAATAGGGGGATGGGTTGTTGGATTTTGACCAGGGTGCGATGGCGCCGCCCTTGAGCGTTAATTTGCCATCTGGAACCACCATATCTTCGTCAATTTTCTGTTGAGTTCCAAGCCCGTCGCAAGAAGGGCAGGCGCCAAACGGATTGTTGAACGAGAACAAACGAGGTTCAATTTCCGGTATGGTAAAACCGGAAACCGGGCAGGCAAATTTTTCGGAAAACAACAGCCGCTCATGGGTTTCATTTTTGGATTTGTTGACGGTTTTTTTTGATGTCTCGCCTGCGGGCAGGGGGTTATCGGCAAGTTCGGCAACCGCCAGCCCGTCGCTCAACTGCAATGCTGTTTGCATACTGTCAGCTAGTCTGGTTTTCATGTCGTCACGCACCATAATCCGGTCGACCACAACATCAATATCGTGCTTGAATTTTTTATCGAGCACAGGCGCGTCGGCGATTTCATAAAACTCGCCATCAATCTTCAAGCGTTGAAATCCCTTCTTCATCAGCTCGGCAATTTCTTTGCGATATTCACCCTTTCGACCGCGGACAATTGGGGCCAGCAAATATAGTCTGGTGCCTTCATCCAACGCCAAAACCCGGTCGACCATCTGGCTGACCGTTTGGCTTTCAATCGGCAGCCCTGTGGCCGGCGAATAGGGTATGCCAACACGCGCATAGAGAAGCCGCATATAGTCATAGATTTCGGTGACCGTTCCAACCGTAGAGCGCGGGTTGCGCGATGTGGTCTTTTGCTCGATGGAAATAGCCGGTGAAAGTCCGTCGATCTGGTCCACATCGGGCTTCTGCATCATTTCCAGAAATTGGCGTGCATAGGCCGAAAGACTTTCCACATAACGCCTCTGGCCTTCGGCATAGATGGTATCAAACGCCAAAGATGACTTGCCCGAACCGGAAAGGCCCGTCATGACAATTAATTTGTCACGCGGTAAATCAATGTCGATATTCTTCAAATTATGTTCACGCGCACCACGAACCGAAATCATCTTACGATCATGACTGGCCACAACTTTTGCGGATGATTTTTCATCATTCTTATCATGCATATTCTGGTCTTTCTGTCGTGCAGCCATAAGTCACAAAAAGGGTGGCCGACAAACCTAACCCAGTAGCCATACCTGGCCGAAAGAAAATAGCAGCCAAGAATCACTTGACAATAGGAACGTATCATGAACAAACATATATTCAAGCAGAATTGTCGAACCAGCCAGACTCAATGCGTAGATGCGTTATAAAGAAGTGGTGGAAAAGATAAAAAACCAGCGGCGAGGGCAGGCCAAATCAGATTTGTTGGGCTAGTTTCAGTTTGAATTGGTCGTAATTTCGCGACTACGAAATTTTAAGCGAGCGCGTTTCGCAAGGAGAATATAATGGCGGGTAGTGTCAATAAGGTAATTCTGGTCGGTAATTTAGGCGCAGACCCGGAAATCCGGCGCACGCAAGACGGTCGGCCGATCGCGAATTTCAGCGTTGCCACCTCAGAAAGCTGGCGCGATAAAAGTTCTGGCGAGCGCCGTGAACGCACAGAGTGGCATCGGGTTGTCGTGTTCAATGAAGGCCTGTGCAAAGTTATCGAAAGCTATTTGCGCAAAGGTTCAAAAGTTTATCTGGAAGGCGCATTGCAAACCCGTAAATGGCAGGATCAATCCGGCGTTGATAAATATACGACTGAGGTTGTTCTGCAAGGATTTAACAGCACTTTGACCATGCTCGACAGCCGTGCAGAAGGCGGCGGTGGTGGTAGTGGCGGAGGATATTCCCAGGGTGGTGGCAATGAATATGGCAGCAGTGGGTCGCAAGGCCAAATGGGCGGCGGCGCACCCTCAGGTGGTGCACCCTCCGGCGGCACATCCAATGATATGGATGATGATATTCCATTTTAGGTTCATCGCCTGGCTCTGATAGTCGATTTTACTTGAAAAGTTTCCAATCGGTTAACGGCAACGTAACAAATTGACTCTATATTTATCTGCAATTGTGTGGATTTCGCCCGTAAAGGGCGGTAATTTTGTCGAAATTGTATAGAGTAGTCGGCATGAATTCAGTAAATTTGCACTCGCTGCGGCGAGGCATCTGTTGTTCCTTTGTGGGATTTAGCTTTGAAGCGCCGTTGAAAGTGGCGGTTCTTTTTGCTGTTGGGCTTGGGTTGGTATCTTGCGGTAGTACGCCAAAAACAAAAAATGCCAACTCCAAGGCGCATATAAATAACAAAACAAAGTTTTCCGAGCGTGTATTTGGCGTCAAGGCAAGTCCGCGTGTTACCACCTCACGTCAGGTGCGCCGGGGCGGCGGGCGTGCGCAGATTGGCAAGCCTTATAAGGTGCGTGGAAAATGGTATCGCCCACGTGAGCAGCCGGGATACGACAAAATTGGCAATGCCTCCTGGTATGGGCCAAACTTCCACGGCCGATTGACCGCAAATGGCGAAGTCTACGATCAATACTCACTGTCAGGTGCGCACCCGACATTTCCATTGCCCAGTTATGCGCGGGTGACCAACCTCGCAAACGGCAATTCTGTGGTTGTGCGGGTCAATGATCGCGGCCCCTACGCCCATGGCCGGGTGATTGATATGTCATCAAAGGCCGCAGACCTTTTGGATTATAAACGCCAAGGTATTGCCCGGGTTCGTGTTCAATACCTTGGCAAAGCACGTCTCGATGGCCGAGATCAGCGGTTTTTGGTGGCATCATTCAAACCAGGTAAAGGCTATCGCGGCAAGCGTCCGGCAACCTATCCAGGCAAAGTGCCGGATGTTATGATCGCCAGTAAACGGCCTCAACAGCCGGTTGGACAAGTACCCGTATTTTCATTCGTAAAAGCGCCGTTTCCAAAGCCAAGGCCGGTGTTTTCTGGTGGCATTCCGGTAAACATTCAAGCGTTCATTCAACCTCAGTCAATTGTTCAACCGGCTGCATTGTTGTCGGCACCGTCACGTTTTGATCAAAGCGCACCGATTGCAAATAATATTAACAAGGCAAATGTTTCACGCACCAGGCTGGAGTCACTCAGTCCGGCAATTTCTAAAAGCCT
>JALSIJ010000270.1 GCA_026981655.1 Rhizobiaceae bacterium | reverse complement strand
CGCCCCTTGGGCGGCTGCCGGTCACTTCCGTATGAATACGGATCGCCTCTTCCAGATGTTTGCGTTCATCTTCTTTGGCGAAATCCTTATATTCAATCCACTTCAACCCGTGGGTGGCAATTTCCCAATTTGCCTCTTTCATGGCGGCTACCGCTTCCAGGTTTTTTTCCAAAGCCGTTGCAACGCCAAACACGGTGACCGGCATATTTCTCTCGGTGAACATGCGCCATAACCGCCAAAAACCGGCGCGCGAACCATATTCATAAATTGATTCCATGTTCATATGGCGCTGACCGGGCCAGGCGGCAGCCCCGACAATTTCAGACAAAAAGGCTTCAGAAGCCGCATCCCCATGCAGAATGTTATTCTCACCGCCCTCTTCGTAATTGATCACGAATTGAACGGCGATACGGGCATCATTCGGCCATTTAGGATTAGGTGTATTGCGGCCATAGCCAACCATATCGCGCGGGTAATCAGTCATGAACAGTCTTTCATTTCATCAACGGGGATTGGCTATAATGAGCAATCATTACAGTTAAATGCAACCATAATATTAGTAACCGAGATCGGCGACAGCTCTATAAGTTGCAGATTTGGGGGAAAATGTATATTCAAAAAACTGAATATAAATTCCAAAGGAGCTTTCCATGAAAGTCTGCTGTGATGCCTGCAAGATTGAGGTGGTACTCAATATGCCAAAATCCGGCCCGGTTGCGATGAAAGATACATTGCCCCGTCGCTGGCGACCCCGGCGCATTGATGGACAGGTTTATGTTCTTTGCGATATTTGCGGCAATCTTAATCAATTTGTTGGTGGACTATCAGCCTATTTGCAGGAACTTTTAAACCTGCCTTTCAACGTCGAATTTGAAACGCCCGAATATGATGGATTGATTGAATGCCGTTCTGCAAACATTCCAAAGTCCAGAAAAATTGCAGCAAAAAAAGCGGCGGCCACCCCAAAAGAATAACCGCCGCAAATAAGCTACTAGAGATTAATACAACTTAATCGTCGTCATATTGGCCTTTTTCAGCCCCCTTATGGCAAGCCACACAATTGGCCATAGTGCCTGCACGTTTCATTGCACGTTTTGACACCTCGTTGCGATGCTCACGTTTAAACCAACGAATTTCGGTAATACGGATAGGCTGGGTGCCGTTCCCTATATATTTAAATTCTTTCTTTCTGGCATTTTTGACCAGATAGGCCTCAATTTTGGTTCTGGATTCTTCATCCAGTGAAGCATCTTCGCCAAAATGATTACCAAGATCAGACATGATATTGGTCCATGATACCGCCGGCAAAAACCGTGGCTGGAAAACCATATGACAAGCACCGCATTCAGTTTTGGTCAATTCATCTTTAACACCACGGTCTCTCGACCATGTATTGGCTGGCATCATCGCCATTGCCACAATCATTGCGGTCATTACTATTGTCTTTTTCATAATAATACTCTCCGTATAAGGTAAGGGACTTGGGGCTATTGGCTATACATGAAGGCAAGGAAGTCACCCTTTTCCTGCACGGTGCATTCGCGGCCCAAAACGCTGCGGCAATTGCGGCCAAACCATTTTTCAACCTTTTTTAAATCACCAAAACGATCCGGAGATTTAGAAAGCGCCATTGGGGCAATCGGTTTGTTTGCTCTTGTTTGACCAGTGCCTGTGGGCGACTTTGTATGACATGATGTGCAAGATGGTGTTGCTGGTTTGCCGCCGGTGTGGACTGCGCTGTAGAATGCTTTGCCGCGTTCTGCGGAAAAACTGCCTTTTGCCAGTTTTTTGTAATGATCCATTACTGCGTCTTGTTTGGCGCCGGCAAATGCAGGTGCCGCCAGTGCAACCATTACTGCGGTTGAAATTACGAGTAGAGTTTTTTTCATGGTAATATCCTTTATATATCAGGTATTTGGCTTGGGAGGTGGAATTGAAATTGCAGCATCATCGAAGCGACCGGTTTTTGCATCGCTATGGCAGGCAATGCAATTTCCTTTGGTTCCAATATTGGTCTGCTTGAATACATTTTTGTTGATTTCAGAATGTCTTGACTGCCAATAGGGCGTTTCAGATATGCTCAACGGCGCTTTTGGAGAAACCTTGCGCAGATTGTTGGCGGCTTCTGTGTCCCATATCTCAGATGAATTTTCATTCAGCCATGCGGATAGGGATTTAACCGTTTCTGCATCGAGTGAAGCATCTTCACCAAAATGGTTTTCGAGGTTGGCCATGATGCCCTGCCACGAACTTCTTGGTAGCAGACTTGGGTGATAGGCATAATGGCAATCGCCACATTCACTGTTATAGGTCTCGTTTGGTACAAGCTTTACCAACCCGCTGGCGGGTACAGCCGAATATTTTTGATAAAGTGCAAAACCTGCCCCACCAACAATTGCTGCAATTACCACGGCACGCAGAACAATCGTTGATACCGGCATGGTGATCGGCTGATTGCTTGCATCTTTTTTATTGCCGGTGACCATCGCGCGGGCAAGGTTTTCACCACTGATGCGGCTTTCAATAATCATGCCGGCCACATGGGCGATGATGAGAAGCATCAGTGACCAGGCCAGCAATTCGTGAATTTCGACCAGAAACGCACCAATTTCAAATGAAACAAACCCGGCCAGAGCACCCAGGTTTTCTTGCCCGCCAAGGATTATCACGCCGGAAACAGTGAGTAGCAAAAGCACTGCCAACAGTGCAAAAACCATCAGTGCACCGGCTGGATTGTGCCCTGAATAATGAGCTGAGTTTCCGCGTGCAAATTCCTTGATATGCCCAATGGTCTCTTTTGGGGTGAAAATGAAACTTGCAAAACGGGCATATTTCGACCCGAAAAATCCCCAAATCAATCTGAATGAAATCAGGAATGCAATTGTATATCCAGCCCAATTATGGATATAGAGATACCATTCCTCGGCCAAAAATCCGGTAACCAGTGCGGTTGAAACGCCTGCAACAAGCCCCCAGTGAAACAGGCGCACGGGTAAGTCCCAAATGCGAACACCTCTGGCTGAAGCTTTCCCGTGGTTCGCGCCACTGATTAGACTAATATCGCTCATTTTGTGTTGCCTAGTTTTTGATAGCTAGGCATTACAAAATTGAAGCTGACAGAAACCTTACAATCGAAAATTAAAATTTATCATCGTCAACAAAATACTAATTTATTCTACGATCTGAATAGCTTATGCGTTAGTAGCCTAACATTTCATCCTGCATTTTTCGCATTTTATAAAGCGTCGATGTTTCATCAATGTCACAATTGGCGCGGGTCAGCAGTGTTCCCATTTTTACATCACAGGTCATAATTCCATTTTCCAACAGCCCAACCGGTATCGCCTGCTGGTGACGTGCGTCATCGGCGCGCATGGCCCATGAACGGTAGCAATACTCGCCGATAAAATCGAGTTTTTCGCCCTTTTTCAAATCCCGTTTTGCCAGCGCACAAACTTCAGCCACCGGTCGATCCATCGGCTGCATATCTGCCGTTCCATAGAGCACCGCACGGGCTGCCGACAATGGGACTTCAAGGCTGGTGAGATGGTAGGGCCGGTAAAACCGGTAATAGGGCCCTGGCCCAAGATGCAGATCATTCATTCGTTCACGAATCCGCGGATGAGACATTTCAGCGATGACAAAAATTCCAGGTGCGACACCCTTGCCGACAGTGAAATCCACACAGCCCTTTTGCGATAGTATCCCCCCATCCTCAACCGGGCAAAGCACATCCTGCAATTCTTCCAGCGAGCAATCCGGCCCGTGCATACCCGGCTTGTCGGGCACAAGGCCGGTGGCATTTGCGATGCAGCACATTTCCACCATAGTTTTTGAACCGTCGATAAATTCAACCAACATACGCGGGTTCATATTGCGGCGCTCAGCCTCTTCGCGATAGTCGTCAGGCGTCGCCTGAATATTGAACGCGTTGTTCTTGCCCTTGCCTGCAGCAACAACGGGATACCCCATCGCTGTGACAAAATTGATCAACTCAATAGTGGAGCTTGGTTCATCACCGGCACCCACCGTATAGATGACACCTTTTTTCCGGGCCAAATTTTTCAGATAAGGCCCAATAGTGACATCAGCTTCGACGTTCATCATCACCAGATGCTTGCCGTTATCAATGGCGCTCTGGCCAATTTCAGCACCAGCTGATGGGCGACCTGTTGCGTCTATAACCACTTCAACCAATTCATTAGATACCACATCCGCTGCATTACGGGTAATTGCTATCTGGTTGTTTTCAATTGCCAAATTCATCTGCGTCGAGGATTCGCAAATTGCTCCTTTGTCGGCATCATAGCCTGCAATTTCAATGGCCTTGGGAGCGCCTGCCAATCGACGGTCAGCAATCGCCACAATCTCGACCCCTGGCATATGGGCAACGGCGGTCACCAAATCGGTGCCCATTTCACCTGCACCGATAATACCAATACGCACCGGTT
Source organism: Rhizobiaceae bacterium (assembly GCA_026981655.1). Classification (GTDB taxonomy): domain Bacteria; phylum Pseudomonadota; class Alphaproteobacteria; order Rhizobiales; family Rhizobiaceae; genus SZUA-100. Next base: position 31,718 of record JALSIJ010000270.1, on the reverse strand, counting down.
TGCCGATTGCTTCACGCTCGGCCAGATCGGCAGCCAGGCCGGTCAATGCGGTTATACCAGTTGATTGGAGGGGCGATCCAAGAATATTCATAGGTTTCAATTCTGAGGCTGGTTGATCTATATCCGGAGATATTTGCATCCAAATAATTGATCCAAAAACCTCAAACCTCAGTTTATATTGACATCGGCCAGCAAGGGCAAGAGAGTGCCGCTTTTACGTTCCGCCCATCCATAAGGACCAACAGGCATGGCAACTCCCGAATTCAACAAGTCATTCGCTCCGCGATATGGCGAAGCCGTTGAACTTCACCCGGGCATTCAGCGAATGACCGTTAATAATCCAAGTCCGTTCACCTATCATGGGACTAATTCTTACATCATCGGTGAAGACGAAGTTGGCGTTATTGATCCTGGGCCTGAGAGCATTGAGCATTTTGATGCATTAATGGCGGCTCTTTCCGGGCGAAAAGTTACGCATATTTTTGTCAGCCATACCCATATGGACCATTCGCCGCTGGCCCGCAGACTGAAAGAGGCCACCGGCGCAGCGATCTATGCCGAAGGTCCGCACAGGCCAGCCCGCGCACTGCATATCGGCGAGCAAAACCCGCTTGATGCAAGTGCCGATCATGATTTTTTACCCGATGAAGTGCTCAATCATGGTGATGTTGTTCACGGCAAAGACTGGTCGATTGAGGCGGTTTTTACCCCTGGCCATACGGCAAATCATATGGCTTTCGCATTATTGGAAGAAAATATTTTATTCTCAGCTGATCATGTCATGGCCTGGGCAACATCTATCGTCGCGCCGCCGGATGGAGCGATGGTCGATTATATGGCATCGCTTGAAACCCTGTTGCAGCGCGATGAAACGATCTATTTTCCTGGTCATGGTGGCCGCGTTAAAGATGCCCAGAAGTTTGTGCGCGCGCTTCGAACCCACCGCAAAATGCGGGAGCGGGCAATTCTTGAGCGAATAAGGTCCGGCGACAGACTGATTACAAATATGGTTGCGCGAATTTACCGGGATACGGACCCGCGCCTGCACGGTGCGGCGGGCCTTTCCGTTTTGGCCCATATTGAAGATCTGGTCGCCCGCGGTGCGGTAATTACAGACGGTGCCGTTTCAATTGACGGGGAATATCAAACGCCATGATCAGACAGACTAGAGTGTGTCCGTCTTTGACGGAATCACTCTATTTTCATGTCGCTCACGGCAATTCTGCGCTTTGCGCAGGCCTGCGCGGGCGCGGCACAGCGGTGCCGGGCAGCTGTTCGCTGCCAAACCGTTTCCGTATAAACGTGAAACGGTCTACCCCTCGCCTGCCACGCCGATCAAAGCCGCATCGAGATCACGCATAAACTGGGCAATGCGGCGTGCATTACCACCCAGATCGTGGACACCCCATCTGGAGGAAGATCGCATATCGACCAAAGCGCCCCCTTCTTCTTCAATAATTCTTACAACCACATCATCTGTAAACCGCATGATCATTGTCGTCGCAACAGCCTCAATATAGGTGACATTGACGCCACCACCCGCATTATCAATCGCCGGCAAAGACCCGGCACCCGCAACGGGAACAATCGGCACTTCAGGTTTTGGCTTAGGGGTTGTTACTGAAATCTGAGGGGGTTTGGCGTTGGCTGATCCTTCGATATCTATCAAATCAATTTCTTCGGGAACCTCTTCTCCAATAATCTTCCAGCCCCTGGCTTCGATGAGTTTCTTTGCAGCGGAATAAACCCGGTCAGTGGATGTGGTATAGCGGCGCGACCCTATGTGAGGGTATGAGACAGCTTGGGTTTCCAGCTCCAGATCGCTCAAATCGTCCAACACGTTCATCTTTTCAGTGCGCAGTTTCAGTGCCTGATCAAATTCGGGCGGGGTAAATCTGTCCGTGGTAATATCGTTCAATGTGGGCAGGTTGAAAGCCTGCCAACCGGCCCAGCCAAAGGGAATGAGCATTAATGATGCCAGCGCAATTCCTCGAACCGATTGCATGCCGCCCTTATGGCCAAACTCCCAGAGATGATACATGCCGATTACCCCCAAACCGAGCGTGGCCAACAACAGAACCAATCCCAAGGCGATGAGACCAAGAACCGAAGGTGTATCAATCACCCCCCACCGCTGGCCAGCAATTGTAACCAGGAAATAAAACAAAAGAAACACAGCAAGACGTTGGCACCAAAGGGCTGCCCAGGATTGCCGTCTTTCCAAATATGCAGGCATTAAGTTTTATTCTCACTCAATTTTTGTAAACCGTTCATGTCGTTCCGGCATGGCGCTCCAGCTCTATGTTGCAGGCTGGAAAAACCGCTCATTTTATGCAGATGTTCCTCATGGCTTCCCATTCCTGTTTAGTCAACACAGCCTGATTTTTGTTATGATCGACTTTATCACGCAAATGCTCGATGCGTTCACGGGTAAGTGGGTGAGAAGAAAACAGGTTTCGCTCTTTCTTGTCTGCATTTTTATCGAATGACTTGAACAATTCAATCATTGATTCTGCTGAAATATTTGCCTCATTCAACCGGGCAATCGCAAAATTATCGGCGTTTTTCTCAATATCACGCGAATAGGCAGCACCCAACAATGCCTCCCCGGCAAAAATCACAACCGTACTGCCGGTAACATCGCCCAAAAGCAAACTGAGGATAAATGAGCGGCCTGAGCTTTCGGCGATCTTCCTAATCGAATCGCGTGATTTGACATGCCCCATTTCGTGGGCAAGGACGCCCGCCACACCTTCGGAACTTTTTGCAGCATCAATCAGGCCCTGCATCAGGTAGATCGTACCACCGGGCAAGGCGAATGCATTTTTCATTTTATGGCGAATAACTTTTATGCGCGGCTCAAAAGGCAATTCGGCGCTGCCCCTGATCATCTTTGCCATTTTCGCAACCGCCGCATCGCCGTTTGGGCTGCTGCAAATATAGGCGTTTAGAGGCTTTACCTTAAATATTTCAGCAATTTGCGGTTCAATCATTTCACCCAGCTTGGCTTCCCATGAAAGCGGCACCAAAGGTGCAATTCTGGTGGCAATGGCTGGAATGCCGTAAATAATTATAGCGAGCAGTGATACTATTGCGGCTGCCGACAAGGCGATAACTTTATTGCGCCCCGATCGCTCCAATTGTTGCTTTTTTTCCAGTGCCGGGGCCGCATGGCGTATCATATCAACCAATTGTCGATTGGTTGTTTCCAATCGCGCCAGCGGATTATCGTTATCATTGCTGATTCTAAAATATCCAAACGGCGCGTCTTCCTCGCGAAGATCGTTCCATTGCCATTTTTTAAAAGCCCTGCCGTCTTCCGACTGCATTTCAAGCAGCATGCCGCAGGTAATTATTACCTTGGTGGCTTTGGCACTTTTGCCGTCAAAATATAGGCCCTGATAGACAGATTCGATTTTGTTTAAACTCATTGCAATTGAATAATCGTTTTAGAGACCGATTTCAAACCCACCTCCCACATCAAGCGCATCGGCAAAACCTTCACTGACACCACTTACCGGGTCTTTGGCGCCTGCAACGGTTTCTTCTATGCATTCGGGATTTTGTATCAACATTGAGTTTCCAACATAAAACCAGATGCCAAAATGATAAATCGTAATGGAAACCACATAGTTGACGGCAATCCATGTAATATAGGCAATTCCGCCAACCACGGCTAAAAATGCGGGATCTTGGACAATTGCGGTGGGGAGAATAATAGTCGCTCCGGTAAACAGCATGAAACCCAACAATCCCAAAAGCATTGTGACCAGTGACATTACCAAAGCAGATTTAATCCAGACCTTGTAAATCAGCCCGGTTGAAAACTCAGCTTTCAAAGAGGCCGTCTTTGCGTTGATACGGGAAAAATAGGTCCGCATTATCACCGCCCTGTACCAGGGGTACAAAATCAGCCCAATGAAAGGAGCGGTTGAAAAATATAAGCCTATCGCCTCATTCATTCCTGAGTCTTGCAAGCTGCGTGGCAATAATTGCAGATTGCCTGCACCTTGTGTGTAGACCCATAAGCCGATTGCTGAAAACACCAGAAGCGGAAATACGAGCACTGCCCAGATCAGTAAATATGGCTTGATTATATCTGACCACTTTGCGGTTGAGTGAAGTTTAAGATTACCATACCGGGTATTGTTTACCTTGTGGCGCTCAAGCGAGGCGGAGGCCCAAGGCCAAGCAAGGCCGATCGTAATAATTGAAAGTACGAACCAACCCATTGCCTTGAATGCATATAGCCAGGCGGAACCGGTTAAATGCAATCTCAAGCCGCGCCAAACGGTTCTGTTCAACCTGTAGCGGCGGGCACGATAAAGCGCATATTGGCCAAGGAATGTAAGCAATATAAAATAGCCAATGTTGCTTATGATCGCGACTGTCGAAGAAATTAGCGAGAGGCCAAACAGCCCCAGCCCGAGCGGCAGTAATATTAATACGGCAATCAAAAATCCGACAAACAATTCCAGACCGCGGCCGGTATATTCCAGTGGGCTGTCATCCACCAATGTCCGCGACCAGAAGAACCGGCGCAAATCGCTGACAAACCAAAATCGGTAAAGACCAAGAGTTGCAACCATCAACATCACACCGCGAATAGACAGGCTGGAGAGTGTATTCCCCCCGCGCTGCACACGCACGACCCAATAGGTTGGCTTTTTTTCTGCGCCTTCCCAATATTTTATTTCTGCCATGAAATACCTTGATTACTCAGCGCAATCTCTCCTACGCGGTTGGTAATTTATAGTCTGCAAATTGTTTTCTTAAATCCATTTTTTGAATTTTTCCGGTTGCGGTATGGGGAATTTCATCGACAAAACTCACATCATCCGGCATCCACCATTTGGCAATTTTACCTTTCATAAACTCAAGAATTCCTTCCTTTGATGGGTCGGACCCGGCTTTTTTGACAATAATCAGTAACGGGCGCTCGTCCCATTTCGGGTGATAAATACCGATCACCGCAGCCTCGGCCACATCAGGATGCCCGACGGCAAGATTTTCCAGATCAATGGTTGAAATCCATTCTCCACCAGATTTGATAACATCCTTGGCGCGATCGGTAATCTGCATATAACCGTCCTTATCAATATGGGCCACATCGCCCGTATTGAAAAACCCATCGTCATCAAACTGCTCTTTGCCGTCACCACCGTAATAGCCGCTGGAAATCGCCGGACCGCGTACTTTCAAAATGCCGAATGATTTGCCATCCCACGGCTTTTCGTTGTTTTCATCATCGGTCACCTTCATTTCAACGCTGAACGGCGTATATCCCTGCTTTTCCTGAAGATCGAGCAGTGCGTCACCTTCCAGATCAAGAAATTGTGGCTTAACTGAGCCAACAGTCCCGATCGGGCTCATTTCAGTCATGCCCCAGGCATGGAATACAGTAACGCCATAATTATCCTGGAACTTTTGAATGATAGTGCGCGGGCAAGCAGCCCCGCCAATCACAACCCGGGTAAGATGCGGCAGCTTTTTGCCGGTCTCTTCCAGATATTGCAGCAGCATCAGCCATACGGTTGGAACGGCGGCAGAAAATGTAACTTTCTCGCTATCCAGCAACTCATAGATACCCTCGCCATCCATGCGCGCTCCGGGCATGACCATTTTTGCCCCCACCATTGGCGCGGTAAACGAAATTCCCCAAGCATTGGCATGAAAAAGCGGCACAACAGGCAAGATGGCCTCCTTCGCGGCTATTCCCAAGGCGTCTGGCTGGGTGGAAACCAAAGCATGGATTACATTGGAGCGATGGGAATAGACCACGCCTTTCGGGTTGCCGGTGGTGCCGGACGTATAGCACATGCCTGCGGCGGTATTTTCATCGAAAGTTTTCCAGGTGAAATCGCCATCTACGGCCGCAAGCCAGCTTTCGTAGGAAACAATATTGGGCAATTTGGATTCAGGCATATGAGCATCATCGGTAAGTACAATGACTTTTTCCAAACTTGGAACACTTGCGGCAATCGCTTCGATGATCGGCAGGAATGTGATGTCTACAAAAATCAACTTGTCTTCTGCATGGTTCATGATCCAGGCAATTTGTTCTGGAAAAAGCCGGGGATTGAGCGTGTGATAAACCGCGCCGATGCCCATAATACCATACCAGCATTCGAGATGACGCCAGGTGTTCCATGCGAGTGTTGCAATGCGATCACCCAGCTTATAGCCATCGCGCTCAAGCGCCTGGGCAAGTTTTAGGGAGCGCGCCCGTACTTCGCGATAATTGGTGCGGTGGATTGGACCTTCGATTGACCTTGATACAATTTCACGCTCGCCGTGCTGTATTGCAGCGTGATCAATAATCTTATGGCACAACAACGGCCAGTCCTGCATCAGTCCAAGCATTCTTCTCTCCCTTATAATATTGTTTTTCTTACTATTGATCATTCCGCAGGCGAGCGTCCAGCAAAAGGTTGTGTATATTTGCAATTATTTCAATTTGAATTACAGCGTGAACATGTGTGCCTTATTCCGGCCATGCTCTGACACATAGTTTGCTTACGGGGGCTGCAAATTTGTTGAATACGAGTTAAGGAATTATGCATGTACGGCCCTTCTTTGGACAACACCTCATTCGATCAGGTGATTCTCTTTCCAACCGCAGCGAATAAAAATCCGGCACCAGCGTCTTTGGAACTGGTGGAACTTGAAATTTTGCTTTCGTTAAAAATTGCCGATGGGCAGGATTTTGAAAGTGCAGTTCAAGCGACATTGGAATGCAGCGGCGACGAATATTTATTCTCGTTTCCGAGCGACAAATTCCCAATTCCATGTACTGAAGTTGCCTGCGTACGCATGAGAAGTAATGCAAGAGGCGCGTGCATTTATCTTTATCAGGAGGCTCCTGGCGAAATTATTCAAATCGCTGACGCTTCACAGCTTGATGAAGAGTTTATGCAGTTTGCTCGCTCATTCATCGCCGTTATGGAGCAAATGCGCGATATTTTCAGCGATAAACAAGCGCATTAGTTTAGTTTCCGCACCGCTTCCAGTGGTGCGTTTGATTTTATGGTTTAAATCTTGCGCTTTCCCCGGATCAAGCCCGGGGTCAACGTGCGATTTAAACTGTTTGGTCATTCGCTTGCGAGGAGCAAAGCCCCACGTGCGCTCATTTATTTGATCACGGAGGGAATTGATCGTAACGCTCCAACTGAGCCGATAGGCGAAGCGCTTTTAAGTGATTGCACGTGGCGTAGCCCGCGCAAAATCACGCCTATAAAGCGCCCCTGCGGAGCGATGCGCATAGCGCATCTTGCGTGAGCGCTAGTTCATTAAGTGGTTTAAATCTTGCCCTTGCCAGATTATTTGCGTTCCGCTCAACCATCCGGTTTCGCGGCCGTTCACGGGCTGGCAATTTGGCGAGATGCCAAATTTTGCCCTGCCACGGAGGGCCGGGAGCTATTGAATTAATTCACCCGACTGATGCAAAATTTGACCACATCAAGCAAAGCGTCTTTTTGCGGGCTATCGGGAAGCGGCGCCAGCGCATCGCGGGCAATCTGTCCATAATGACGGGCCCGCGCGACGGTATCTTTAATCGCACCATACTTTTCCATTAGTGCATTGGCCTGTAACAACGCCTCATCATCGCTTGAGCCATTTTCCATCGCCTCTTTCCAAAAAGCGCGATCGTCCTCGTTTCCACGCCGATAGCACAACAGTACCGGCAGGGTGATCTTTCCTTCTCGGAAATCGTCACCGGTGTTTTTGCCGAGTAAGGCTTTTGAGCCTCCATAATCCAGCGCGTCATCGACCAGTTGAAAGGCAACGCCCAAATTGGTGCCATAGGAACGAAAAGCATCACGCACAGGCTTTTCAGCCCCGGCGATAATCGGTCCAACTTCGGCGGCGGCTGAAAAAAGTGCGGCTGTTTTTGAGCGGATGATCGTTAGATAGTCATCCTCATTGGTTTCCATGTTCTGGGCGACAGCAAGCTGCATCACCTCGCCTTCTGCTATAACGGTAGCAGCATTTGAGAGCACATCAAGCGCATCCATCGAGCCCGCATCAACCATCATGCGGAAGGCTTGACCCAACAGGAAATCACCGACCAGAACACTTGCCTGATTGCCCCATAGCATACGGGCTGACTTTTTGCCCCGGCGCATATCGCTTTCATCGACCACATCATCATGCAAAAGCGTAGCGGTGTGCATAAATTCAACACTGGCTGCAAGGGTAATGTGGTGGGTGCCTTCATAGGCACACATTTGAGCGGCCGCCAAGGTCAGCATTGGGCGAAGCCGTTTGCCTCCGGAATCAATAAGATGTTTGGCAATTTGCGGAATCATCTCCACATTGGATCCGGTTTTTGACAAGATCAACTGATTGACCAGCTTCATATCCTGATTAACCAGTTCCATCAACGGTTTGATACTTGCCTGTGGCGGTCGATTTTCTTCCAGAGGAATTACAATACCCACGCGGTGCTCCCGGATCTTATTTATTAGCCTAGTGCGTTAATTAACTAGCTTAAGTAACGCTTTATAACAATCAGGCCTATACATAATTTGCCATGAGCGCAGACACAAGTGAAACATCTGGTCGCGGCCTGCTGCCTTTTTTAGTGTTTATTTGAGGCCCCAATGATCCGTTGTTTGATGCTAATTTAATTTATCATAGTGGTACAGGGGCACTTGCAAGCCAACTGAAAACGGTTCACTTGAATGTGAGATCAATTGTTCGCGCGCATATTGTCTTGTTACCCGATCGGTGCGAGCGTTTAGGAATTGGGAGTTTTGCATGAAAGAGCTATTGCGGACGAATGATATTGTTCTGATTTCATTTGTCGAGTCCCTCCTGAAAGAACAGAATATTGAGCATATCGTTGTTGATCAGCATATGAGTATTCTTGAAGGATCTGTCGGGGCAATTCCCCGGCGCCTACTGGTGGATTCTGATTGCAACGATCAGGCACGAAAACTATTGCATGATGCAGGCATCGGCAATGAATTATCGGAAACCAACCAATAATGAATAGAATATCAGCAGTTCGAGAACACCCGCCGGTTACGACCCAGGATGCGTTTTTCAATGGCAAATTTGAACTGATTCAGCCAAATGATGGCAGCCATCGTGCCGGCCTTGATGCCTTGCTTCTGTCAGCCTGTATTCCGGTTGATTTTGCCGGGCGATTAGCGGATTTTGGCGCCGGTGCCGGTGCCGCTGGCATCGCGGTTGCCTGCAGAAGTTTTGCCGCAAAAGTTGACCTTATTGAGTATGATGCAGATATTACCGCACTCGCAGCACGCACTCTCAAACTTCCAGCAAACCGAAAAATGTATGGCCGGGTTAAAATTGTATGCGCCGATGTCACACTTTCGGGAAAAGCCCGCGAAGATGCAGGCCTTGTCAATGGTGCCTACGACCAGGTCATTATGAACCCGCCATTTAATGACCCCAGCCACCGTCCCTCTCCTGTTCTATCGCGCAAGGATGCCCATGTGATGGGTATTGGTGGTCTTGACCCATGGTTGCGTTCGGCGGCAGCAACTTTGAGAAGTACCGGTAAAGTCGCGATGATATTTAGGCCCTCCGGCATCGGATTAATTCTCGCAGCCTTTCAGGGACGCTTTGGTTCTGCGCGAATTATCCCAGTTCACCCGAAGGCTGGAGAACCAGCAAACCGAATACTTGTTTTGGCCGACAAAGGCGCAAAGGGAGCCACATCTATTCATCCTGGTTTTGTCGTGCATCAGGAAAACGGTGAATTTACCTACGCAGCTGAGGAAATTTTTTCTGGTCAACGGGTGTTGGTTTAGAGCGTGCCCATCAATGAGGGTCACACTCTATTTTATTTCGCTCGCGGACGTTCGAAATCATCTGCAAATACAGAATGGTTGGTTCAGTCGGTCAAATCTTGCTTCAATTGGGGAAAAAGTCCATCATTGGCCTTATCTGACAAAATAGAATCGCAATTTTGATAAAAAGTCCCATTTTAGTAATAACTGTCGGGATATTGTCTGAACTACTGGCTGCAATGAAATAGTCGAACAAGGGTTTTTATGAAAAATTTTACGCCACCGAAATTTGCTTCGCAATTGCGTAATTGTGTTGCCGCATCCTGTTTGGTTGTAGCATCAGGTCTCGCTTTGACATCCGTAGCACAATCGAATGAACCCAAAATCGACAAACATGTCGGCTACACGCTTTCCGGCACCTATCTGGCTGCGCGGATCGCGACAATTGATAAAAACACTGCCGCCGCTGTCGAGTATTATCGTCAGGCGATGAAGTTTGATCCGGATAATGAATTTCTTAAGCAAAATGCATTCCTGACCCTTGTCAGCAATGGTGACTTTGAAGAAAGCGTCGTTCTTGGAAAGCAGATTGAGGCGCTTGAAAGTTCGCCACCGCTGGTCTCTGTAATTCTGGGTGTCGAATTTATCCGCACCAAGGCCTGGAAAAGCGCGATCAAACAATTGTCCAAACCGGCCAGGGGCGACCTTGAGCGGTTGTTAACTGGACTGTTGAAAGCATGGTCGTTACAAGGTGATGGTGATACCAAAGAAGCGCTTACGGTAATTGATGCGCTTGAGGGACCGAGCTGGTTCAAAATCTTTTCAGAATATCACGGCGGGCTGATCGCCGGTATTGGCGGAGATAAAAAAGATGCCATTGCACGGCTGAATAAAACCGTCGCCAATCGCGCTGGCGGCACAACCGCAGTCCATACCTATATGCGTTCGGTTGAGGCTTTGGCCCGGCAACAGCTTAGAGTGGGTAATATTGACGGGGCGCGCGCCACCATTGAACTTGGTTTAAAAATTCAACCCTCTGGCCCTGCATTGAAGCAACTCAAACAATCAATTGACCTTGGTGGTGCCACACCGCCGCTGGTTGCTTCAGCCCAACAAGGTGCATCTGAGGTATTTTATAACCTTGGCACTGTACTCAATAGTGAGGGCGGTAAGCAGTTTGCATTGATTTACCTGCAACTTGCCAATGTTTTAAACCCCAAGAGCGATGTGGGTATGCTGGCACTGGCAGATCTTTATGATAGCCAAAGCCTGCCAGAGCGGGCGAATAAACTTTTTGCCAATATTGCGGAAACCTCGCCCTATCGACGCATCGCCCAACTTGAAATGGCGCTTAATCTGGACGAGTTAAAAAAGCTTGACGAGGCAAGAGTTGAAATGGAGCAGCTGATTAAAAGTGATCCTGAGGATCTGGTTGCATCACTTTCCTACGGGCAAATGCTGGTTCGGCATGAAAAATACAAAGAGGCGGTAAAAGTCTACGATCAGGCCATAGCTAATGTAAGCAATCCACAGAGGTTCCATTGGAACCTGTTTTATCGGCACGGCATTGCCAACGAGCGTTCCAAGAACTGGCCGGCGGCTGAAAAGAGCTTCAAAAAGGCGTTAGAGCTTTACCCAAATCAGCCAAATGTGTTGAATTATCTCGGCTATTCGTGGGTTGATATGAATATCAATCTCGAAGATGGGCTGAACATGATCCGCAAGGCTGTCGAACTTCGCCCGCAGGATGGCTATATCATCGACAGCCTTGGTTGGGCCTATTACCGGCTTGGCCGCTTTGAGGAAGCGGTTACTGAGCTTGAAAGAGCGGTGTTGAAAAAAGCAGAAGATCCGACAATTAACGACCATTTGGGCGACGCCTATTGGCGTGTTGGACGCAGGCTGGAGGCAACATTCCAATGGAGCCATGCATTGGATTTAAAACCGGTTGATGCCGAGATTATCAAGATCAAAGCCAAGCTCAAAGACGGCCTTCCCGATGTTGAAAAAACCCGTATGGCCAACCCGCCGGAAAAAACCGAAGGCGCTGACAAGGATCAACCTGAAAAGAAATCCTGATTTTTCCAGACAGTCGGGGCTGGGCTTTCAGCATTTAAATCATGGAAAAACATCTGGCAGCCGCTAAAATCAACCTTGCCCTGCATGTGACCGGGCGGTTGAGCAATGGTTATCATCAGCTTGATTCTTTGGTCACATTTACCGAATTTGGCGATTTGGTCAGTGTCAAACCGGCTGGTGATCTATGTTTATCAATTTCCGGCCAATTTTCCAAAACACTCAGCCCGCATGATGATAATCTGGTACTGGCCGCTGCCCGGGCTTTGCAAAAATCTGCAATTGAGCATGGATATAGCCCAGGTGGGGCGGCCATTCATCTGGTGAAAAATTTGCCCATTGCCAGCGGCATTGGTGGCGGTTCGGCTGACGCGGCCGCCACATTGAACGCACTTTGCGAATTTTGGCAGATTGACCAGAGCAAAATAGACCTTCACAAGATTGCTCAAAAACTGGGGGCTGATGTGCCGATGTGCCTTGCCTCTACCCCGTTGCGGGCAACAGGGGTTGGCGATGAAATTGAGCCCGTCACACTGCCGGCGCTTAATATTGTGCTGGTTAATCCGGGAATTGAGATTTCAACACCGGAAATATTTGGGGCGCTGAAAAGCACAACATCTTCCCCCCTGCCGCCGCTGGATAAGTTTACAACAGTGGCAGATATTATTGAATGGTTGGGCAAGACGCAAAATGATCTCCAGGCGGCTGCGGCCGCAATTGAGCCTGAAATATTGAGGGTATCGGACGCGATAATGGAGAGTCAGGACTGCCTGTTTGCCAGAATGTCAGGCTCGGGTGCCACCTGTTTTGGTATTTTTTCAACACCTGAACTTGCCAATACTGCTGCGCATGATTTAGCGCAAAGATTTCCCTCATGGTGGTGTATAGTTTCGAAAACAATTGCAACCAAAACAAAGAATTAGATTATGCTAGGAATTGACGAAAACCGAAAATTCATCCCGCTTAATATTGCAATTATGACAGTATCAGATACGCGATCCATCAAGGATGACCGCTCCGGTGATATATTGGTGAAACGGCTGCTTGATGCTGGGCACAAGCTTGGTGAGCGGGCAATTGTTCGGGATGATGAAACCGAAATACAGGCGCAGATAAAATCATGGTCGCAGGACGAAGGCATTGATATTGTTATCACAACCGGCGGCACCGGATTTACCGGTAGAGATGTGACGCCCGAATCCATCGAACCTCTATTTGACAAAAAAATGGATGGATTTTCGACAATTTTTCAACAAATATCCTATGAAAAAATTGGTACATCTACAATCCAGTCACGCGCCACCGCCGGGCTGATTGGTACGACATTTGTCTTTTGCCTGCCCGGCTCTCCAGGTGCCTGCAAGGATGCCTGGGATGGTATCCTGCTGGCCCAACTGGACTATCGCCATATGCCCTGCAATTTTGTCGAGATCATGCCCAGACTGGATGAACATTTGAAGCGCGGCAACGGCTAGAACCCGATTCAATATATTTAAAATACATTTTGTTCTTGCTATGTTCTGATTTCTGCGATAGGAATTAATTCAGGATACGGCGACCCAAATAATGGGAGAATAAGATGAATTCAAATCTTCAGACTATCAGCAATGCAGACGAACTTGTCTTTTCTCATGGCGTTTCAGCACGTTCAGCAAATGACTATCTTGCACGTTCAGGTACTCGCACTGATGAAGGGCGGCGGCGAGGCCGTGGGGCTGGCGTTAATCCATCCGGGCGCTTTGAAGCGCTATCCCGCCATACATTCGATGATGGGTGGCAAACGCTGGATGAACTACCGGCTTTTAAAACCAATGTTCAAAAGGAAAATGCCCGCACCATTATTTCCCGCAATGAATCGCCTGATCTGAACTTTGATCAGTCGATCAACCCTTACCGCGGGTGCGAGCATGGATGTGTTTATTGCTTTGCAAGGCCTACTCATTCATTTATGGGGCTTTCCGCCGGGCTTGATTTTGAATCCAAGCTGTTTGCAAAACCCAATGCGGCACGGCTTTTGCAGCGGGAACTGTCAAAACCCAAATATAGAGCAAAAAGCCTGGCTATTGGCACCAATACCGACCCCTATCAGCCAATAGAAAAGCAATGGCGTATTACCCGTTCCATTCTTGAAACGCTGGATGATTGCAGCCATCCGGTTGGCATCGTCACAAAATCTGCACTTGTTACCCGGGATATTGATATTCTTGCCCGTATGGCCGAGCGTGGCCTTGCCCGTGTTGCCATATCCATTACCTCTATGGATCGGAAATTATGCAGAACCATGGAACCGCGCGCATCATCTCCGACACTGCGGCTTGAGGCTGTTAAAAAACTGTCCGATGCAGGCATTCCGGTCTCAGTGTTGGTTGCCCCGCTTATCCCGGCGCTCAATGACCATGAAATGGAACGTATATTGGATGCAGCCTATTCCAACGGCGCACGCCATGCGGGCTTTATTATGTTGCGCTTACCGCTTGAGGTTAGCGGCATCTTTAAAGACTGGCTGCTGCGCCATTACCCGGACCGTTACCGCCATGTGCTTTCACTTTTGCGCTCGATGCATGGCGGCAAGGATTACGATGCAGATTTTGGCACACGAATGAAGGGGAAAGGCCCCTATGCATGGCAAACAGGGCGGCGGTTTGAAATGGCCACCAAACGCCTTGGGTTTAACAAGAAGCCTGCAAAATTGAGAACTGATCTGTTTCGGAAGCCTCAGGCGGCAGAAATGCAACTTTCGCTGTTTTAGAACTATTGTAGATTTCTGGCGGCACCCCCCGCAGCCTTGCCAGAATGTCCAGACTGTTTCTGCCTCGTCACAGTCTGACACTTGCGGAGAATCAAAACTCAGGCAATCTTTGCCGTATGAAGAAAAACCTGACGACTGATTCTCCGCTGCTCTTTTCGCAATCATCCGCTGACTTCAAGCTGGATTGCCCCAATTTCAATATTGAAAAACACTTCATCAATCAGAGAGTTGAGCCGGTTGCCGGTGTGGACGAAGTTGGACGCGGCCCTCTTGCCGGTCCGGTGGTTGCCGCAAGTGTAATTCTTGATCCTGAAAACCTGCCTCAGGGGTTGAATGATTCAAAAAAACTCACGGCGAAGAGGCGCGAAGAATTGTTTTTCGAAATTATGGCCACATCAACTATTGCGATTTCCAGCGTCCCTGAAAACCTAATAGACCAAATAAATATCCGGCAGGCCAGCCTGCTCGCCATGCGCCAAAGTGTGCATGGCCTTGCGAAAAAACCACAAATGTTGCTGGTCGATGGCCGCGACATCCCCTCAGGTCTTCAATGTCATGCGCAGGCATTCATTAAGGGAGACGGGCGCTCGCTGTCCATTGCGGCGGCATCAATTATCGCCAAGGTTGTTCGCGACAGGCAAATGATTTTTGCGGCATCGCTCTTTCCGGAATACGGATTTGAAAACCATAAGGGCTATGGCACCAGGGCGCATCTTGAGGCGATAGCCAAATATGGCCCCTGCCCGCTGCACCGACAGAGTTTTTCGCCCATGAACCGGTTGATATAAATGAATTGGGCGCTATACAGCGCCCAATTCAAATTACCAGAAAATGACTGAAATTAATTCAGATGTGATTTAACTTCCGAAATGCTCTTGTCGAAAAAGTCATCCGATGACTTACCGGTCAGCTTCGAAGCAAGAATGCTTTCGGTTGCTGCAACTGCGAGATCAACGGCAGAAGATTTCACTTCTAAAATTGCCTGACTTTCTGCCTGGGCAATTTTTTGTTCAGCCAAAGAAGTGCGACGCACCACATATTCTTCGGTTTTAGTCTTCGCTTCAGCGGCAATCGTCTTAGCCTCATGTTCGGCCGAGGAAATGATACCAGCGGCTTCTTTTTCCGCCTCCTTGCGCTTGCGCTGGTATTCGGCCAGCAATTGCTGAGCCTCTTCACGCAAACGTCGGGCCTCGGCCAATTCAGTGCTGATTTTCTCTGCCCTGCCATCAAGTGACTTACCGATTATTGCAGGCACTTTCAGATAGATCATATAGCCCAGAAAAATAATCAGGCCGATCATTGCATAAAAACTTGCATCAAGTTGCATGATTTAACTCCTAGCTTCTGCCTGCTTGTTTGACTGCAGCAGTTACATCTGCTTTGGAAACTTTACCACCAAGAAGTTCATTGACCATTACAGCGGCTGTATCCTCTGCAATCGACCCAACTTCGGACAATGCAGCCTGCTTAATTTCGGCAATTTTGTCTTCAGCTGTTGCAAGCTTGGCTGAAAGCTCAGCTTCCACTTTCTGACGATAGTTTTCTGCTTCTGCCTTGGCTTTGTCGCTTGCCTCGGTTGCAATTGCATGGGCTTTAGACTTGGCTTCAGCGAGTTCCTGTTCATAGGCAGCAATGGCTTCGTCAGATTCCTGCTTGAGGCGATTTGCTTCTTCAATATCCTGGGCGATGCGATCACTACGGACTTCCAGAATATCACTGATTCGTGGCAATACCACTTTCGACATCAGGTAGTAAAACAGGCCAAATGTAATCGCCAACCACAATAGCTGTGAAGCAAATGTGCTCGAATCAAACGGCGGGAATACTCCGCCACCCTCTTGCCCGCCGGGAGTACCGACTTCGGAGTTTGTACCAGTTTCTTGTTCTTTGGTTGCGGCCATTATTCCGTCCTCAAAGGGAAGTTGGGCACTCGCGCGCCCAAATTCCAGTCAATTGGAATTGAGATTATCCAAAGAGGATAAGTAGCGCAATCAGAAGAGCGAAAATGCCCAAAGCTTCTGTCACCGCAAATCCAAAGATCAGGTTGGTAAACTGGCCGGCAGCGGCAGAGGGATTACGCAATGCACCGGACAGAAACTGACCGAACAATGAGCCTACACCGATACCGACTGCTCCAACGCCAATCGCTGCAATGCCGGCACCAATATATTTTGCTGCTTCTGCTTCCATGATAATATTCCTTTGTTCAGGTTGATTTTATGTTGATTCCCCGTACTACCATTAGTGCGAGGGATGGATTGCATCGTTGAGATACATGCATGTGAGGACGGCAAACACATAGGCTTGCAAAAATGCCACCAAAAATTCCAGCGCGGTAAGCGCTACCGTAAATGCCAACGGCAGTACTGATGCGAAGATACCGACAAACCCCATACCGGACAGTGCGACAACAAAGCCTGCAAATACCTTCAGGATAATATGGCCGGCAAGCATGTTGGCGAACAGTCGAACAGATAAGGATAGCGGGCGAGAAATAAAAGACAACACTTCGATCGGTACAATAACTGCCGCTAATATTGGCGATACACCACCGGGAACAAACAGTTTCAAAAAGCCGAGGCCGTTGCGCCAGAAACCATAAATAATAACAGTTCCGATGACCAACATCGCCAACGCCACGGTAATAATTATGTGACTGGTAATCGTGAAAAAGTACGGAAACATACCAAACAGATTAGCAATCAAAATGAACACAAACAGCGAGAAAACCAGTGGGAAAAATTTCATTCCTTCCGAACCGGCACTTTGCCGCAACAAGCCAGCGATAAATTCATAGGCTATTTCTGATACCGACTGGGCGCGACCGGGAATAAGCCCCCTGCCACTTGTCGAAAAGATCAGAAACGCAGAAGAAAGAGCAACCGTTGCCACCATGAAGAGGGCAGAGTTAGTAAAGGAAACGTCAAAGCCTGCCACTTCCAGCGGAAGTAGTTTAATAATCTGAAACTGTTGAATTGGGTCGGTCGCCACCATATGCCTCTTTTAAAATTGACTATAGTTTTCATACAAAACGACAACGCTCATCGTTGTTCGTTCAACAATCACAGCCGTCACTTACAGGACAGGCCAATGGGTTTCAACCTTCGTTTTGCGTCTATTTCATCTTATTCATCATTCTTGGGGTCAATTGTTGCCCCAAGATGCAAATTTGTTTCAGCAACCATACCGGCTGAACGTAGTGCATTTAACGCTCCGGCGCCAAATCCAAGAAACAATAAAACTATCATTCCCCAAGGGGAAGTGCCTAAAACCGTATCAATCGCGTAGCCAATTCCGGCGCCAACTATAATTGCAACGATAAATTCGGAGCTTAATTTCATTGCCTGCGCAAAGCCTGCCGATTTAGAGCCATTTTGTTTTTCTACTTCAAATTCAATGGCTTGCTGATGCTTTCTTAATCGGCTCCCCAGGCTGTCCAATCGGTTTAACAATTCTTTGTCACCGGGCGCATCACTGCGCTTCCCCCCAACAGGAGTTTTCCCTGTTCCAATAGGCCGCTCACTCATAATTGCACCAAATATTTGAGACGTTGAATTTAAGTCTGCCTTTGCCCCACAACAGATAGTGATATGGGCGCAAAGCTGGGTGAACCATAGGTTTGGCAATCATATGTGTCAAGCGGGGCAATTACTCACTCAAGCTATTGAAATAGCACAGTTAATCAGATCAACCCAAGCCTGCGACAAAGCGCCCGGCAACAATTCCAAAATACCTGACTTTTATTGGGGATACCAATAAAAAATACTGCGCTCTTGTACGGAATTGAAGTTAAGACCAGCCGCCGCCTTTTGTGCGATAAAAAATATGCTGCCCGATTTGCTTCATGCGTTTCATGGTTTTTGCCCAACGGGGATTCACATAGGTTGCGTGATAATGGGTAGATGATCCCACTTCTTTAACCCATAATTTTCCCTCGGTAGCTCGTTTTGCTACCGCTTTTGCGGTCAACCAATGTTTTTTCGAGAGAACCCGGTCGCGAATTCCATCGCAGGCAAAGGAAAACTGGCAGCGATTCTTCCAGGATTTATTCTGATATACCACACCACAAATTGAGTTTGGATAGGTGGGGTTTTTTACCCGATTGAGAATCACTTGCGCCACGGCTGCCTGACCACGTATCGGCTCTCCGCGAGCTTCAAAATAGATGCCAACCGCAAGACAATATTGCGCACCTTTGGATTTTGACCGGAGGGGGAGCTTTTTAATCGCCCATTTATGATCTCCACGCCCAAGAAACGGGGCCGAATAGGCCAGTTTGGATTTACCAAATAATGCACTGAAGGGGCTGTTGGTTTCATTGCCCACTGCGGCATAGGCGACCAGAAAAGAGGGTTTGATGCCGCCTTTCAACCGAGTATTTGTGCTGGCAAGCATTAATCGTGGCTTTAATACGGCTGCGGTTCTGGTGCTTGCAGGCGTCCTGCTTAAAAAAATACCGGCCAACTGAACCGGTGCTATTGAACTGCGTTTTTTGCTAAAGGCCAATCTTGCACGTGATTTATCTACGAAATGCCGCAAAAGGCTGCTTTCCCGAACAATGGACCCGGCCGAAAAATGCGCCGG
This sequence comes from Rhizobiaceae bacterium, assembly GCA_026981655.1. Classification (GTDB taxonomy): domain Bacteria; phylum Pseudomonadota; class Alphaproteobacteria; order Rhizobiales; family Rhizobiaceae; genus SZUA-100. The sequence goes on along the minus strand of JALSIJ010000270.1, from coordinate 12,551 downwards.
CGGGCGCTTTACGGTTGAGGAGATTACCCGGTCACCTTTGAGCGAGCGGTTTACTTTAAAAGGCCTGGGCGTTTTACCCTTTAAGCTCTTTGCCATTACGCCGGTACTGTCCGGCCCGCCTGAGGTTTCAACCCTCAATTTACGTTGAATGGAGCCGGTAACAACCGGATCGACATCGCCACTAAAGCGGGCGGAATAGGTGGAACCGGTTGGAAACTCTATCGCTCGTGCAGTCCAGCGTAGTTCATCCGGTATCGGTTTGGATGAAAACTCCGCAATGTCCTGATAGGCGATTGCAGATGCCGATGCCACCAAAATACCCGCACAGATGGCGAGCCTCGTGCCAATGACTGATAGCGGGTTTTTTGAGAAAAACGAGGGGCCAGCGCCCGAACCGGGGCGAAAATACTCAAGGATACGCAAAACACTACTCCACACAACAAACCTGAACTCAATCAGGCTTTACTGAAATAGATCATCCTTCGTTAACCTTGATAAGCCGTTAACGCGGCAAAAATTGCGGGTTTTAGTTTGTTTGGCTGGTTTAGCTGGTTTATATCGCTCACGGCCATACGTGCTTTGCACGGGCCTCCGCGAGGGCGGTCTAAGCGACCGGCTCGGCATTTGCCTCGCTATACGGCTCAGTTAGAGCGTTACAATGAATTCTCTCCCTCCGTGGCAGGGCAAGCATTGCATCCAGAGAGCGCGCGCATTTACGCACAAACGAACACTTTAGCAAGCAATGTGCCAGCCCGTGAACGGACGGTCAGTCGGATGACTGAACGGAAAACAATAAGCGCTCTCTTTGTTTAGTCGTTCGCTTGCGCGTAAACACGTGCGCTCTCTTTGTTTAGTCGTTCGCTTGCGCGTAAACACGTGCGCTCTCTTTGTTTAGTCGCTCGCTTGCGCGTAAACACGTGCGCTCTCTTTGTTTAGTCGTTCGCTTGCGCGTAAACACGTGCGCTCTCTTTGTTTAGTCGTTCGCTTGCGCGTAAACACGTGCGCTCACTTCTTTTTCTTTTTAGCATAGGGGTTTTCGCTGCCGCGAATAAACAGTCTGATGGGCGTACCATAAAGATCAAACGCCTCGCGCAATCCGTTCACCAAATATCGTGAATAGGAGGTGGGCAAAGAATCAGGCCGCGACGACTGCACCGAAAATGTCGGTGGCCGTGACTTCGGCTGGGTGATGTATTTTAGCCGAATGCGGCGCCCGGCTACTGCTGGCGGTGGATGCTGATTTTCCGCCCCTTCCAGCCAACGGTTAAGTTTGGCGGTAGAAATACGCCGGTTCCACACCACATGCACATCAAGTACTGCTTGCAATAGTTTATCTATATTATATCCGGTCTGTCCAGATACGGGAATGCAAAGCAGGCCCTTAACCTGCGGCAGCAGGCGTTCGGCTTTCTCGTTCAGATCGCGCAACACCTTTTGGCGGTCGTCGATCAAATCCCATTTGTTAAAAGCAATGACGGGCGCCCTGCCCTCCTTGATGATTTGATCAACAATATGCATATCCTGTTTTTCAAATGGCATCGTTGCATCAAACATAATGATAACGACTTCAGCATATTGAATGGCGCGTTTGCCATCAGCAACCGAGAGTTTTTCCAACTTCTCATGCACACGCGACCTGCGCCGCATACCGGCTGTGTCAAAAAGCTTGATGGTGCGGCCATGCCACTCCCAATTGACCGAGATGGAATCGCGGGTAATCCCCGCCTCCGGGCCGGTCAGAAGCCTGTCTTCGCCCAACATTTGATTGATCAGAGTTGATTTACCCGCATTAGGCCTGCCGACCACAGCAATCTTCAGCGGCCTGGTATTATCATAGGTAAATTCGGCGTCCTCATCAATTTCACCGTCATCTGCATCATCGAAATCATCGTCATCATCTGAGATTTTGGCCAATTGGCCAAAGGCCACGTCCTCTCCCAGGCGCTCGACCAGTGCATCGCGCAAATCCACCATGCCGTCGCCATGTTCGGCAGAAATTGGTATAGGGTCGCCAAACCCCATGCCAAAGGATTCATAATAGCCAGAATCCCCCTTGTTGCCCTCAACCTTATTGGCGACAAGAATAACCTTGCCGCCGGATTTTCGGAGCATAGAGGCAAAAGCCTTGTCTGCGGGCACCACACCAGCGCGGGCATCAATAACAAAAAACGAGATGTCAGCTTCGAGCACTGCGGTCTCAGTCTGGCTGCGCATACGGCCCTCAAGGCTGTCTCTGGACGCCTCTTCAAGCCCGGCTGTATCGATGACTTCGAAATTAATGTCGCCAATTTTGGCTTGCCCCATACGGCGATCGCGGGTGACACCCGGGGTATCGTCGACCAAAGCAAGCCGCTTGCCCACCAACCGGTTGAACAAGGTGGATTTACCCACATTGGGCCTTCCGATAATAGCAACTGTAAAACTCATATTAGGTCCTGATCGGTCCTGAAAAACTGGCCATCCAATAGCAAAATGCTATTTTCGCTCCGGCCCGCCCTTGCCGGCAATAAGATCAAGCATAAGATTAGCCCGACCTCGCATTGAGTTTGGCGCATCCTGATCATCCGAAATCAGCGTGAAATATTTTGCCGCCTCTTTCAAATCGCCCGCCTTCCATGCGGCAAGGCCAAGACCTTCACGGGCAGAATGGCGGAAAGGAATTCCGGGCTTTGCCAACACTTCAATGCGTTTTTTCACTTCGTCGCGGGTGCCAATATCGACCAGCAACAGGCCGGCACGTAATCTTGCCAAATCCCGGTAAGTCTCGTCAATCTTCGAATTTTCGGCAATTTCGTCATAGGCAGCAACAGCTGCTTTGGCTTCACCTTTGCCGGTCAATTCCGATGCCATGCGCATCCGCGCCAGGGCTGCATAGGCTTCGGGGCCGGTATCTGCCAATTTTGCGAGGGCTTTTATCGCCTCATCGTGCTTGTTGTCATTGGAGAGCTGCACAGCGGCCATGAAAGCGTCACCAGCTGTTTCGGCCTGAGATTCCTGATAGAATTTATAGCCGCGGTAACCGGCGGTCAGCAAAACAATGCTCAGCGCCACACCAATGACCAATTTGCCATAGCGCGACCAGAATTGTTGCATTTTTTCGCTGCGCAGTTCGTCGTCAACTTCGCGGATAAAACTGTCGTCTGACATTTCAAACCTTCTCACTCATGCACATCGCGCAATATCAAATATTGCGGTTGCCATACTATATCTGTTTCACATGTCTTTAGCGGTAAATCCAACACCCGCAAAGCATGTTTTAAATCCAGCCATAATTCAGGCTGATATGTATCTCAATCGGCCTTCTAGCCTATTTTTCGCTATAAGTAAGGGGGTATCAGGAACAATTGAGAATAATGGGTAGTTCAAAGTGCCATCAGGCCACCGGCATTACCCCAAAAAATGCCATATGCAATTTCCAGATAAACAAAACATAAAGCCCAAGCCCGATAACCACCGCAATTATATCATTGCGAATTAATGGCTCAACCGGTTCGGCTTTTGGCCTGCCAAGTGCTGATTTAAGATTGACAATGGCCCACAGCAGAAATGTTCCAAATAAAATCAGCGATGCCAGATCACCATTCATCCAAAGGTGGGAAATCGACCACAAAATCGTGGCCAGTAGAAATGGATGCTTGAATTTGCGCTTGATATATCCGGGGCCAAGATTGGAAACCATCATCATGACAAAGGCAATTGCCATCAACAACAGCACCACATGATACATTTCGCTAAAGGGCGTATATACCTGACTTGTATCTACTTTTGCCTGTGCATAACCATAGATCAGCAAAACAAATGAAAGCAGCGATACAATTGAATAAATTGCCTTCCATTTGTTTTCACCCATAACCCCAATGGTTTTGAGACGCCAGTCGGGTGCTACAATGCGTATTGAGTGAATGCCGATGAAACCAATCAGTCCGATTACAAGAAAAACCATTGCCAATTCCTATTCAAAAAAAACCGAACAACTTTTCCGGCAAGCCTTGGGTCGTGCCCCTATTGTAAGTCGACTTCATTAGCTGTTCAATACTCCCGCACAGATATAACTTTAGTATCGCGAATGGGAGATGAATTTGACCATTGATCTGGACGTTGCAGCGCGCCTGCTTAAACAAAAACGCGATGAATTGGAAAATCTCTCTGAAATTTCTCAAGGCGCGCGGGATACGGTTACGCTTGATCAACAGTCGGTTGGCCGCCTTTCGCGCATGGATGCCATGCAGCGCCAGGCGATGAATCAGGCAACCGAGCGCACAAGGCAGCGTGATCTTAACCGCATCAAGGCGGCAGTTGGTCGAATTGACGAGGGTGAATACGGATATTGTGCAGAATGCGGCGATGAGATCGCCGAACGTCGTCTGGAAGTCGACCCGATGGCAGAACGATGCATTAAATGTGCGGAATAGTCTGTTTTGGCTCACGGCAATTCTTCCCCCGGAATAAATCCGGGCTCAGGCCTACGCGAGTGCGGCGCATTAGCGCCGGGCCGAACTTGTCGACCTTAATGTTTAGGCTCACGGCTAATCGGGTTTTTTTAATGGCTCAAGTTTTGCGCTTCGTCTGGATCGAATTCGTGCTCAACGTGCAACTTGAACTACTCTAATGGCTCAAGTTTTGCGCTTCGTATTGCTCAACGTGCAACTTGAGCTACTCTAATGGCTCAAGTTTTGCGCTTCGTAGTACTCAACGTGCAACTTGAGCTACTCTAATGGCTCAAGTTTTGCGCTTCGTAGTGCTCAACGTGCAACTTGAGCTACACGCCAGGTCGAGCATATTGCGCTCGAACAGTTGACCTTAAAGTTTTCATTTGTTATTTAATTTAATCGTTAATTAATAGACTGTTATGTCGATGGAAATGTATCAGGTATTTGGCGCACTGGCGGACCCTACCCGCCTGGCAATAGTGGAGAGATTGTTGCGGGAAGGAGAAAAATCCGCCGGTGATCTGGCCGAACCTTTCTCCATGTCAAAACCTGCAATCTCAAGGCATATCAAGGTGTTGGAAGATAGCGGGTTGATTGAAAAACGTATCGAGCGGCAATTTCGAATGTGCCGCATAAAACCAGAAGCGATTGATGCCGTCGGCTCGTGGATCGAAGAACAACGCAAATTCTGGAACGCATCGTTTGACCGGCTCGAGGACGTTCTTGCAACCAAGGGCGACGGCAATGAATGAAGGAAATGTCTTGCGCATCGAACGCGAGTTTAGTGCATCACCGGAGGCTGTATATAATGCGTGGGTCGATCCAGAAACTTTGATCAAATGGTGGGGGCCGGAAGGTATGACCACGCCAGAATATGAATTAAACACCCATGAAGGTGGCCACTGGACCACCACGATGCAAAACTCGGAGGGCAACCGGGTTACTACCAGTGGTGTTTATAAGATTTTAGAACCGCCAAGCCGGCTGGTTTTTACCTGGGCCTGGACACAGGATGACGGCTCCAGAGGTGAAGAAACCGAGGTTGAAATAAGGCTCACCCCAACTGAAACCGGCACAAGAATGGTTTTAATTCAGGGAAAATTTGGCGATGCTGGCAATCGCGACAACCATAATTTCGGCTGGAATTCGAGCTTCAACGACCTCGACAAATTGTTTGGATAAGGCAGAACCTGCTCTTTTTTCTTTCGCTCACGGCCACTTGATACTACGCATCAGCCTTCGCGAGAGCGATGCATTCGCATCGGGCCGCCCTTCGCAGTCTAACTGTTCCCGCAAAGGGGAATTTCTTCCAGGTCTTTTTCGCTTACAACAATCTTTTTGATGTCCGCATCAAGGACCAACACGACAAAATCATCGAGCTCATCGCTTTTTATATAGGTGGATAGATAAAGCGGCCCTGCGGGAAGCTCTCCATGCCTGCAGGTGTTTGCCACAATAGAAAGCGAACCTTTGCCATCTGAATGCTGCTTCCGCAATTTATTAACTCTTGCGCGGGTCTGACGCATTTTTTCGGCATCGCTTTCGCTCATCCGATACGTAGATACCTTATAACCCGCACGCTTTTCGGCCTTAAGAGCGGGTGAAGAAATGTTGTCATATTGTTGAAAATATATTCTCTCTTTGAATTTTATCCCAGCTTCTTTGGAACTAAAGCCAAGCTCTACAGCAACAGCCTTTTCGCGCAGGGACAGGCTCTGCGGAATACGCACCGCCGCGTAAAATTTTGCAAGATTGGTGGTTTGAATGTCAAAATTACGCAATTTATACATTGAGGAGACCGGTACTGAGCCACAACTGGCCAGTGTAAACAGCAACAATATACCTGCCGTTTTGTATGCGAAGCGCGGGCTATTTATCTTCTTCATCTAACAGCTCCGGTTCTTTTTCAAATTCAAGAATATCGCCCGGCTGGCAATCGAGATAATCGCAAATCCTGGCGAGCGTATCAAAGCGCACGCCTTTTACTTTGCCGGACTTTAAAAGCGAAATATTTTGCTCGGTAATGCCAACCGCCTCGGCAAGTTCCTTGGAGCGGACCTTGCGAAGTGCAATCATCACATCGAGACGCACGATTATTGGCATAGAAAATCACTCACAGAATCGAACCCATTATTACACTTAGCAATTTAAACATTTTATATAAACTGGCGATTTTCTTCAGATAATTTGGCAGCTTCCGCCATAATTCTCCCGAGAATGACAAATAGCAAACCAAACACAATTGCCATTACATCTCCGTCATCGAAATCAATGGAGAAGCTGACTTGTCCCGTAGTCTTGAATAAAAACAAGATACTGCTGACGAGCAGATTGCCAATCGTATTGGCCAGCGGAAGCGCAACCAAAGCCCAGCCAATCAGGCTGATCTTCCCCGACGCATCACTTGTGAATACTTCACCTTTGGAAAACGAAGAAAACAGTTCGGTTGCCACGCAAAACCCGATCACTGCAGGAAACATTGAAGCAACTGCAATTGCAAATATCAGTGCCCGCACAACAATTGGCAGGCCACCTATGAAACCCTTTGGCAATTTGAACTGCTCAAATGCGTCCTCCAGCCCGGAGGGGTCAAAGAAAATTTTAAGCGCCAGAAACATCATCGCCAATGCGAATGCAAGCAATCCAAAACGGGCACACCACTTTGCGACTTTGCTGAGGGTTTGAATGCGCACCAGAGCCTCATAGTCTGCTCCGCCTGATTTCAACTCTGTTTTAACTTTCATCTTAAATAGGTCCGGTTTTGTTGGTCTCACCCTTAATTCAACATTCGATGCATCTCAGGTCAAGTTAAATTTCTAAAATTAATTTATTGTTTATATGATTTTTTTATTGTTTTACGATAATTTATCATTATAACACTCTCGAACTGTTGAAACGGAGAACACCCATGAAGATTTTAAAAATTTATACAATTGCAACACTTGCATCGGTCGCAATAGCACCGCTCTATACCAACATTGCCCTGGCCCAGGAATTCCTCAATCCGCATGAGGGGAGTTACCTTGGCGCGACATTCGGGGCGAATTCAAAAGGCGCCAGCATCAAGCGCAACCCGTCACCGGGCAGATTTGAAGTAGAGGAAAATTCGACAGGCTTTGGCATTGTTGGTGGCTATAACTGGATATTCAACGACCGCTTTATGCTGGGTATTGAAGGCGACTTTGGAACCGCGGGTGGCAACTTTACAAAATCGGATGCAATACTTGGCTCGATTACCACCACGGGTAAGTTTGTTGGCTCCATCAGAGGCCGGGCCGGTGTCGCATGGGACTCCGCATTGTTTTACGGAACTGCAGGTCTGGCATTTACTGATATGACTGTGAGACCAACAGGCGCCGCCAAGAAGAACGAGCTTCGTGCTGGCATCGCGTTCGGCGTGGGCATGGAATATGCAATGAACGATGATTGGTCAGCCCGGGTTGAGGGTTTGATCTATGGGTTTGGCAATGACAAAACCAAATTTGCAGGCTTGGCACGAGAAACCGGTGTGGGGGTTGCAACCATCCGACTTGGTATTTTGAAGCGTTTTTAAACCCCAAGAATGCTCAAAATACTATAAACCTGCTGAAGCCCCTCCAGCAGGATTTTTTGGGGCTGGGTTTTACTCGGCCTCGACCTTGATATTCAGCAAATCAATCACCGCACCCGGCGCACTGGCGCCAACACCGATCAATTGAATAACAGATACCGGGGCGGAAGGTGTAGCGCTGGCTTTGATTTTACCCCCGGAATTGAGGAACTTTTTCACGGTTTCAGAAAGTTCAGAAACAAATTCAGGTTTGTTCAGTATTTGTAAAACAAACGGCAACAGGCCAACGGCCTGGGTTTTTAAAGTGGCCACATCTACACCTTGCTGGGCCGCAACAATGCCCATGCCCTTTTCCACGATGGACTGATCATCAAAAACGATATTTGCGGAATTAACCGTTATAAGTGCCACTGCCTGTTGTGCCGTCGCCGGGTTTTCAAACGCACTGCGCGGAATACCGCCAACGCTGACATCAACATCAATGTTTCCAGCATCCTTCATGTTTACTTTAGTGTTCATAGAAAGAACTTTGCTGGTCTCCTCCCAGATTGCTTTCAAGCCATAGGAAACCAGAATATCCTTAAAGCCCATAGCCGAAAACACCTGACGGGGTTTCTTTTCCATTATCGATACGGGGAATTGCAGACCTTCAACTTTCAAATTAATATTGGTCGGTATCGGACCGATAAAATCGGCCATTTCGATTGTGCTATCCTTCAGTGCAATATCGCCCTTCCCCGGAACCTGCACTTCCAAGCCGCTGGCCTGATAGCGGCCGACGGTCGGTATCGCCTTCATAATGGCTGCTACATCATTCTTTTTGCCGGCCTCTTCGACATTCATCAATGCTTTGAGCGATGGGAATTTAATATCGGCAATAGAAAAAAGATCAAGATTGAACAGGCCACCGCTTCCACTGAATTTAATGCCCTTTATAAGAAACTCCCCAAGCCCGGAGGAGGAAAGATCACTGAACCTATAAAGATCAAGCCTACCCTGTGTCACACCGGGGGCATCAACATTCAGGCCTGCCAGTTCAAATTTGCCGATACGAAATGCGCCATAGATACTGGCCACAAGCTCAACAATCTGCTTCGGGTCTGGCTCCTGCCCGGTTGCTTTTTGCTCCAGAAACAGTTTATCAGCGACCTCAAGCACAGAGACTTTCGCAGGACGAACACCCAAATCATCCATAACCCAACGATCAATGGAGAATTCTCCACCATTACTCGAACCGCGCATATCGCGGACAGTCATATCACCCATGACTGTTATATAGGGCGCATTATCGGACCCGGTACTTCCGGGGGCGAAATTTCGAACCAGCGATCCGTAATTATATCGAGATGCAGATATATCTCCAAAAGTTACTTCGCTGTTTACAAGCTTAGCGGCCTCGGGTGATGCCTCTTCTGATGCCAGGATCTGCATCTTCATGCCCGACAGGACCATCTCGGAAAAATTGCCGCTGACAGTTTTGCCAATTTTTGTTGGTCCATAGGTAATGTGCGTATTCATGCCTTTTTCACCAACTTTCTGGACCATTGTCATGCCACCAAGCAAAGCATTGTCAAAGCTGATATCAATCATTGCTTCGACCAGTGGATAATACTTAGAAATCGGCCTGTCAGGCGCATCAACAATTTCAGGTAATTTTGCCCACTTGATATTGTTGATGATAAACTTGTCATAAACACCTGAAGAACTGGACGATGTTTCCTTATTTCCTGACGTAATATCGAACTTCAATTCCGCAGTATCAGCTTTGATTGACCGAGCGGAATAATAGCCATTATTCAAAGCCAGATTGTCAAATTCCACACTTGGAAAGGCAATTGTATATTTAAGCTTTCCTTTGCTTTCGCCGGTTGCACCTTCGCTCAAAGCCTTAGGTTTTGCGTTCTTGATTGTTAATTGAATACTCAGATTGCTAATGGTGGTTATATTGCGTGCCGTATCATGTCTGATACCCGAATGGCTGACGGTCAAAAACTCGATACCGCTGGCCGCACTCACCCAGTTTTCTATAATTGCCTCTGGAGCGTTTTGTGCAAATGATGCCGACCATGTTCCGACTGAAAGAGATGCAGTAACTAATATGGTTTTTGAAATTCGTTGAATATTCATAAGTTGTTTCACCTCAAGGTTCTTGTGCTTTTACGGCTATATTTTATTTGCAGGTTGGTTGATTTTCAAATAAATCCGCCAAATAGTCAAAGTCTATGTGGCACAAGTTCAATCCGGGCATAGTGACATTTCGCCAATAAGCAGGAATTTTGCAAAATCAATCCTGAATGATCGCAAATAGCCTGAATTTCAGGAGATTCCGCTTGCATTTGATCATTAAGCCTCTATAAACCGCCGCGTAAACAAGTTCGGGTTTCCAGCTGGTGGCTGAACGGAAGGTTGAAAGGTTCATTTGAACCGATCGATGGATTTATGAAAAATCCGGCTTCCCGTGTCTCCGCTCTCGACACTTCGTGACACGCCTTTCCGGCGATCATTTGTGATCAGCCAACAAGACGTGTCGATGAGGCTTAGCGCTGGAATTCGACATAACAGGAAAGGCCTATCATGGCATTATATGAACACATCTTTCTGGCACGTAAGGATATTTCCGGCCAGCAGGTAGACGCTTTGATTGAAACATTCAAAGGCATAATCGAAGAAGGCGGCGGCACAGTTGGCAAAACTGAAAATTGGGGTCTTAAAACACTGCCCTACCGCGTCAGAAAAAATCGTAAAGCCCATTATGCGCTGATGAACATTGATGCGACCCCGGAAGCGGTTGGCGAAATGGAACGTCAAATGCGCTTGAACGAAGATGTGCTGCGCCACATGACCGTCCGTGTTGAAGAACATGAAGAAGGCCCCTCTGCACCACTGCGCAAGAGTGATCGTGACGATCGCCGTGGTGGTCGCTCCGGTGGCCGTCCTGGTGGCCGTGATGAGCGCCCACGTGGTCCACGCCCTGACCGTAACGAAACACGCAGTGAAACAGATACTGCTGCTGAATAAGGATTACTAAATTATGGTTGCCATCGAACAAATGCCAACACGACGTCCATTTCAGCGCCGTCGCAAAACCTGCCCATTTACGGGTGAAAAAGCCCAGAAAATCGACTATAAAGATGTAAGATTGCTGCAACGCTACATTTCCGAGCGCGGCAAAATCGTTCCATCCAGAATTACCGCTGTGAGCCACAAGAAACAACGCGAATTAGCAAAAGCTATCAAGCGCGCCCGTTTTCTGGCTCTCATTCCTTATCTGGTTAAATAAACAAATAACAGGCAGGCCTAACTGTCTGCCTGTTTTCACACTTATCAGTCGGGCAGATTAATTGCGCAATTGATAATAAAGTTGGGGTGAGAATGGTCTTGCCTCTAACTGCCCGGATTTTCCGGCAGGACAGCGACATGATACAGTCAAAGACGCTTATATTCAGTATTCTTGCCGGACTGGCGTCTGCCGTCATGGCAGCGCTTGCTTTAACGCGCCCGGGTCTCTTGACCTTGCTGATCTATGTATCTGCCGTCCCGATATTTTACGCCAGTTTCAGCCGCGGCTCGCTTGCCGGCATTATTGCCGCGATTGTTGCAACGCTCTCAACCGGCGCTTCGGGCGGCCTGGCTATCGGTGCTATCGTCGGCATGACCATTGTCGGCCCGGCCGCATTTGCCGGCCATATGGCTGGCCTTTCCAAAACAGATGATGAGGGGCGAAAATTCTGGTTCCCACTATCGGAAATTTTATTTCGTCTCGCTCTCACTCTTGTAGTTGCCTATATCGTTCTCGGCCTTTGGTATGGCTATGAAGTTGAGCTGGTCGCGGCTCAGTTTGAACTGTTTATGAAGCAGGTCGTATCAATGCAGGAGCAGGCGGGCGCAACGATTGATGAAGAGCAAATACGCACCAATGCATTGCTTTATGCGTCTCTTTTGCCGCTGCTGGTCCCGGCATTTTCTCTGGCCATTTTGGTCTGGAATATGGGGCTTGCCGAGCGACTTGTGCGCAGACGCGCTAAAATGGAGCGGCCGAAAGACAATATCGCCGCCGACGTTGGTTTGCCACGCGCGGCGCTGGCGATATTTGCCGTATCACTAATCATTGCCGTCTCTATCCCATCGCTGCAAAGCATCGCTTATGTGATTGCCGGAACAATGGGCATGGCCATTGCCATGATCGGGTTGGCGGTAATGCACTATTTCACCTGGGGGCTAAAAGCCCGCAGTCAAATCCTGTTCTTTGCCTATTTTGTTCTGATCGCAATATCATTGCCGATCTTTCTGTTTTTGATTATCGGGCTAGCCGAGCTGCTTTTGCTGCTCCGGGCCCGTGATCCAAACCGCATGCCACCGAATTCAGATAACCCAAATAATACAACTTTTCCCTGAAAGGAATCCTTATGAAAATTATCCTGCTAGAGCGTATCGCCAAGCTTGGCCAGATGGGCGATGAAGTAACGGTTAAAGACGGTTACGCCCGTAACTTCCTATTGCCAAAGGGCAAAGCGCTTCGCTCAACCAAAGCCAATGCTGCTCGCTTTGAAGTTGAGCGTGCGCAACTTGAA
>JALSIJ010000269.1 GCA_026981655.1 Rhizobiaceae bacterium | reverse complement strand
TTATGGAACTAAAATACACAAGAAAGCCCGCAATACCGTGGTTTACCCAGCATCTATGAGATAGATACAATTTTATCAATTCAAGCTGCACTGTAGATTAAACGACGCTGCCAGCCATCTCAATCTCAATAATTTGATGTCCAATGCTGAATGGTTACCCAGATTGTCAAAATTGCTGTTAGGCTTGAATTCAATTAGTTTGACCGCGATTGGATAAATTATGGATAATCAAAACTTCGCAATAATTGCATTTGGTTTGGTAATTGGCCTCATAGCCAACATCAACCCAATATTAGCCCAAAGCGAAACCGACAAGTTGGATGACAGCCAACTGGTTGTCGAAAGTCAGATCAAGGCATTCCATCAAGGTGCGCACAAGAAAGCGTTCTCCTATGCATCACCATCCATGCAGGTGTTCTTCCGCGATGTTGATAACTTCATCCGCATGGTCAAACGCGGCTACAATCCAATCTACAGCGCAAAAAACTGGGCGTTTGGCCGTAGCCGTTCGGACGGTGAAAAAATTCACCACGAAGTGCTGATTGCCGGCCCAAAAGGCAAAGAATGGGTAGCACTATATTCATTGCAAAAGCAGGATAATGGAGATTGGAAAATTATCTCTGTGCAACTTTTGAAAAGCCAGGCTAAGTCAACATAGAGCGCGCTATATACAATCGGGATAAATATTGACGAATCATAGCAGCCAGCGCTACCCATTATAAGAGTTGCCGCTTTAGCTCAGTTGGTAGAGCATCGCATTCGTAATGCGGAGGTCAGGTGTTCAAATCACCTAAGCGGCACCATTTTCTTCTTATAACAGAAAACATTAAACCGCCTCCCACTGACCGCTATCTCCGGCCCGATAGATTGCGTCTATCAATTTTTGATTGTTCTTCGAACTTTCAAGCGTAAAGATTTCTTCTGCGCCCATAAGGTCAGAACTTGCTACGGCACGTACAAATGCTTCAGCTTGCAGCGTGTACTGATTAACGCCGGGAAATTTGAACAATTGTGCCTGGCTATGGTCTTCATTGTATAAAGTGATGAAATCAGCATCATAAAGGCCGGCATTGAATGGTGCGGCCACTTCGATCCAGCCTTCGTCACCATGAAATGAAATTTCCTGTCGCAACGCCATCTGGGTCGATACATACATAGTCATTTCAAACGCGCCAAAATCAGCCCGGCATGATGCATAATTGTCTGTTTTAAACGTGGCATCGTGTTCTACCTTTGCGGATACTTGCACTGGCTCTTTTCCGGTGACAAAGCGCGTCACAACGGTTGGATAAACGCCAATATCCGGCAAAGCACCACCGCCCAATTCCAATATGTTACGCATATTTTCAGCATCTGTATTATGGTAGGTAAACGCCGCCTGAACGCGTTTCAAAGTGCCGATAGCCCCTTCGGCAATTAGTGAACGCACTTTGTGCCATTGCGGATGATACGTCACCATAAAGGCTTCAGAGATCAGAACTTTGTTACGGTCCCTCGCCTCCATGATCGCGTCTATTTGATCAGCATGGAGCGATATAGGCTTTTCACACAATACATGCTTGCCGGCATTCGCTGCTTTGATCGTCCAATCGACATGCATTGAAGTTGGCAGCGGTATATAAACTGCATCAATGAGATCGCTTGCTAGCATGGCCTCATAACTGCCAAACCAATGCTGAATGTTAAAGCGTTGTGCTAGTTTTTCGGCCTTAGCCTGGTCGCGGCTGGCGATAGCAGAAATAATACCATTGTCAGAATTCAGAATAGCAGGAATAACCTGCTCAATTCCAATATTAGCCGTCGATAAAATTCCCCATCGCAACATCTAACCATCTCCATTCATCAAAATGAATGGATAGCTTAACCAACGAAGTGGGATAATTCACGAAATAACGCAGACATTCTGAACTCAATAGGTGGTATCAATTATTTAACGTCTAAAGCCGTATCGCCATAGTACAGAGATACTGCGTGTTTTGCCGTAGCAAAGAACAACCAGCGTTCGACCAGCATACCAATCATATGTGTAATTACGGCAATAACAGAAAGCAAAATTGCTGTGGTCGACCCTTGCAATCCAAAGGCAATTGCGAGCATGACGGCTGGCACCAACAGCCCCATAAGCACCGCAATATTCCACAATTTTGCCGCATGTTTACGCGCCACGCGAAAACCCATTTCACGGGTCAGATAGTTTTCCATTGCATGCGGGCGCTCCAATAATCTAACTTTTCCAAGATGGCCAAGCCCGGTAGCCGTTGCCATAGTTGAACCGCCATAGCCTTCACTTTGACGTTTGTTCCAAAACCATTTGGCAATCCATGCGACAACCAAAGCAACAATGGCAATTTTGGGCATATCACCGGAACCGCCTTCAAACAGCGCCAGCAAAGCGGTCAAAATAACAGCGCCTCCAGCATTGGAAAACAGCAGATAGCTGGCCGAGGTCAACCAGGTGTTCCACAGGTTTACAGTTCTAATAGATGCATAAATCATCGACGTGCTGTAGACGGTCATCATGCTCAATACAGCGGATACCCAACCCAGCCAGCCAATATGCATATCCATGAAAATATTGGTGTATGCCAAAATTGTTACAGGAACGAAGGTAACAATTGCCAACACCCCTTCCCTCGACAACCAGCTTGAACGCCATTGAGAAAATGCCCGAATTGCATTTTTAGGATTACCCAGATGCAAGGTCGAAGATAACAATCCGACGGTAATCAGACCAAGTGCCAGAAAGTAGCCGAGTTTAGCCGATAACATTGTCGGGTCCGCAAGGCCAAATCCGAGCAAGGCAGCCAATCCATATCCGGCGCCGGTTAATGTTGTAAAAAAGATCACTGAATAGGCGGGATGCATTACTCTTCTCCCACTTTGGAATTGTTGGAACCCTTCGAAAGGGTCTTATCAATCCAGCCAAAAAATCCAGTCGCATCGCCGACATTATCGGAATTTGCAGCTTCAAACCCGGTGTTTACCGCATCAGATAAAGGCTTGCGCTCCCTTGGTGGCAAATATTTATTGGTTGGCTTGTTGCCCTGCTCCGGCATCAGATCAAACCCGCCGCGTTCCGCCACAAGTATTGATACATCAGATTGCGGGTCGCCAAGATCGCCAAAATGTCTGGCACCGGCCGGACAGGTTCGCACACAGGATGGAATACGGTCTACTTCCGGGATCGTCTCATTGTAAATACGGTCGACGCAGAGCGTACATTTTTTCATTATGCCGGCAGAAATATCCATTTCGCGCGCGCCGTAAGCACAAGACCAAGCGCACAGCCCGCAGCCCATGCATTTGTCTTCATCGACCAGAACAATACCATCTTCCGCGCGCTTGTAAGAGGCACCCGTTGGGCAAACCGTAACGCAGGGTGCGTCCTCACAATGCAGGCAGGATTTGGGAAAATGAACCACGCGAGAATCCGCCGACTGGTCGATCACCTCGCCGCCTTCGGGTACAATTTCAAATGTGTGAATACGGTTTAAGAACGATCCCTCAGGCTCAGCACCATAGGGTTGCTGGTCTGACAAGGCGCTGCCATATCCGCCGGTATTCCATTCCTTGCAGGCAATGACACAGGCATGACAGCCAACACAGGTGTCGAGATCAATGACAAGGCCTAGTTTTTTGTCTGTGCTTTGCGGGAGTGTTGTCATTTCGTCCACTCCTGACCAAATCTCAATACTATTGGCGTTTTCTCATTATCACCGGGGCGTTTTTGCGGCTTAAAATGGGGTTCGCTGACCGTGCCGCCCTCTTCTGCCTTTTCGATTTTGATGCGAAGATCAAACCAGGATGCCTGACCGGTAATCGGATCTGAATTAGACCACCTGCGACCGTCGCCCTTTGGCGGCAACAACTCGCTGATCAAATGATTGAGCAAAAAGCCCTTGGTTGCCTCCGGTGCTTTAGCATCCAGCGCCCATGCGCCGCCACGTTTTCCGATCGCATTCCATGTCCAAAGTGTTTTGTTATTAACCGCATCCATACGGGCAATCTCGACTTTGATTTTCCCGTGCCATGAAGAAACCCAGGCCCAATCGCCATCTTTCAAGTCATGCTCATCACATACCGCACCCGGCACATAGAGCGGATTTTTGGTGTGAATCTGACGCAACCAAGCATTTTGCGAACCCCATGAATGGTACATAGCCATTGGTCGCTGTGTCAGCGCATGAAGCGGGTATTCTGAATTATCAACCCCGGCTTCTTCAAATGGCTCATACCAGCTAGGCAGCGGTGTAAAGCAATCGGTCACCTGTTGGCGCAAATGTTCCGGTGGCTGCGGTTCACGCAACCCCATACCGGCAAGCCGAAATTTCTGCATTTCTTCAGAATAGAGCTGAAACACCACCGGAGATGGCTCATCAAAAAAGCCCATTTCAACAGCAAAATCCTGATAGGCCTTGTTTGCATGCTTGAAGAATTGCGCTTCCATTGGAATTTTCTTTTTCCAAAATGAGCCGTTCTTTTTATAGGCTTCAATTTGATCCGGGTTAGGGTCTCCCCGCCCCTCACTTTTACCGTCCTTGCCACGGAAGCCGGCCAAAGGCCCAACGCCCGGGCGGCGCAAATGGTTGATCATATAATCGGCATAGTCTTTGTAAATTGCCTTGCCATCAAGATCAACAAACTCTTCCAGTTTAAGCCGAACGCCAAGATCCAGAAGTACAGACTGAAAACCACGAACGCCCTCATGGCCTTCGCGCTCAGGCTCAACCACGGGCCAGCGAATGGAATCACAAACCGCATCAGGTTCGGAAATTGGACGATCAAGCAAAGAGATACAATCATACCGTTCAAGGTAGGTCGTATCCGGCAAAATCAAATCAGCATAGGCCACCATTTCACTCGAATAAGCATCAGAGTAAATGATGTGGGGAATTTTATATTCGCCTGTTTCCGGGTCCTTGTCCTCGAGCATTTCGATTGTGCCACGGGTATTCATCGAGGAATTCCAGGCCATATTGGCCATATAAAGAAACAAAGTATCAATCTTATAGGGATCGCCCGCATGAGCGTTGGCAATCACCATATGCATTTGACCGTGCACCGCCATCGGCGCTTCCCAAGTAAAGGCTTTGTCGATACGGCAGGCAACTCCATCAACGTCCTGCAGCAAATCTTCAGGCCCTGTTGGATAACCCAGATGCGGACCGGCCAAAGGTTGACCGGGCAAGAAAGGATGCATCAAGGTATGGGGGCGCGGATGGGCTGAAACTGGTTTTGGATATGGTGGTTTGTTTCTAAATCCACCCGGCACGTCAACAGAACCGATCAGCACCTGTAAAACATGCAAGGCACGGCAGGTTTGAAAACCGTTCGAATGGGCAGAAATACCACGCATGGCATGGAAAGAAACCGGGCGACCAATAAAGCGATCATGTTTTTCGCCTTTCATATCCGTCCACGGCTGCTCGATAACAATTTCTTCCTCAAAGGCAACGCGAGCAATTTCGGCAGCAAGACCTTTGATGGTTTTAGCATCAATTCCAGTGGTTTCAGCAACCGCATCTGGCGAGTGTTCTTCCTTCAGATATTCCTCGGCCATCAACTCAAGCGCCGGACGTGCCGATGCACCATCCTTGAGCTTAATCTTGCCGGTTAGAGCTGCTGTGACACCTTTTTTGTGCCGCGAAACGGTTTTGCCGGTTTTAGAATCAATAACCAGTTCATTACCGTCCTTATCGCGGGCGAACAATCCGTGATTCTCGGTATCCGGAGCATTAATTACTAGCCAGGGCGCGTTTGAATAACGGATCAGATAATCGAGATCAATCTTGCGGTTTTTAAACAGTTCGTGAATCAGCGACATGATCAACAAACCATCCGTGCCAGGACGAATACCCAACCAGTCATCCGCTATGGCAGAATAGCCGGTGCGGATCGGGTTTACCGATACAAACCGCGCGCCATTTTTCTTGATCTTGCCAAGCCCTGCTTTAATCGGATTGCTGTCATGGTCTTCAGCCACACCAAACATAACAAACAATTTTGTTCGGTCCCAGTCCGGTGAACCAAATTCCCAGAATGCACCACCAATGGTGTAAATGCCGGCAGCCGCCATATTGACCGAGCAAAAGCCACCATGAGCAGCATAATTTGGCGTGCCAAATTGTTTAGCCCAAAGGCTGGTGAAAGATTGTGATTGATCGCGCCCGGTAAAGAATGCAAGTTTTTTAGGTTTTTCACGCAGAGGTTTCAGCCAACTGACGGCCTTCTCCATCGCCTCTTCCCAGGTGATTTCCTTATATTCACCAGAACCACGTGGCCCGGTACGCAGCATCGGTGCTTTTAGCCGGGCTGGAGAATAATGCTGCATGATTCCAGCAGAACCTTTGGCGCACAAAATACCCTTATTAATGGGGTGATCGCGGTTGCCCTCAATATATCGAACCTTGCCATCACGCATGTGAACATTAATTCCACAGCGACAGGCACACATGTAACAGGTGGTCTGACGTACCTCGTCCCCGACAGGTTCATCAAGATTGAGAATTGGTTCCGCGCTCATACATTATCCTATTCATTTATTCGCATGTTTACAGGTTAACGCAGAAAAGTCCAGTTGCTGCGAGAAATATCAACAGAACGAGAAAACATATTGGACCGATTTTCTCATGATATATGAAGAAAATTGAACCCCCAACAAGAGCACTTAATAGTTGCTGGCACGCCTGAATTTACAACACACCAGTCTATCGGTTCGCTCATCAGATCGAAGAAAAGGTAATAGAACAGCGATGTTATCAAAGACAGGAACAGATACATCACCAGGCTTGCACGGCGCACAATCACAGCCCGGACAAGGTTGAATATACAAATTAAAACCACCTTGCCATCAACACCGGCGATGCGGGAAATAAAGCCAGAAAGCAGCCCTGCCCGTATAATATTATCGCGTTTTCGGGATTTTTTAGCCGTATATTGAAAAATACAGAATCGCAAATACCAAAATTATTGCCAATGCAAACAGCCCCGCCCAAATAAAGTTTGAGCGGGGTTGGCAATTTCAAATTTTAAGATGCAATTGTTTGCGAACTGGAACAACTAAACTTTCTGCGGCCGCATATCGGCAGGATCAATACCGGCAACTTCCACAGGTGCAGTCATTGCATCACGGCGGAAAGGTTCGCCCAACTCCTGATTGAGAATGACCTCAATAAAAGTTGTCACCCCCTTGGCCTGATCTTCACAGGCCTGCACCAATGTGCTCGTCAATTCAGCTTGCGTATTGACGGTGACACCTTTCAACCCACAACCCTCTGCGACTTTGGCATAACTCAAGTGAGGATCAAGTTCGGTGCCAATGAAATTATTATCATACCAAAGGGTGGTATTTCGTTTTTCAGCGCCCCATTGGTAATTACGGAAAATAACCATTGTAACGGCGGGCCAATCCTCGCGGCCAATCGAGGTCATCTCATTCATTGAGATCCCAAATGCACCATCTCCGGCAAAGCCGACAACCGGCATATCAGGGCAGCCAATTTTTGCGCCAATGATTGCCGGAAATCCATATCCGCACGGGCCAAACAGACCCGGAGCCAGATATTTGCGGCCCTCATCAAAACGTGGATAGGCATTACCAATCGCGCAATTATTGCCGATGTCGCTGGAAATGATCGCATCCTTCGGCAATCCATCCTGAATAGCACGCCAAGCCATACGCGGAGACATGCGATCAGGATCGCGCTCGCGAGAACTTTCGTTCCAATGCGTACCAGGATCATCATCCTCGTGGTCCATGCTGGCAAGGGTTTGCAGCCATGCGGATTTTGTCTGATGAATGAGCGCCTTGCGATCTTCACGCCCCGCATCACCCGCGTTAGGTGCCAGTTGCGCCAAAATGCTTTTGGCTACCAGTTTCGCGTCGCCACAAATGCCTACAGTTACTTTTTTGGTCAGTCCAATGCGGTCTGAATTCATATCAACCTGAATAATTTTTGCGTCCTTCGGCCAGTAATCAATGCCATAACCCGGCAAGGTCGAAAACGGATTGAGCCTTGTACCAAGAGCCAGAACCACATCGGCCTGCGCAATCAATTCCATCGCAGCTTTTGAACCGTTATATCCCAATGGCCCGGCCGCAAGTGGATGGGAACCGGGGAACGAATCATTATGCTGATAACCACTGCAAACCGGCGCATCCAGCCGTTCAGCCAGTGCCACACATTCATCAATTGCATCACCAATAACAACGCCAGCACCCGACAATATGACGGGAGATTTAGCCTCAGAAAGCAGCCGCGCGGCTTCAGTAACGGCCTCCGCTCCACCGGCAGGACGCTCCAGCCGCACAATCTGCGGCAATTCAATATCAATCACTTGCGTCCACATATCGCGCGGCACATTGATTTGCGCTGGCGCAGAACCACGAATGGCTTTCTCAATAACCCGGTTGAGCACCTCGCCCATACGGGAAGGGTCGCGCACCTCTTCCTGATAACAAACCATATCGCGGAAAAGCGCCATTTGCTCAACTTCCTGGAACCCACCCTGCCCGATGGTCTTATTGGCCGCCTGCGGCGTTACCAGCAACATCGGCGTATGGTTCCAGTAGGCCGTTTTAATCGGCGTCACAAATCCGGTAATCCCCGGCCCGTTTTGCGCAATCGCCATCGCCATTTTACCGGTTGAGCGGGTATAGCCATCACAGATCAAACCACCATTGGTTTCATGAGCCACATCCCAAAACGTAATCCCAGCCTTGTTAAAAAGGTCGGAAATCGGCATGAACGCCGAACCAATAATACCAAATGCATGTTCGATACCATGCATTTGTAGTACTTTTACAAAGGCTTCTTCTGTGGTCATTTTCATGGGAAAACCATCCTGAACTTAGAGATAGAATTTAAGTGTAAATCATGCTAATTCAGATTTACACATGAATCCATACATACCTAGTTCAGGCTTAATATTAGCACCAGTTTGACCGCAGGTATGGTGCCAAAATATCGGCGTCGCAATCGCGATATTTTCATGGCAATCTTCGCCACACCAAATCAGCCAATGACTACCCAGTGCTCCATGTTCTCGGTTGTCGCATTCCAGCTATTCTGCAGGTTTGTGTGACATAGCCATAGGGAAACAAATCATAAAAGTGTTTACGGGATTCATTTCGACCTAACCCCGATGTATCAGCGACAAACCGATAGGCAAGTCTGGCATCCGGTGTAATCGCATCACGTTCAAAACTGTCGCGAACAAATTTGATAATATCCCAATGCTCACTGTTCAATTCGATATTTTCTTCAGCTGCAATAAATTTAGCAACGTCCCTATCCCAGTCGACTGGTTCCATCAAAAAACCTGCCTCATCGCGAGGAATTTTACGCCCGCCAATCTCAAGCATCGAAATTTTTTCGGATAAAGTTCTCATGATACCGCATCCTTTACATTCAGGCCCAATTAATATTGCTCAATTGTGAGATTGTAACTGTTACCATTTGACCCGCCAATCTGGTGGTCGACTCCGTCACCAGGTCTTGGCGTAGCCCTGATAAATTCCATAAGCCCAGCAATTCCGTGATACGTCAGAAAACTTGGGAACTATGGTCTTTGCCAATTGGCAGTCAGGTGGCCTGCGATTCATCATTTTGAACACTTTACCGTTCGATTTGTATAAATATTGGTAATCAACACTATTGGAGTTGCGCCAATCGACGGGTAATGCATCAATATAATCAGGTACGAGATCCTTTATCCAGACCTTGGTGCGCTCTCCCCATTTGGAACGAGGTCCATCCCACCCCTTGCCATCGTCACTCGACTTTGGATAGGCCCCATGATCGCGGTAATAGGCCTCAAGCCCGCCTTTCACAACATTTAAGTCGCGCAATGCCACCTCAAATGGGGCCAGCATTTTTGTACGACTGCTGCGAATAGACAATTGATTTTCCACTGAATGCTGATCTACCGAATTGGCTATCTGAAAGACACTGCCTTCAATACGTTTTAGACATTGTGCAAGATTGATTGATCGCTCAATCGCACCCCAGGCATTTACGTGATAAACCGTATCACTGAAATATTTTGCTGGAATAAACTGCTTTGCCGGATTGCAGATCATATCCAGATTGGAGCTTTTTAGTGCGGCCTGGAAACGCTTGTAACTTTTCACCAGTTTCTTGTCATAGCGGGAGTGAGATTTAAGCTCTGCCATTGTCGGCCAGGTTAAATAAAACTTTGCACCTTGCGCTTCAACAGATGCTTTCAATTCCTGTAATTTGGCGATTGCACTGGTTCCAGATGCAGCACTCACCGGCAGCGCTGTATAGGGGCGCTTTTGCCTGGCAAAAATTTTTAAGACAGACTTACTTGGTGCAAGTGGAATGTTGAAAAACCCGTCCTTGTCTGCAAGGCTCACGTGCAAGGGTTTACGTTTTGGCATTATACGCGGTGCCGTAATTCTATCGTTACCAAGTGCAGCAAGACCGGCAAGATCACGCTTCTTACCCATAACTTTCTGCAATGCGAGGTCAAAATAAATCTCAGATGGTGTTTCGAGATTATAGGTAAGCTTCTCAATCCACGTATCATAATCAAAGAAACGCTGCATCCACAAAAGATTTTGCTTCTGATGGAAATCAGTTGTTTCCTCGCGACGGTAAAGACCATGTTCAAGAGGTGCAATGACCACATCACCACGCTTCAATTTTCCGGCCAACCGGTTTTTATACAGGCTCAAGTCAAACCCGATATGAACAGCCATATTGACCACATCAAAATTAGTGTATTTTTCCAGATAGTTGCCATCAAATCCGTAAATGCCATTGGAACCGGAAATAATCACCAGTTTGGGACGATTGTCGCGCTTGGCCAGCAATTGATCCTGATAAGTGAATACCTTGGGTATCCAATAGGATGCCTTGGCAGCATTATCTTTCAACAAATATGGGCTGGCAACAAACAGCATTAGGGCTGCGAAAACACCGGTAATAAAAGCAAAAAGCCGCATGATATCCTCTCCCTAAAACTGAAAATAAATAAATTCACTGGGGGCGGATGCTTCCATCATTCGTTTGACCGAAAACATGAAAAACAATCCGAACGAAAAATACCCGATAGCCTGACGGGCAACGCTGCGATTTTCTTGATACCAGGCATCCATCTGCCACGAATTTGGCATAGCGGTCACGATGATGACCAAAGCACCAAGGGCGAGCCAAAGGTTGGGTTGGAATATCTGATGCACCCAGCTCTGCGGATTAAGCAATGTCGCCACATCCCACATCTGTGTATAAACTTGAGCAGCAAGGCCAAAATTTTCAGCCCTGAACACGACCCAAAGGTTGACTACAAACAAGAATGTCAACATCCAGCCAATGATCATCGGCAATTTAAAACCAGCTTTCGACCACATACGGTTGATTGCAAGAGCCACACCGTGTGCCGCGCCCCACACAACAAATGTCCACCCTGCCCCATGCCAAAGCCCGCCAAGGAACATTGTCGCCAGCAGGGCCATATAGGTGCGCAATTCGCCATTTCGCGAACCACCCAGTGGAATATACAAATAATCGCGCAGCCAGCGAGACAGGGTCATGTGCCAGCGTTGCCAGAATTCCTGAATGCTGGCGGACTTGTAAGGCGAATGAAAGTTTTGCGGCAATTGCAGGCCAAACATCAGCGCCAGACCAATCGCCATATCGCTATAGCCTGAGAAATCAAAATAAAGCTGGAATGTATAGAGCAGCGACAGCATCCATGCATCTGGTGTGCTAAGCAAAGTCGGATCTGCATATCCAAGTTTAACATAGGCTGAAAGCGTATCGGCAATCATCACCTTCTTCGCCAAACCAATCGAGAAAAACAACAACCCACGAACGAAATTAGCCTTGAGGTTAAGTTTCTCGTTGAGCTGATAAAGAAACTCATCGTGGCGAACAATCGGCCCGGCAATAAGCTGTGGGAAAAACGAAACATAGGCAAAATAGTTGAGCAGGCTCACCCGCTCCTGCTTTTCGCGGTAGCTATCAACAAGAAATGAAACCTGCTGGAATGTGAAAAAGCTAATGCCCAACGGCAGTATAATGTTTTCAACATACTGTTGCCAGGGCTCATATTGCGCAACATCGGATACGAAAAAATTTGCGTATTTATAAACAGCGATCAGCAACAAGTTTGCGATGATGCCAGTTTTTAGAACGGCAACCTTGCCGGAGGCTTCAATCAGGCGATAGCATAAATAGTTGATCAGGATCGAACCGGCAAAAAGCAGCGTATATTCCCATTTCCAATAGGCATAAAATGCCATTGAAGAAACGCAGAGCACCAGTATCGATAATTTCTTCGAATACAGGTTCGCAAGCCAAAAGGTCGTAAAAACCACTGGCAGAAAATATATAATGAAATCTAACGAGCTGAATATCATAGTATTTTTGACCGGTCCCCTTCGGTTTGAAGGTTGATCAAAACACTAAATTGCAAAATTCAGATTAATATTCGGCTTGTCGCATATCTAAATTTGGACCTTTAGAGAGAAAATCCAAATTGCGGTTAAAAAACCGTTGAAATATAAGACAGCCGGCCAGTTTGGTAAATTACACGACTTAATACATGTCCAAAAACTTGGAATTTACCCATCCATATTGGCCCCGCCATGATATTTTGCACCAGTCGGTGGCTCGAGGTTTTACTATACAGCGTTCTACCCATACCCGAGCTCCAGGATCGACGGACCCAACTATTCTGGAACGCGGGGCTGGCCATTTACGAATATTCAACACATCCCAGGATGCTACGCCAACAACATATGTATTCTGATTGATTGGATAACCATCCGCATTGGCAGCCTGACTTGAAAGCCCAGCAATACCGACTGCAATTATCACTGCGAAAAAAGCTGTTTTAAACAAATTGCCTGAGTATATGAACATCTGAATTTATCCTTTCCATCATTAAATCTGTACTGACCGCCAGACCAAACCGCTTGTCGGGCGATCTGTAGAATGACTTTAAACCGGGTACGAATGCAAAGACATCACTTGCAGTATTGCACATGACGAGCTCCAACCATGATAATCAGTTTAGCGGTTAATCTGGAGCGATCAAATCAACTTAACTGCTTTTTTCAAACAGCTCTCGGCCTATCAACATGCGCCTGATTTCGCTTGTACCAGCTCCGATCTCGTAAAGTTTGGCATCACGCAGCAATCGGCCGGTTGGATAATCATTGATATATCCATTGCCACCAAGCAGTTGAATAGCATCCAACGCGGTTTGGGTGGCCTTTTCTGCGGCGTAAAGTATTGCACCGGCAGAATCCTGACGTGTGGTCTCGCCGCGGTCGCAGGCAGAGGCAACAGAATATACATAGGCCTTACAGGCATTCATCGTCACATACATATCAGCAACCTTGCCCTGCACGAGTTGAAATGTACCAATGGGTTTTCCGAATTGTTTGCGGTCATGAATATAGGGCAGCACAATATCCATACAGGCCTGCATAATACCAAGTGGACCGGCGGCAAGCACTGTGCGCTCATAATCGAGGCCAGACATCAGCACTTTGACACCCTCATTCAAAGTTCCAAGAATATTTTCCTCTGGCACTTCGCAATTTTCAAAAACCAGTTCACCGGTTTCAGAGCCGCGCATGCCCAATTTATCGAGTTTTTGTGCAATCGAAAAACCTGCAAATTCTTTTTCAACCAGAAATGCGGTAATCCCTCGCGATCCGGCATCCATATCAGTTTTTGCGTAAACGATCAGCGTATTGGCCTGAGGTGCATTGGTGATCCAGAATTTTGAACCATTAAGTACATAATGATCGCCTTTTTTGTCGGCGCGCAGCTTCATCGAGACCACGTCAGAACCGGCATCAGGTTCACTCATCGCCAAAGCGCCAAGGTGTTCGCCGGTAATCAGTTGTTCAAGATAACGCGATTTTTGATCATCATTGCCCCAGCGACTTAGCTGATTGATGCAAAGGTTTGAATGTGCGCCATATGACAGACCGACGGAAGCAGAGGCGCGAGAAACCTCCTCCATTGCAATGCAATGTTCGAGATAACCCATTCCCGCACCACCCCATTTTTCATCGACTGTTATGCCATGCAGACCCAATGCTCCCATTTCCGGCCAAAGCTCAATTGGAAACCAGTCTTCCTTGTCAATCTTTTCCGCCAGTGGCGCGATACGGTCCTGAGAGAATGATCGAACACTATCTCGCAGCATATCGGCGTCTTCGCCAAGATTGAAATTCAATTGCGGCAGATCATTGGGAATCATGAGAATGGTCCGGGTTGGGTGTGACTGGAATTTGGTGTAATTTAGCGCGCATATTTAATGAAAGGTGTTCTTTTTGCAACCTTGTCATAAAGCAAGTGAGCTGTGGTATTAAAGTCCTCGGTGAGCCAGTACACCTGATCCGCACCATGTTTATCAGCCGCATCGTAAACGGCATTGATCAGCGCTCTGCCAACACCTTTTCCGCGTGCATCAGTGGAAGTGAACAGATCTTCAAGATAACAACGTGAGGCTTTAGACCATGTAACCGGATGATAGAGAAAATGGACAAAGCCCAATAAATTCCCAGTTTTATCAACCGCACAATACCCATTGATATTAAATTCTTTGTCCAAAATCCGTTGCCAGGTAACTTCGCTCACTTCATCCGAAATTTTAGTTTTATAATAAGCAAGATAGCCACTCCATAGCGCCAACCATTGGTCTTTGTCATTTGGTTCCAGCGGTCGAATTTCAATACCCATCTGCTCATCCAATCGTTATTTGACATCAAATACTTATTGCAGGCAATGTATCTGTAGATATTGAAAATACCAGCAAAAAGCAGATTGAAATTGGCAGATTACAGCAAAAAACCAAACACTATTCCCTGGCCTCCAATCATAACACTTGCAGCGATCGCCATCGGCTGGATTGCACAAAAAATTGAGCCACTTGACTGGATTTCAAGTATCAGTGCCACATTTTGGCCGTTGGGCGTCTTGATGGTGATACTGGCATTGGCCGTCGCTGTCTGGGCATTTATAACATTCAAGAGCATTGATACAACAATCATGCCGAATAAAGCCGCCAGCCATCTTGCAACAAAAGGTCCCTTTCGCTGGTCCAGAAACCCCATCTATGTTGCTGATATTGTAATTATAAGCGGAATTGGATTAGCCACAGCCAATCCCTGGCAGCTTATCACCGCCGCGATAGCTATTTTTGCCATCGAAGAATTGGCTATCAAACGTGAGGAAATACATCTGAAGGCTAAATTCGGACAAGAATGGAATGAATATACAAGGAAGGTTCGTCGCTGGGTTTAGACGCTTTCATGTTTACATAGAAGCAGTCAAGCCACTAAGAGTGGCCCGGTGCGAATGCATCGCTCCCGCAAAGGCCGAGCTCAAGCTCAAGTGGCCGTGAGCGAAAGAAAATAGAGTGATTCCGCCAAAGAAGGACACGCTCTAGTGTGCGACTTGATCCTTCAGCTATTGTGAAACGCCAAGCTCAGCCATACGAGCAAGGCAGGCTTCTTCTGCATTATCCAACTCAGCAAGAGTTTCTTCAATATCAAGGCGTTTTTGATAAAGCTCTTCGCGGCGTTCATTGACCTTTTTAATCAACAACCGCATTTGTCCTGCCTCGCCGGGCGGTGTTTTGTACATCTCAATGATTTCGCGAATTTCAGCAATGGAAAAACCCAAGCGCTTGCCGCGTAAAATCAGTTTAAGCAGCCCACGATCAACCGGTCGAAACAGGCGCGTCCGCCCGCGACGTATTGGATTTATCAGGCCCTCGTCCTCATAAAAACGAATGGTCCGGGTTGAAATACCAAATTCCTTGGTGAGTTCGGTAATAGTATAAAATTCACTCATCAGTAATCCCGTTGGATATTAAACTGGCTCCCTTGCAATCTAAAAATGCAATTCTGCGCCCCTATTGAATTCATTTTACGTAAAAGTCAATCAAAACACTTTTGAATCGCATATTTGGATTAAGTATGCGCTGGAACGCTCGAATATTAAGACAGCAGCCAAAATGACGCCAGACCCAAAAAGGCAAAGAAGCCGACAACATCAGTAATAGTTGTCACGAATACACTGGATGCAATTGCCGGATCAATTTCCAACCTGTGCAGGCTAAGCGGAATTAGGATACCGGCCAACGCGGCAAATATCATATTTATGATCATTGCGATTGCAATAATAACGCCCAACTGAATATTGGAGAACCAAATGGTTGCAATTATCCCAACCAACAGGGCAAACACAACACCATTTATCCCACCGACAAATACCTCACGTCGAATAATCCGCTTGGCATTATAGGTATCAATATCTCGGGTCGATAGCGCCCTCACAGCCACCGTCATGGTTTGCGTACCCGCATTGCCTCCCATCGAGGCAACGATCGGCATCAACACGGCAAGTGCCACCATTTGCTCAATCGTCGCATCGAACAATCCAATAACGAGCGAAGCAACTATTGCCGTAATCAAATTTGCAAACAGCCAGACAAATCGAGACTTTGCGGTTTCAAAAACACTATCAGAAAGTTCCTCATGCCCCACACCGGCAAGCAATTTAATATCTTCCTCGGCCTCTTCGTGGATGACATCAACAACATCATCAATGGTCAATACACCGACCAGACGCTCATTCTCATCAATCACTGGTGCCGATAAAAGGTCATAACGTTCAAACACCATAGCAGCTTCTTCCTGATCCAGGGTCGCTGGGATAGGATGAAGGTTTTCGCTCAATATCTCTTGTATTCGGGTATCGCGTTTAGAACGCAACAGCTTGTCGAGTTCAACGGTGCCCGCCAGTTTGAATGTCGGCTCAATAGCAAAAATTTCACTGAAACGATCAGGTAAATCATCTGCTTCACGCATATGATCGATGGTCTGGCCAACGGACCAGAAAGGCGGCACAGCGATAAATTCTGTCTGCATACGCCGACCGGCGGTATCTTCTGGATAATCCAACGCCCGTTGCAGTCCGACGCGTTCCTGTATCGGAATTTTCGATAGAATTTCCTTCTGATCTGAGGCATCCATATCCTCCAGAATGAAGACGGCATCGTCAGAATCCAGATCTCGAAAAGCTTCCGCAATCTGCTCATTCGGCATTGCATCCACAATTTCGAGCCGAATGGCCTCGTCGACCTCTGTCAAGGAGGTTAAATCAAAGCTCTTGCCTGATAGTTCAACCAGCGCCTGACGTTGTTCAGCATCAAGCGCTTCCAGCAAGTCGCCAAGTTCAGACTCGTGCAGATGCGCAATCTCTGTCGCTATAAATTCAGCATTTCTTGCTTCAATTGCCGCAAGAATTTCAGTCAGAAACGCCGCTTTAATCGCGCCATCATTTTCGTAAAATGGCTCTTGATCTGGGGCTGTCGACTCATCTGGCTGCTGCTCCAATTTAATCCCCTGAATAATAATACGATAGTTATTGCCGCGTTATACCAATGCAAGATCAAGAACTCCACATCAAGAACTCAACCTGAAAAAAGTAAGCCTTGTTTGCGAAGTA
Source organism: Rhizobiaceae bacterium (assembly GCA_026981655.1). Lineage (GTDB taxonomy): Bacteria > Pseudomonadota > Alphaproteobacteria > Rhizobiales > Rhizobiaceae > SZUA-100. The sequence continues at coordinate 18,693 of JALSIJ010000269.1, read as the reverse complement.
AGGTGTTAAATTATTTAAAATCAATAAGATATTCTAATTAACTCATCTTTTAAACGAGAATTAACTCTCACCTTTAACTCGACCAGACCGGCATCATTGTCGATGCGGTCAATCACATGGGTGTTTTGATATATCCACGGAAGGACATTCATTTTTGCAGCATCAATTTTTAAATCAACAACCTGACTGCCGCTGGACAGGCGCAATTCAATTTCGCTTAATAACAATGAAAGCCCCTCACCTGTCAGCGCCGACACCTTTATCGGCATTGGGCTGTTGGGATCAGGAAGCAAATCTGAAGGTTTCACCTGATCATCGCCTGCCGCATCATCCGGCTCATGCTTAATCAGATCAATCTTATTCCAGACCTCAATAATCTTGTCGCTACCACCAGTTTCAATACCTAATTGGGTAAGAATGTCGTCAACATCTTTCGCTTGCGCAGCACTGTCTGCCTGCGCAATATCTCTCACATGCAAAATCAGATCAGCCTCAACCACCTCTTCGAGCGTTGCCCTGAATGCGGCGATCAAATGAGTGGGCAGGTCCGATATGAATCCAACCGTATCTGAAAATATGGCGCGCGTTCCCTCAGGTAAATTTATCTTTCGTAAAGTGGGGTCAAGTGTCGCAAATAACTGATCTTCGGCCATCACGTTGGCCTTGGTTATCTTGTTAAACAGAGTGGATTTACCGGCATTGGTATAGCCGACGAGAGCAACAACCGGATGCGGTACTTTTTGCCGCCGGCTCCGGTGCAGCTGCCTGGTTTTTCGCACCTTTGCCAACTCATTTTCAAGCCGCCCAATTCGCTCCTGCAACTGGCGCCTATCCGATTCGATCTGTGTTTCACCCGGGCCACCGATAAAGCTCAAGCCACCGCGTTGCCGTTCAAGGTGGGTCCATGTTCTTACCAACCGGCCTTTTTGATAGTTCAAATGCGCCAGCTCAACCTGCAATCGGCCTTCCTTGGTTTGCGCTCGCGCACCAAAGATTTCCAGTATAAGACCAGTGCGATCAAGCACCTTGGTTTGAAATGCCTCTTCAAGCTTCTGTTGCTGAACGGGTGTCAATGGATGATCTATAATAACCAGTCCGGCCTCTCTTGAGGCAATTATCCCGGCAAGTTCTTCAACTTTGCCTGAGCCCATCAATGTCGATGGCTTTGGCTTTTTAAGAAACACCAGATCAGCATGAACAATTTCAAGATTAATCGCCTCTGCAAGACCAATAGCCTCCTCAAGACGGGCTTCATTGGTTCTTGAAGCCGCAGAATTGGGAGATTGGGCAGTTTTTTTTACATTCGATGCAATTACAGGAACAATTACGACAGCTTTTTCACGTCGCTTGAGTTCTTCTTCAATCAACTGAAATTTTGCGGGGCCTTTTTCGTTGGATTTCCTGGAGGTTAAGTCGCCCAATCAGTCTTCCTTAGCTGGCGTTTCTCCGCCTTCAAACATATTCATTGGCTCATTTGGCATTATAGTAGAAATTGCGTGTTTATAAACCAGTTGCGAATGGCCATCACGGCGCAACAATACGCAAAAATTGTCAAACCAGGTAACGACTCCGGTAAGTTTTACCCCATTTACCAAAAAGATAGTCAGTGAAATTTTATTTTTTCTAACGTGATTTAAAAACGCATCTTGTAAATTTTGTGTTCGCTCAACCATTATTTTTGCCCTCGTTCTTCCGCGCGCTTATTATTATTTTTTGCAATCACCAATCGAAATAAATATCAAAATACGCCCTTCAACTATGTCGAAAAGATTGCCCATAAATAAAGCATAGGAATGTTCTGCACCTTATGGCAAGCAAGATTCGTAGAAGAATTGAATATTTGCACCAAAAACCGGATTAATTACCGGCGCAACCAGAACTTAATATTCAAAACAGCCAACACCGCCAAAATCTCAATCCGACCCAAAACCATCAACACCATTATGGTAATTTTCGACAAATTTGAAAAATCAGCAAATGCAGGCCATTCCCCGCCAGCTTGCGATGACCAGGCGGAATTATACAATGGGCCAATGTTGGAAAATGCAGAAAGAGCCGCAATTAAAGCCGCATTGAAACTAATTCCATTCATATTCAAAACAAAAGTGAACAGACACAGCGCGAGAATTGCGACTGTGAAATAGGACCAGATTGCCTGCAATAAATTGCTATCATATGCTTGGCTGCCAAATTTTTCTGATCCAATTGCACTGGGATAAATCAAACGCCGGATTTCACGCAGGGACAAAACCAGCATCCCGCCAATTCTATAATGTTTTAACCCGCCAGCGGTGGAAAAGGTTCCGCCGCCGATAATTACAATAAAAACAACCAATGTGATCGGCAAAAGTGCAAACACGCCCTCGCGCGTTTCAATTCCATTCGTAGAGACCAGAGAAGCGGCATTGAAAAACCCTTCAATCAACGCTTCTTTCGCTGAAAGCACATCAGAAGAACCAGCGGCATTATACAACAACGCGGCAATTACCAATGATAAAGCGACTACCAACAAAATGATGCTGTAGCTTTCCCGGTGTTTTCTTAGATCCTTTATATGCCAGTTTAGAACCATGCCCTGCCAAAAAACACTGGTGGCACCAACGATCAGGAAAAGAGACAAAATCAAAATGGCCGGTTGGCCAACAATAGTTTGAATTGAACCAGATTGCGGCAACATTCCACCTGTAGAAAGCGCCATCATCGCAAGTGCCATCGCATTTAAGGGTTCTTCGCCGGCAAGAACCAGCGCGATAAAACATGCAGATGTTGTTGCCAGATAAACCCGTGTGATAGTGATAACAGATACAAATGTTTTACCACGATCGTTCCACGCCGCCGCTCTTGAAATACTGGAAGAGTGAATTGTCGGCAGACCACCGACACCGGATGGAGCAAGAAACAGCAATATCGTCAACAAGGTAAGCAGCCCGCCAATCCATTGCACCTGGGAGCGCCAAAAAACCACCGCCCTGGGAAGAGCGTCAATATCCCTCACGACCGTGGCACCTGTTGTGGTCAAGCTAGAAACCGTCTCAAATACAGCATCCAGATAACCAAGCCCACTGATATCGGCCATCGGAAAAGCAACATAAAATGGCGTGACAACCCAAATTAGAACGGCCAGAACATAAGAGCCAATTTTACCTGCGCCGCGCTTTCGCCCGGTCAAAGAAAACAAAACTGCGATACAAAAGAATGAACCCAGCACTAAATATTGACCAAGCCGAACGACCACGTCAAATTCACCGGCAAACAAACCGACCAGCATCGGGGCAATCAGCGACAGGGCCAGAAACAGGCCAAGGGCTGCCAGATAATAAACGCCGTTCAACATAACGGTTCCGCCCCTGCTAGAAAAATTCCAGGCTGACGCGGAACATGGTTTCAACCTGTTTCACCATCTCAGCGACTGAGAAAATAACCACCCTGTCATTTGATTTAATGACTGTATCTCCGTCGGGCTGGATAACCACGCCCTTGCGAAATATCGCCCCAATACGAACGCCATCCGGCAAATCAAGATCACGAAGCGGCATGCCAACCAGTGGAGATGTTTGCAGGGCTTCGGCCTCAATCATTTCTGCTGCACCATTCTGCACCGAATGAACGCTTCTAATCCGACCGCGTCGCACATGCTGCAATACCTTGGATATGGTAACAGATCGCGGATTAATATGGGTATCAATCCCCATAGCTCGGGTGAAATCGTAATAACTGGTATTATTCAACAGCGCCATATTGGATTTACATCCAAGCTTCTTGGCCATGACACTTGAAAGAATATTGATTTGGTCATCATTTGTAAGCGCGACGGTTAAATCTGCGTTTGCAATGCCAGCCTCCAGCATGATGTTTTGATCCAACCCACCGCCATGCAACACAAGCGTTTTGTCCAGCTTGTCAGCAATAGCGACCGCCCGTTCTCGGGATTGTTCGATAATTTTCACACGGGCATTAGGTTGGCGCTTTTCAATATTAGAAGCAACATAAAACCCGATATTGCCACCGCCAATTATGACGATACGGCTGGCATCAGGCTCCTCATGGCCAAAGATCCCAAGAGTACGCTTCACCTGATCACGGCTGGCCACCACATAGGCTAGATCTCCGGCCAATAATGAATCCGACGACCGTGGTACAAACAAGTTTCCAGCACGCCAAATTCCGGTTACCACGGCCTTAAGGTCAGGAAACAGCTCGGTTAACTGCGAAAGCGGTGTGTCAACAATCGGGCAATTCTCATCACACTCGATCGCAATCATCGCCACATTATCATCGGCAAAACGCACAACTTCCGTGGCCCCTGGAAGCGCGATACGCCTTAGAACCATCTCACCCACTTCAACTTCTGGCGAAATAATCACGTCAATTGGCATATGTTCGCGTGAAAACAGATCCTGCCAATGGGGCAGCAGGTAATTCTGCAATCTGATACGCGCAACTTTTGTCGGTACATTAAAAAGCGAGTGTGCAACCTGGCAGGCCACCATATTGACCTCGTCATACAAGGTTACTGCAATAATCATATCAGCCTGATCAGCATCTGCTGCTGCCAGCACTTCAGGGTCAGCTCCGTGGCCGACATATCCGCGCACATCCAGCGTGTCTCGGATTGCCTGAATAAGCTCTGGTGATTTATCAATTACGGTTACATCATTGTCCTCGGCAGACAGCCGTTCAGCAATACCGTATCCAACCTGTCCCGCACCGCAGATTATAACTTTCATGAAAAACTTCCCTGTGGTGGATGCGCAATGAACATTGTTTACACCACTTTAGCGAAATAAACCCTTAAACACCAAGGGATTTCAGTTTCCGGTGCAATGCGGAGCGTTCCATACCAACGAATTCAGCCGTACGCGAGATATTTCCACCAAAACGATTAATTTGAGCGATCAAATAACCTTTTTCAAATACCTCACGCGCTTCCCTTAAAGGTAGAGACAGCATGTTTTGATCGCCTTCACCCGGTGTCTTGGGCAGCATTTCACCAATTTCGCCGGGCAACATATCAGCCGTAATTACGTCACTCTCATTATCACGCGCCAAAATCATCAACCGTTCAATATTATTGCGCAATTGTCTGATATTGCCCGGCCAATCGTGAGCCTGCAATATGGCGAGAGAATCTTCCCCCAGCTTACCGGGCTTGATACCTGCCTGGTTACCAATTTGTTGCATAAAGGCTTCAACCAGTTCAACAATATCCTCACGGCGTTCCGCAAGGCTTGGAACCCGTATCGGCACAACCGCGAGCCGGTGAAACAAATCTTCGCGAAACTCGCCCTGTTCAATCAACGCTTCAAGATCATTAGCAGTCGACGACAATATTCGAACATCCACGCTAACCTTGTTTGAGCCTCCAACCCGCACGAATGACTGATCGACCAATACTCGCAATATCTTGCCCTGCGTATCGCGTGGCATATCGGCCACTTCATCCAAGAAAAGGGTACCGCTGTGGGCCTCTTCAAATGCGCCAACTTTGCCTTTTTGGCCATCGAGTTTTTCAACCCCAAATAACTCGGTCTCCATACTTTCAGGCGTAATGGTCGCCGCATTAATCACTACAAACGGACCAGAGGATCGAAGCGAATTGCTATGAATGGCACGCGCCACCATTTCCTTGCCCGAACCGGAAGGGCCGCTGATTAAAATACGGCTATTGGTGGGGGCGACCCGCTCTATATTTTGCCGTAACTGGCTCATCGGGAAAGAACTGCCAATTAAATCGGGCATATCGGAGCTGCGTTTTTTTAAATCTTCAATTTGGCGGCGAAGCGATGAAGCTTCTAATGCTCGCTCAGCAACCAATATCAGACGATCCGATTTAAACGGCTTTTCAATATACTCATACGCACCGCGTTTGATAGCCGAAACGGCAGTTTCAATATTACCGTGGCCGGAAATTACAACCACCGGCAAATCCTCGTGCGTTTCCTTGATCACATCAAGCAGACCCAATCCATCCAACCGACTGCCCTGCATCCAGATATCCAGAAATATCATTGATGGCCGCCTGAATGCAATTGCCTCCAGCGCTTCATCACTATTTCCAGCGGTGCGGGTGGCATATCCCTCATCCTCAAGAATGCCCGCTACCAATTCACGAATATCCGCCTCATCATCAATAATCAGTATTTCTGACGCCATACAGTTTTAAGCCTTTTCAACCGGTTTATTCATCTGGTTTTTACTCGGTTTTGAACCTTTGCCCTGCCCGGCATCATCTTCAATGGAGGAGTTCGCCGCCGGCAATATCAATCGAATCATTGCGCCCTGCCCTCCTGTTGCCACATCGGGTGCATCGAGCAGTTCGATACGCCCATCATGGTCTTCGAGAATTTTTGATACAATCGCCAATCCCAGTCCCGTGCCTTTTTCCCTAGTTGTCATGTAGGGTTCGAGCAGACGTTGCCTCTGTTCAATTGGCAAGCCTTTGCCATTATCAATGACATCAATAATTATTTGCCCCTGTATTATTTTACCAACGACCCGCACAATTCCCTTGTCCTGTTCGCCATCCAAAGCTTCTACGGCCTCTGCAGCATTCTTGACAATGTTGGTAAAGGCTTGAGACATCAAGCGCTTATCAAACAATCCGGAAAGCGGTTTTTCACCCAAATCCATCTCAAAATTAATATCCTGGTTTGCAACTTCCTGCAAAAACACGGCTTCCTTGATATTCTCTTTTAGATCACCCAATTGCATGGTTGGTTTTGGCATTCTGGCGAATGAAGAAAACTCGTCTACCATTCGCCCGATATCGGAAACCTGGCGCACAATCGTATCAGTACATTGATCAAAAATTTCCCGATCATTCTCAATTACTTTGCCAAATTTGCGCTTCAAACGCTCGGCAGAAAGTTGAATTGGAGTAAGCGGGTTTTTAATTTCATGGGCAATTCGCCGAGCAACGTCTGCCCATGCGGAACTACGTTGGGCCAGCACTAAATTGGTGATATCATCAATTGAAATTACGAATGAATGCTCACGTACTTCTGATTCTTCCAAGGTCACCTGAACATTCAAAGTACGTTCACGTCCATCACTGATCAATGAAATCTGTTCGCGGTATTCACGCTTATCTGATTTTTTAGCCGTTTGAAAAATTTCACAAATCTCGGGCAATATATCACCAAGCGGTTTACCAACTACATTTTCATCTTCACCAATGATGAACGATGCAGATCGGTTGGCAACAGTAATTATCCCGTCTGAATCCACCCCGATAACACCGGAAGACACACCCGAAAGTACAGCCTCAATAAAGCGCCTCCGCTGGTCAATTTGCTCATGGGTTTCAAGCAATTCATCACGCTGGCTACGAAGTTCAGCGGTCATATTATTGAATGTATTACCAAGCGACCGCAAATCACCTTCAGATTGATAGGTTTCAACCTGGACCTCAAGATTACCAGCCCTAACCTCATCAGCTGCCGAAATCAGCCGCCTGATCGGAGAAACCAGTCGGTCCGCCACACTAATTCCCATCCAGATTGCCGACAATAATACAATCAAAGACAGGCCAATATACAACAGTCCAAAAGTCAACTGTAGTGAAAAGCGATTATTCTCAAGTTTCTTGTAGTCAGCCGTCAACTCCTGCATTTTTTTAATCGATCCCATCACCGTCGGGTCAATAATTCGGATAGTGTAGAGGTAGGCTGCAGGAATTTCCTTTAACCGCACCACACTGCCAACCAGATTGGTTTTGCCTGGAGGAATATAGACCGGAGTTCCATCTTCAGCTGCAGCCAATATATCATCAGGAATATCAGGCAATGGTTGATCAATTGAAACGCGTGCTTGTAATATCAACGAACCATCGCGCCGCAATAATTGCGCAAGAGTAAGGCCTCGCCCCTGCGCCTGGCGGGTCATCAGGTTTCTAAAACCAGTTCTATCCAAACTGTAAAGGCTACGCCCGCGATCGAGAAGAGCAGCCATGGTAAGCGTGGTATTCTGTAGCCCGCGCCCGCTTTCCGTCACATAGGCCTGCGCCACACTAATTGATGAGTCCACGATAGACCGGGTACGTTCTTCAAACCACCTGTCCAAACCAAGGTCGAGCGTAATACCGGCGGCAATGGCCACAAATATCGCTGGCAATGTCGCAACGATTGCAAACAAGCCAACGATACGAATATGCAACCGCGCGGCGGCTTTCCCCTTGCGTCGGGCATTGTAGAGATACCTGATTTCTTTGATGAGAAAGCCCAGTAGCGAAGCAACCAATATTCCATTGATTGCCATCACCTGAATCACAACAGTATTTGTCGGAATAATGGGCGTAAATCCCATCAAAATAACAAATGATATGCAAACGAAGGTCAGCGCTACAAACACCAACCAAAAACCGGTTCTTTGCAACAATATTTTCCGGTTGGAGCCTTCGGTTTCCGGATCGGAAGACAAAGCGTCATACTTTGGCGATGGAATTGTCATTTATAGGCCGGTCCCGGTAAACCAAATGATTCTGTTATTGCTTTGTTGCTCAGTTGCAACACAATTGTGGCATAAATGCAACAGAATTATAAGCTACCCGGCAGAACTGGCGGATTTTGTCACTTCAATATCAAGTTCACGAATTTTTTTACGTAGGGTATTGCGATTTAAACCAAGTAATTCAGCCGCTTTAATCTGATTTCCACGCGTTGCGGCAAGAGCCGCTAACACCAAAGGTTCTTCCAACTGAGGGAGTATTCGCTGATAAAGTCCTGGTGGCGGTAAATCATCACCAAACTTGGCAAAATGCTCACGTAAATAGGTCTCAACAGCCAGTTTCAAATCTACGTTTTGCAGTATCCCAGACCGTATGGAACCGCCGGTGGAACCCTGATCAGCCAATTCCTGCCGGACCAATTCGTCGTTGATGACCTCCTGTGAATAAAGAGCCGAAAACCGGCGCACCATATTTTCCAACTCGCGCACATTGCCGGGCCAGTTATACCGAGCCATCAGCGCAAGTGCTGCATTATCCATAGTTTTGGCGGGTAACCCCTCAGTTGCGCCAACTGCAAAAAAATGTCGAACAAGGTCCGGAATATCTTCAGGCCGTTCACGCAAGGGCGGTAATCTCAACGGCACCACATTCAAACGGTAAAAAAGGTCTTCGCGAAACAATCCTTTTTCTATCAGTTCTTTTAAATCTTTATTGGTTGCAGCCACAATGCGGACATCCGTGCGTATGGGCGTTCTGCCTCCGACTGTCATATATTCGCCCTGCTGCAACACTCGCAACAACCTTGTTTGCGCTTCCATTGGCATGTCACCAATTTCATCGAGAAACAGCGTACCGCGATTGGCCTGCTCAAAACGTCCGGCAGAACGGGCCTGCGCCCCGGTAAAGGCACCCTTCTCATGACCAAATAACTCAGACTCGATTAACTCACGTGGAATGGCCGCCATGTTGATCGCCACAAACGGCCCCTTGGAGCGCTTTCCATAATCATGCAATGCGCGCGCAACCAGCTCTTTGCCGGTGCCCGATTCACCGTTTACCAACACCGTAAGGTCGGTCTGCATCATACGGGCAAGCAGCCGGTAAATATCCTGCATGGCGGGAGACCGACCAACCAGCGGCATGCCATCCATGTTTTCATCATTCGATACAGTATGACTGGGTGAATTTATCTCAGACAAGGCCCGTTTAACTGTTGCCAGCAATTCAGACAGATCAAACGGCTTGGGCAGATAATCATAGGCCCCACATTCTGAAGCCTTGATCGCCGTCATGAATGTGTTTTGGGCGCTGATTACCAGCACCGGAAGATCCGGCCGAATGCGCTTGACCCGTGGCAACATATCAAATGCATTTTCATCCGGCATAATCACATCGGTGATGACCAAGTCACCATCGCCGGCAGAAATCCATCGCCAAAGCGTTGCCGCATTCGATGTCACCCGAACCTCATAGCCGGCACGCGATAGCGCCTGACTTAATACCGTGCGAATGGCGGAATCGTCGTCGGCTACCAAAATCTGATATTGCTGATTATCATCGCTCATATCAATTCTCGCTTAATTCTACATTGGATTTGTCATAATAGGCCGGCAACAACACCCGAAACGTGGTGCTACCCTTTTTGCTTTCGCATTCAACAACGCCGCCATGATCACCAACAATCTTGGCCACCAACGCCAAGCCAAGGCCGGAACCATTGGTTTTGGTAGTCATGAAGGGGTCGAAAATATGTTCCATCATATCATTGGACACACCGCCACCATTGTCTTTTACACAAAACTCCAGTGGCAATGAAACCCGTTGATTTGTGCCCGGTATGGAGAGATGCACACCGGATTTAAACGCGGTCGTAAAAGTTAGTTTAGGGTTTTCCACATCCACCATCGCCTCGCATGAATTTTTCGCCAGATTGAGGAAAATCTGGATCAATTGATCGCGATTGGCAAAAACCGGCGGCAATGACGGATCATATTTTTCGATGATTTCCACATCGCGGGCAAAGCCGCTTCTTGCACTGGTAATCACGCGTTCAAATACCGAATGGATATTTACCGGATCACGCTCAATTGGCCGCTCATCAGAAAACACCTCCATCCGATCAACCAGCTTCACAATCCGGTCGGTTTCATCCTTGATCAGATTGGTAAATTCCCGATCATCATCACTCACCGACATTTCCAGCAATTGCGCAGCACCTCGAATACCGGCCAGCGGGTTCTTGATTTCATGCGCCAGCATGGCCGCAAGCCCGCTAACTGTGCGGGCCGCACTTCGGTGTGTCAGTTGACGGTCCATCTTGTCAGCAATGGTGCGTTTTTGAAATAATATGACCACGGCAGAGGGCAATTCGACCACTGGCGCCACGTGCAAATCGACAATCTGCTCCTGCCCAAGGCGCGGTGAAGATACATCCACCCGATATTCATTGACCGGCGATCCAGTTCGCCTCACCTGCTCAATCAACGCCAATAGAGGGCTGCTAAAGGGTAAATAATACTGAATGGTCTTTTGTTGCAAAGAGGCAGAACCTGCCCGAAAGAACGCTTCTGCCGCAACATTATTATAGAGGATTTGATTATTCGCCTCACTAACCATAATCACCGGATGTGGCAAGGCATCGAGCACCATTACCGATGCTGGAAGTGCCTCTTTATCCAATCGTGCGCCCATAGAATTATTTGGGGAACTATTTGCGGAATTGCTCATGCCACTTTCCTTGCGGGCGGGTGGCCGAATGTGGTCTGGATAATCTGCAGGACCTCCATAGGATCATTTGAAATCAAAGCTTGTTTTCGCAAGTTCACATCAAGTTCAGACCAATCAAGTCGCTCAAAATACCAGCCAAGGTGTTTGCGGGCCTGTCGAATACCGGTTTCCTCACCGTAAAAATCTAAAATTGCGTGATAATGCTCAAGCACGACGGCCAAGAGCCCGGCACCATCGGGTTCAATGAATGATGACGATCCGGCAAGTTGGGCGGCAATCATTCCCGGCAACCAAGGGGCCCCGTATGAAGCGCGTCCCACCATAATCGCATCGGCACCTGATTTTCTAAGCGCGGATTTACCATCTTCAACATTATGAATATCACCATTGACCACCAGCGGCAGATCCGTTGCGTCACGTACCCGCTTCACCAGATCCCAGTCGGCATTTCCCTTATAAAACTGGCAACGGGTGCGCCCATGCACCGTAATCATCTGCACGCCGGCATCTTGCGCCATTTTGGCAAGTTCAGGTGCATTAATGCTGTCATGGTCCCAGCCAAGCCGCATTTTCAGTGTCACCGGCACCTTGGCTGCTTTGATGGTTGCCTCAATCAATCGGAGCGCCAGACCAAGATCTCGCATCAAGGCCGAGCCAGAATAACCGGTGGTAACCCGCTTGGAAGGGCAACCCATATTAATGTCAATAATATTTGCGCCCGCTTCCTCTGCGGCCCGAACCCCCTCACCCATCCAATATTCCTGACGGCCGGAAAGTTGCACCACATGGGTGGGGCAATCACTAGATTGAGATTTACGTTCCATTTCCAGATGACCACCCACAAGCGCTTCGCTTGCCACCATTTCTGAAATCACCATGCCTGCGCCAAACTTCCACGCGAGATTTCGAAATGGAACATCGGTAATACCTGACATGGGCGCCAGGAAAACCGCGTTCCTGATTTCGATATTACCAATATTGAACGGGCTGGATGGGGTCATAATCTCAACAGATTGCCTAAATGATGCGCAAATTTGCATAGTGCACGTTATTTAGACAGGCTTGCGACGATACACAAGTCTGTTGAACCTAAACTGCCGACGTGGTTTACAGCACTTTGTCACCATTAAATCGAGCAATGCGTTGAATACCGAACCAGCAGATATAAATGCCGTTATTATTGTTGCCGCCGGGCGTGGTGAACGCGCGGGCCAAAGCAATGGACCAAAACAATATCGACAAATCAATGGGAAGTCAGTTTTGCAACAAGCAATTTCAGCATTTACCGCGCACAAAGATATAGATCTCGTGCAAGTGGTCATTCATGCAGACGATATGGAACTTTACGCAAATCAGGTAGACGATCATAAGAAACTCGCAAAACCCTGCATTGGCGGGGCAAGCAGACAGGCATCTGTATTGTGCGGGCTAAAAGTTCTGGACGGCAAAGCGATTAACAAGGTTTTGATCCATGATGCAGCACGCCCCTTTGTTCCAGCCGACTTAATTTCTCGCGTGCTTGATAAAACCGTCCCCAATCATGGTGCTTTGCCAGTGTTACCGATAACCGACACCATCAAACGCGGCAGTAATGATATGGTGCTCGAAACCGTCTCACGGCATGATCTCTTTGCTGCTCAAACACCGCAGGGATTTTTCCATTCGGCAATTCTTGATGCACACAAAAAAGCTGCTCGGGTACAAAATTTTGAATTTACCGACGATGCCTCGATTGCTGAATGGGCCAATATTCCGGTTCATCTGGTAGAAGGTGATGCCAATAATATCAAACTCACCGTACCGGAGGATTTCGCAATGGCTGAGAAGTCACCTGTTCACACCATTCCAGATGTGCGCACTGGCAATGGCTACGATGTTCACGCTTTTGAGCCGGGCGACCATGTGCGCCTTTGCGGGGTGGATATTCCCCACAGCGCAAAACTGATGGGCCACTCTGATGCGGATGTCGGCCTACACGCACTGACCGATGCACTTTTGGGCACAATGGCCGATGGTGATATTGGTTCGCACTTTCCACCTTCTGATCCAAAATGGAAAGGTGCCGATTCAGAGGTGTTTTTTCGTCACGCAATAGAGTTGGTCAAAAGACGCGGTGGCACCATTACCCATCTTGATACGACGCTAATTTGCGAAATGCCAAAGATTGGCCCTCACCGGGACAAAATGCGAGGCGAAATTGCCCGAATGGCCAATATTTCAATTGACCGCATATCTGTAAAAGCCACTACCAATGAGCGTCTTGGCTTTGTCGGACGAGAGGAAGGCATTGCAGCAATCGCCACCGCGACCGTGGTGTTCGGGGGCTAAGATGATGGTGAATGCCAAAATTGAACAATTGGCAACTAATGTGCTCCAGGCCTGCCGAGAAGCAAAGCTGACCATCGCAACTGCGGAATCCTGCACCGGTGGATTGATCGCTGGTGCATTGACCGAAATTGCCGGTTCTTCCGATGTTTTCGATCGTGGCTATGTCACTTACTCAAATCAAGCCAAGTTCGAAATGCTGGGCGTTCCTTTGGAAATCACCAACGGGCCGCCCGGTGCGGTTTCACCTTTAGTTGCTGAAAAAATGGCCGAAGGTGTATTGCAAAAATCCGGCGCAAAGATCGCAGTATCGGTCACAGGTATTGCAGGCCCCGGCGGCGGAACGGCAGAAAAGCCGATTGGACTGGTTTATATTGCGGTCAAAAAGACCGGCCATGACATTACTATTAGCGAATGTAAATTTGGCAATATCGGCCGGGCTGAAATACGTTCAAAAACGGTACAAATAGCACTTGAAATGCTGCTATCGGCGGCAAACTAGATCAAGTCCGGTATTTCTCATCGGCGCGGGCTTCGAATGCCGTGGTAAATCTCGAAAAGGCCCGCTCAAACATAACACCCATCAACATACCGAGCGCCTTGTTCTTGAACTCATAATCGATGGAAAAATCCACATCACAATATTCTTCATTCTGGGTGATGTCAGACTTTAAAAACCGCCAACGATTGTGCAAATATTTAAACGGCCCATCAATATATTTGGTATTAATTTCCAGCGCATTTTCATCCAGAACAACCTGGCTGGTAAAGGTTTCGCTGATCTGCTTATAACCAATGCTCATATCGGCAATAATGACAGTCTTTCCATGCCGTTCCTGTTCCGAACGCACAAGCAGTGCCGTACACATGGGAACGAATTCCGGATAGGCTCGAATGTCCGCGACAATATCAAACATGTCGTGCGGCTTGTGATGCACAGGATGCAAGGTCTGAAATGCTGGCATGATATTCAGGCAGTCCTTTTTCGTGCAGCCTGTAATTTGGCAAAATCCTCGCCCGCATGATGCGAAGAACGCGTCAACGGGCTGGATGAGACAAGCAGAAAGCCTTTGGAATAGGCGCTTGTTTCAAAGGACTTAAACTCTTCTGGCGGCACAAATCTCTCAATCTTGTGGTGCTTACTGGTGGGTTGCAAATATTGGCCGATGGTCAAAAAATCCACATCCGCGACCCGCAAATCATCCATCAATTGCAAAACCTCGCTCCGCTCCTCACCCAAGCCCACCATAATACCGGATTTGGTGAACATTGTCGGATCCAGTTCTTTCACCCGTTGTAGAATGCGGATGGAATGGAAATACCGCGCACCCGGACGCACGGTCAGATAATTAGATGGCACAGTTTCCAGATTATGGTTGAATACATCAGGCTTGGCCTCGACCACAATTTCCAAAGCGCCCTCTTTGCGCAAAAAGTCTGGCGTTAAAACTTCAATCGTAGTTTCAGGCGATGCAGCACGAATGGCCGCGATTACATTGGCAAAATGCCGGGCACCGCCATCGGCCAGATCATCGCGGTCCACGGAAGTAATCACCACATGATTAAGTCCGAGCTTTTCCACCGCAATGGCAACATTTTCAGCCTCCGCTTCAACAACAGGCTCGGGCCTGCCGGTACGCACATTGCAAAAAGCGCAGGCTCTGGTGCAGGTATCGCCGAGAATCATCATGGTTGCGTGTTTTTTCGACCAGCATTCTCCGATATTCGGGCAACCGGCCTCCTCGCATACCGTTACCAGTCCATTCTCGCGCACGATTTTTTGGGTTTCCTTAAAAACGGGTGAACCCGGCGCGCGAACGCGGATCCAGTCCGGCTTGCGCTGGATAGGATTATCCGGCCGGTTTGCCTTTTCAGGGTGGCGCGGTCGAACAGTATTCTCGATATTAATTGTATCAACTACAGTGGTCATGATTAGCCCAAAAATCAGCAGGAATTTAATGCCTTATAGCGCATTCTAACACTTATACATATAGGTAAACACCAAACGATCCCAAGCCCTTCGGCCTGTTCCCCGGCATTGGCTTTGCACCTCGCGTCTACCCTCAACCGTAACCTTCAACTGATCACGGCGAACCGGCCCTTCCACATAATATTCCAGCGGATCACCGGGGCAATATTTAGAATAACGCCGCGCAGTGCCAGAATAGAAATTGCCATTCTTGCGACCATTAAACAAAAGGGTGCCGCGGCGAACGCCCGCACGGCGCAATACCTGCTTAGGTTCTTCATAATAAAACCAGCGCTGATTGCCACGGGCCACAAGCCGCATGACAGAGCCATTATGGTTCCAGCAGGAATCAGCATTTGCAGATGTGGAAAACGTGACCGATCCAGCGCTCAAAACAAGTGCAGCCATTCCGGCCTTCAGAAAATTGCTGATTCCAAATCTCATGACAATTCCTCCATTCAAAATATCACAACATAAATAGCGCCAGAATATCAAGCCTATGTATATTTTATCACTTGTGAATGACGCGCCCATAGGCGTCCAGCACACTTTCATGCATCATTTCAGATAAGGTCGGATGAGCAAAGACCGTATGAATGAGTTCTTCTTCGGTGGTTTCAAGGTTCATCGCCACAACATAGCCCTGAATAAGCTCGGTTACTTCTGCGCCCACCATATGCGCGCCTAACAGCTGCCCGGTTTTCTCATCAAACACAGTTTTTACCATGCCATCAGGCTCACCAAGTGCGATTGCCTTGCCGTTGCCGATAAAAGAAAACCGCCCGATTTTGACATTGTGGCCTGCAGCTTTAGCAGCGTCTTCGGTCAAGCCCACACTGGCAACCTGTGGGTTGCAATAGGTGCAGCCGGGTATCATTTGTTTGTCCATCGGGTGCGGCGATTGCCCGGCAATTTTCTCGACACAAATAACGCCTTCATGCTCCGCCTTATGGGCTAGCATCGGCGCACCGGCCACATCGCCAATGGCACATATGCCGTCAATATTGGTGCGACCATAATCATCAATCTTGACAATACCGCGATCCATCTCAACGCCGAGTGCCTCAAGCCCCAGATTTTCGCTATTGCCAACCACCCCAACAGCCGAAATTAATCGATCTGATTTTATGGTTTCAACGCTCCCATCTTTCAATTCTATTTGGGTAGATACGCCCGTGGCGCTTTTTTCTACTTTGGTAACCTTGGCCTCCAGCAGAAACTTGATCCCGGCCTTCTCAAGCTGTTTTTGAGCGAGTTTGGAAATCTCTTTGTCTTCAACCGGCATAACCTGCGGCATCAATTCAACCACTGTTACCTCTGCCCCCATTGAGCGATAGAATGAGGCAAACTCAATGCCAATAGCACCAGATCCCATTACCACCAAAGAATTTGGCATGGTCTTTGGTTTCATCGCATCAAAATAGGTCCAGATCAGTTTCCCATCCGACTCAATACCCGGCAGCACTCTAGGCCGGGCACCGGTTGCCACAATAATATTGGAGGCATGATAGGTGCCCTCGCCCAGTGTGGTTTTTGGTGGTTTGTTTTGCGGCTGCTCAATCGGTTTTTGTGATTGTGTAACCACCACCTCACCGGGCTTGGAAATTTTGGCTTCCCCCCAAATCACATCAACCTTGTTTTTCTTCAGCAGAAATCCAACACCCGTTGCAAGTTGACCTGAAACATTGCGCGAGCGGGTGACAACCTTTCCAATATCAAAATCAAATTTTTCAGCGCTCAGGCCAAAACTTTCCGCATGTTCCATATGTCCATAAATCTCGGCAGAACGCAGCAGTGCCTTGGTCGGAATACAGCCCCAGTTCAAGCAAATACCACCAAGATGTTCGCGCTCAACCACGGCTGTTTTCAAGCCCAGTTGGGCCGAGCGAATTGCAGCAACATAGCCACCCGGGCCACCACCAATAATGATTACGTCATATTTATCTGACATGTTTTTGCCTTCTGTATTTGGTCGCTAAGGAGTGTGCCAATTTCTCACGCCTTTAAAGACTATGAATTTTCATAATGGGCATGTAGGGAACTAAAGTCGCTCCATAAAGTTTAGGATTTACAACCATGCAATTTTTTGATTCCCTGCAACAGCTTGGATATTCGTCCGTAAACATTGTGCTGGTATTTCTGGTTCTAATGGTCGTCATTTATCGTAGCTTTCGCGGCATTTTGAGCAAACAGGTGCCTCGCGCCATATTTATTGCGGTATTTGCGGCAGCGTTTGTTTTTTCCATTAACTATTTTTCCGATGTCAATAAAGCCATGCTCAAGGCAGTAAAAGAAAAACGCGCCGCCGAGCAAAGTGAGCAAAACAAAGACAATTAGGCCAACATTCCCGCCGGTTGTTCGATATATTTTTTAAATTCGCCAGCCAGTTGCGCGCCAAGCGCACCATCAATGACCCTGTGATCAAAGGCAAATGTGGCACTCATTACGGTTGCCACTGCCAACTCTCCATTTTTCACCACCGGACGTTTTTCACCCGCGCCGATAGAAACAATTGAAGCATGCGGCGGATTAATGATGGAGGTAAATTCCTTCACCCCGAACATGCCAAGATTGGATACGGCGGTCGAGCCACCCTGATATTCATCCGGCATTAGTTTTTTGTTGCGTGCACGGCCTGCCATGTCTTTTACTTCAGCCGAAATTGTTGAAAGCGATTTCAATTCGGCCTGGCGAACAATCGGGGTGAGCAATCCATCAGGAATGGCAACCGCAACACCCACATCTGAATGTTTGTGCAATATCCGGGCGCTACTGATCCATGAGGCATTGGCCAATGGTACGCGTTGCAGGGCAAGCGCCATAGCTTTGACGATAAAATCATTGACCGAAATTTTATAATCCGGCTTGTCGTTTTCGCCAATCGGAGCGGCTCCGTTCATTTGCGAGCGAAGCGCCAGCAAAGCATCCAGTTCACAATCCACCGTCAGAAAATAGGATGGAATCGATTGGGTACTTTCAGTCAAACGCTCCGCAATAATCTTGCGCATGGAATCGTGCTTTTTAAGCTCATAATGTTCTGGATTATAAAGCTTAAGTACAGCATCATCTTCCATGCCCGTGGACAATATTACGGTTGAATTGTCCGCAAGCTTGGACGCGCTGATCGTTGCGGCTTTTCCTGTGCCGCTGGCAAGTGCGTTTACAATGTCACTTTGGACCACGCGACCATTGGGCCCGGAACCGGCAATGAGTGCCAGATCAAGCC
>JALSIJ010000268.1 GCA_026981655.1 Rhizobiaceae bacterium | reverse complement strand
CGCATATAAACACCTTCGCGGGCCGTGTAGATCAGCCCGTCCAGATAGACAATGTCACCCAACCGCAATTCGGCTAATGCCTGCGGGGTTGGCGTAGTGCTTAGGCGGATTTTACGTGGTTGTTTTTGTCCTGGGGAATTTCCCATTCCACTGTCTCCCGGCGTTGATAATCAGTAAACCAGTCAGGGTCGGTTCGGTATTCCACCCGCCCATCGGCGTGAATGCGCGCAACGGCGCGTCTGGATGAGAGGCAAAAGGCGTGTACCGACATTTGCATGCCGCCGGTGTGGCAATAGCCAACCTCAATATTGCAGTCGATAACCATGGATTTGCCGATAAAACCCATTGCGCCCATGCCGATGGAATTGCCAAGCTCTTTAAATTCGTCCTCAAGTTCAGCAATTTTGGGGTCCGGATTACGGTCGCCGACAATGCGCAGGCAGGCGGCGCGTTTGCCCAGCACCATGCAGGTATCCTTGCAGCCACCAAGCCCGATACCGATGATTGCCGGTTGGCAGGCAAGGCCGCGTTTGCCAAAGGCCACAAGGCAATCGAGGTAAAACCGTTTTATACCTTCAATCCCGTCGGAGGGGAAAAGCATCCTATAATCAGTACCGAATAGCCCGCCCTTATGCACGGTAATCAGATCAATCCATTCGCCTTGCGGCTCATAGCCATATTCAATTTCTGGCGCGCCGATGCCAACATTATTATTGTGATCGGTGCGCCAAAGCGGATGCACCCGGTTCGGGCGCAACGGCACCCCGTTTGTGGCATTGGCGGTGGCGCGCCGAAGGGCTGCTTCAAGTGCCACTGGCCCGCCTTCAATCTGCGCCTCATTGCCCATTTTAACATACCAGCGCGGCGTACCGGTATCGCCACACATGGCGCGGCGGTCTTCCTTGGCGGCTTGGTAATTTTCCAGCATCGCCTGCAACACAAAGGCGGAGAGATCGCCATCCTCCACTTTGGCGGCAGATTTCAACCCGTCCAGATAATCCTGCGGAATTTCGATCGCCGCCTTGTCCATCAGGACTTCGGCAGTTTGTTGAATTTTGTCAATTGAGATCATCTGATTTTACCTCACACCAATGTTGCCGGCTCGCCTTCGCGCAAAATTGTTTCACCTGGCCGAACGATGCTGAATTGAACGTCTTCGCGTGCCACATCAATATTGCCGCCTATCTTGTGCGCCACGGTAAAGTAAGAATCTTCCATCGCACCGCTTTCAGGAAAGTCATCGCGATAATGCGCACCGCGAGAATTCTCGCGCATCAGGGCCGATTTGGCAATCAGCTCGGACACATCGCAAAGACTGCGCAGATTAAGCCAATCATGCCAGGTGAGATTGAAGGCCAGATTGTCACCGGCAACACCGATCTGCATCAGTTCACCACTGATTTCAGCAATCCTTTTTATACCGCGCTCAAGGCCGGTTTTCGAACGGATAATCCCCACATCATCCCACATAATTTCTTGTAGTTCGGTTCGCAGCAAATGAAAATTTCCGGGCTTTTGCGATAGAGGGTGCAACGCCCGGTCGATTTCTGCGGTTAAAATATGTTCATCCGGCTCGCAATGCGCACCTGTCGGGTTGAATTCGGCACCCATCACATCGCCCGCCACGCCGCCATAGACGGTGGAATTGGCAACCCCGTTGCCACCAAGCCGGTTGGAGCCGTGCGCACCGCCCGCATCTTCACCGGCAACAAATAGTCCTTCAAGCCTGGTTCTGGTATCCGCATCAACAATCACGCCGCCCATGAAGTAATGCGCGGTTGGCACAACTTCGACTTTGCCAGCTGCCAAATCAAAGCCGCTATCTGCGCAGCGCTTCACCATGCCGGGAAATTTTGCTGCGACATTTTCCGGCCCCAGATGGCTCATGGAAATGTAGACACCGCCATTCGGCGAAGTGTTGTTTTTCTGCATTTCCGCATAGATTCCGCGGCTCACCACATCGCGGGTGGCGCGTTCGCCCTTGGCGTCATAATCAAACATGAAGCGCGCGCCAAAGCTGTTATGCAGCTCTCCGCCCGCACCGCGCAACCCTTCCTCCAGCACCGTGCCGGTCATTTTGGTGCCTTCGCCGCCCAACAATCCGGTCGGGTGAAATTGCACCATTTCCATATCGCGCAGGGAAAGTCCGGCCCGATAGGCCATCGCCAGCCCATCCATGCTTTTATCGCCCGAGGGGGTGTTGTATTTATACATGGTTGGCCCGCCACCGGTTGCCATCAATACGCTTTTTGCCCGCACCAGCCGGAATTTTCCGGTACGCATATCAATGAACAACACGCCGGAAAGTCGTGACCCGTCCTTCGCCGGGATTAAGCCTATAGCTCGATGTTCCTGTAGCTTTTCAATGCCGCGCGAAAGCACTTGTTCCATCAACCGGTTGATGATTTCAATGCCGGTAAGATCGCCCTTATGCACCGTGCGGTCGGCGGTCTGTCCGGCAAAAGCTTTTTGGTGCAGTGTGCCATCATTGTTGCGGTCGAAGAAGCAGCCGATCTCGTTCTCCAACTCGTGAATGCGTTCTACCGCAGTTTTGCAGAGCTTCCACGCCATATCCTGATTGGGCAACCATTTGCCACCATTGATCGTATCCATGAAATGACGCTCGACACTATCGCCATTGCCAAGCGCCACATTATAGCCGCCCTGCACCATGCGGGTGCAGCCACATTTGCCGATCAACCCTTTGACCGCGAGGGTAATTTTTGCGTTTGGTGCGGCCTGTTGGGCATGAAGGGCGGCAAACAGCCCGGCGCCACCTGAGCCGATGATCAAAATATCCGTATCATGGCGTTCAATATTGTTCTTCATCTCACGCCGCGCTTAAAAGGAATGTGCAGGAGACGAAAAAAGACCCGGCCAAGGCAAAGGCCGCATAGGTTTTTTGTCTTGGCGACCAGGGCAGGAACTCCAGTGCCATCAACCGTAATCCGCCGAAGAAATGAATTGCCAACAAAAATATCAATCCGAATTCTGCAAATTTCACCAAGGGCTGATCTGACCATATGAGGAAATCATCAAGTCTGCCGTCGGTGGTCAACGCCAGCGATAGCACATAGAAATGCACGGGCAGGAAAACCGCCAACGCCAAACCGGAGGCGCGATGCAGTGCATAGGCCAACCAAAGAGCATGTTTTCGATGCGGCGCGATCATGTGGCGGCCTCGGCAAAAGTTACCGCATAAACAGCGCTAAACCCCAGATATAACAGCGCGGCCAAAATACCCCAGAACAGGATTGAAAGCGCTGCCCCTTTGATCTTCAACATTTCGAACGCGATGACCCGTAAGCCAATTGCCGCATGGACGGATACGGCCACAACAAATGTGCCGTAAAATGCGAGCCACAAAATGCTGCCCTGCGTCCGAGCCAAAATTTCAGATGCGGAAAGCCCGCCGCGCACCGCATAAATAATCACCACGATATGGGTGAGCACCAGCGGCGCCATAATCAATGCGGTCAGGCGTTGCGCCAAATAAAGCCGAGCATCAAGCATGTTGGCCTCGTTTGAACATGGTGGCAATTGTTTTGCGTTTCAAACCGGCGATCGAGGCGGTCGGGTTTAATTCATTCGGGCAGAAATTTGTGCATCCCTGCTGCGAATGGCAATTATGACAGCCACCCGATTGCGAAATTGCTTGTAGCCTTGCTGCTTGCCCCCCGTCCCGCGCATCATTGACCAGCGACCAAGTGCGGTTCAGCGCCGCCGGCCCGAGATAATCCGCATTGTTTGCCACCACATCGCAAGCAGCAAAACACACCGCACAATTGATGCACTCGACCGCTTTGTTAGCTTCAATGCGCGCAGGATTGTCCGGTTTAATTGATGCAAATGCATCGTGGCGGCTTTTGGTCGGATGAAACACCCCTTCGGCCGCAATCCATTTATCAAAGAACGGGTCCATATCGGTGACAAGATCTTTGATCACCGGCAGATTGCGCAGCGGTTCAATGCGCATGAAACCATCCTCTAGCACCTTTTTCACATGGGTGCGACAGGTCCAGCGCGGCTTGCCATTGACCATCATCGCGCACGAGCCGCACATACCGACACGGCAGGCGAAACGATAGGAAAGGGAAGGGTCCTGGTTTTGCTGAATCCAGCTCACCACATCGAGAACCGTTTGATGCTGATTGGCGGGTACCTGAAAGTCCTGAAAAGAACCGGCATCGGCATCGGCACCGCTGCGCCAGACGGATATTTTCAAAATGCGCCCGTCTGCGGACATGTTTGGCTCCAGTTGAAATAGATGTGAGGATTTCTCACGAAATTGTAATAGAAAGAAGCGCTGTCATAAAGAGACAATTTCTTATGGTGCCTGTAAGCGATAGTTTCATATGCTGGAAGGGCACGCCTGCTATCCGGTTAATTTTTGAGTAATAATATAGCCAAATCGAATTGAGTTGGAGGCCTTTGAACTGGTTATCATCGCGATGATCATCATAAGCTGGAGTTCGTTTTTGGTTTGGCGCGGGATGATATTTTATGACAAATAAAACAGCTTTGATAATCAGTGCACATGCGGCCGATTTTGTTTGGCGGGCGGGCGGTGCAATCGCCCTGCACCAAAAAAAGGGTTATGATGTCACCGTGGTCTGCCTTTCTTATGGCGAGCGCGGCGAAAGTGCCAAATTATGGAAACAGCAAGGCATGACGCTGGAAAAGGTCAAGGCGGCACGCCGCATTGAGGCTGAAAATGCAGCCAAAGCATTGGATGTGCATGACATTCAGTTTTTCGATCTTGGTGATTATCCGCTTAATCTCGACCGTGATGCGAAGTTTAAGCTGGTCGACGTGATCAGAGCGGTACAGCCAAAATTTATGATGAGCCATTCCCAATATGATCCCTATAATACTGATCATATGTACACGACAGAAGTGGCGATGGAATGTCGGATGATCGCCCAGGCCTGGGGCCATAATCCGGGCGAAAAGGTGCTTGGCGCGCCGCAGCTATATTTGTTTGAACCGCATCAAACCGAGCAAATGGGTTGGAAGCCTAATGTGCTTTTGGACATTTCCGAGGTGTGGGAAAAGAAGCGCGCCGCAATTGAGTGTATGCAGGGCCAAGAGCATTTGTGGAATTTTTATACCAATGTGGCTGAAAATCGCGGCAATCATTTCCGCCGTAATTCCGGTGGTCAATCGGGCGGCACACCGGCTAAATATGCCGAAGGGTTTCAGGCCATCTATCCGCAAACAGTGAGCGAATTGATATGAGCGTGGTGGTTCAAAATATAGAGCGCGCTGATCTCGGGATCATCAAGGCGTTGGGCGAATGCGGTGTGGCCACCGTGCACGAGGCGCAAGGACGCAAGGGGCTTTTGGCCTCTTACATGCGGCCGATTTATCGCGGCACATCGCTTGCGGCATCGGCCATTACCATTCTGGCCCCGCCTTGTGATAACTGGATGGTTCATGTGGCAATAGAACAAGTTCAGGCCGGTGATATTCTGGTGCTGGCAGTCACTTCACCTTCTGATGCGGGCTATTTTGGCGATTTGCTGGCAACTTCCATGCAGGCGCGCGGTGGAGTGGGCCTAATTATTGATGCGGGTGTGCGTGATATTCGCGATCTCGAAGAAATGAAATTCCCGGTCTGGTCCAAAGCCATAAGTGCAGAAGGAACGGTGAAAGAAACGCTTGGTTCGGTCAATATTCCAGTTGTTTGTGCCGGCGCGCTTGTCAATCCCGGAGATATTATTGTGGCTGATGATGACGGAGTTTGCGTCGTGCGGCGCGAGGAAGCCAAAGAGGTGCTTGAAAAAGCCCAGGCGCGGGTGGCGCTGGAAGAAGAAAAGCGGGCGCGACTGGCTTCCGGCGAGCTGGGCCTTGATATGTATAAAATGCGTCAGCGACTGGCTGAAAAAGGCCTGAAATATGAATGAGGGGGTGGCTTGCATGTGGATGCGCGGCGGCACCTCGAAGGGTGGGTTCTTTGTGGCGGATGATCTGCCGCAAGACATCAACGCGCGTGACCGGTTCTTGCTTGCCATGATGGGGTCGCCTGACATGCGCCAGATTGATGGTATGGGGGGTGCTGACCCGCTGACTTCGAAAGTTGCAGTCGTAAATAAATCAGAACGTGATGGCGTTGATGTGGATTATCTGTTTTTGCAGGTTGCGGTCGATCAGGCCACTGTAAGTGACGCGCAGAACTGCGGCAATATGTTGGCAGGTGTTGGGCCATTTGCCATTGAGCGCGGGTTGGTTGAGGCCAAAAATGGCAGAACCCCGGTAACGATTTTCATGCAGAATACCGGTAAGATCGCCATTGCCACAGTGGAAACCCCGAAGGGCGAAGTTAGCTATTTCGGTGAAGCAAAAATTGACGGTGTGCCGGGTACAGCAAGCCCGATCTTGATTGAGTTTAGTGATATTGCCGGTTCAAGCTGCGGCGCGCTACTGCCCAGCGGCAATGTTGTCGATGAGATTGAAGGCGTGGCCGTAACGCTGATTGATAATGGTATGCCCTGCGTTGTGCTTAAAGCATCCGATATGGAAATCACCGGGCGCGAAACCCGCGAAGAACTCGAAGCCGATGAGGAATTGAAATCACGGCTCGAGGTTATTCGACTTAAGGCTGGCCCAATGATGATGCTTGGTAATGTGGCTGAAAAAACCGTGCCAAAAATGACTATGATTAGTGCGCCGCAAAAGGGTGGAGCTATCTCGACCCGCACTTTCATTCCCCACCGCTGCCATGCTTCAATTGGGGTGTTGGGCGCGGTCAGTGTTGCAACCGCCTGTCTGCTGGAAGGCTCCACTGCGCATCAATTGGCTCGTATCGCAGAAGGCAATCCAAAGCAGTTACAGATTGAACACCCAATTGGTCAATCCACTATTTTGGTGGAACTGGATGATGCGGATATGGTCACAAAAGCTGCCGTTTTGCGGACCGCACGAAAACTGTTTGATGGAAAGGTATTTGCCTGATGTCAGAAATTTCTGAAGATGAAATTCAGATCATGGATGTGGATTGGATGCCGTTTCATCCAAATCCACAAAAACCTGCCTTTAAACCACCGGTTGGCGCCGTTGATGCCCATTGCCATGTGTTTGGTCCGGCAAATAAATTTCCCTTTGCACCACAACGAAAATATACCCCCTGCGATGCCTCTAAAGACCAACTTTTTGCTCTCCGCGACCATCTTGGTTTTTCCCGCAATGTCATTGTTCAGGCATCCTGTCACGGGCGCAATAATGATGCGCTGATTGATGCGCTTATAAGCAGCGAAGGTCTGGCGCGTGGGGTCGCGGTCATCGCACCCGATATTAGCGATGATGAATTAAGCCAAATGCATGATGCTGGCGTGCGTGCCGTCCGCTTTAACTTTGTCAAACGGCTGGTCGATGCTACACCAAAACAGGTTTTTCTCGATATTGCCGAACGAATTGCCCGGCTTGGCTGGCATATCGTTGTGTATTTTGAGGCAGCAGACCTTGAAGAACTGATCCCGTTTTTGCAGCAATTACCTACCATTGTGGTGGTAGATCATATGGGGCGGCCGGACGTTTCCAAATCATTGAGTGACGTGGATTTTCAACGCTTTGTTCGCCTGATAGATGAGAACGAAAATATCTGGACGAAAGTTTCGTGCCCGGAACGACTTTCCAATGGCGGCCCGCCCTATGGCGATGTGATACCCTTTTCGAATCTGCTGGTTGAGCGTTTTCCAAACAGGGTATTATGGGGCACTGACTGGCCGCACCCGAATATGAAGTCGCATATGCCGGATGATGGTGAACTGGTCGACCTAATACCGCAAATCGCCCCAACGGCGCAATTGCAACAGGCATTATTGGTCGATAACCCCATGCGGCTGTATTGGCCTGAAATAATTATAGAAGGGAAATGACGATGGAAATATCTGAATTTGACCACCATACCCCTATTGAAGGGACAACTTTTTTCGATGGTGAGATGGCGATGAAGGGCTATGCGCTGAACAAGATGTGTTATTCGTTTAACGCAGCCGAAGCCCGTGAGGCGTATCTGGCAGACCCGGAAGCCTATTTTGACAAGTTTAAACTGAATGATGAGCAAAAACAGGCCTGCCGAAACAAGAATGTGCTGGAGATGATTGCCGCCGGCGGTAATATTTACTATCTCGCCAAATTTGCCGGCATTTACAAAATGAACATGCAGGATATTGGCGCTCAACAAACCGGTATGAGTGTCAAGGAATTCAAGGAAAAACTGCTAAGGGCGGGAGATTGATATGGCCAAAATTATTGGAGGGTTGACCACTTCGCATATTCCAGCCGTTGGCAATGCCATTGCCCGTGAGCAGATGCAAGACCCATATTGGAAACCGTTTTTCGATGCCTATCCGCCCATTCGTGAATGGCTGGATGAGCATAAGCCCGATGTGGCCATCAACATTTATAATGATCATGGGTTGGGCTTTTTCCTCGACCAGATGCCAACTTTCGCGATTGGCGCGGCGCATGAATATGTCAATGAGGATGAAGGGTGGGGGCTGCCAAAACTCCCGCCTTTTCCAGGTGATGCCAAACTTTCCTGGCACATAATTGAAGGAATGGTGGACGATGAATTTGACATCACCTCATGTCAGGAACTTGCGGTTGATCATGGCTTTACCGTTCCCATGCAGCTTTTTTGGCCCGGTCTGGGCGATAACCCGAATATGCCGCGCGCCATTCCCATCAGCGCCAACACGGTGCAGCACCCGATCCCAACCCTGAAGCGGGCGCTAGATTTCGGTAAAGCGCTGGGCAAAGCCATTCGTTCCTACCCGGACGATATAAAGGTTGTGGTGCTCGGCACCGGTGGGCTTTCCCATCAACTGGATGGAGAACGGGCCGGATTTATCAACAAAGAATTTGACCAGATGTGCATGGAAAAAATCGTTACGGACCCGGAAGAGCTCACCAAAATCTCCCGTCACGAACTGGTGCGTCAGGCCGGCGCGCAGGGAACGGAATTTCTCATGTGGATGATGATGCGCGGTGCGCTTGGCGATAAAGTAACCCCGCTGCACCAGAATTATCACATCCCAATTTCAAACACCGGCGCAGGCACCATGCTGCTGGAATGCGTGGAATAATAATAAATGGAGAGAGAATATATGAAAACCCAAGTCGGGATAATTGGCGGCGGACCGTCGGGATTACTACTGTCGCAATTATTGCACCTCAAGGGCATTGATAATGTGGTGCTGGAAAGACGCAGCCGTGATTATGTGCTCGGCCGCATTCGTGCGGGTGTTCTGGAGCATGGATTTGCCGATTTGATGCGTGAGGCCGAATGTGGTGCGCGCATGGATGCGGAAGGCGAAATTCATGACGGTTTTTATATCGCTCACGACGGCATTAAGGAACGCATTGATCTCAACGGATTGACCGGCGGAAATTCGGTCGTGGTTTATGGGCAGACGGAACTTACCCGCGATCTTTATCAGGCGCGCGACAAAATGGGCGGCAATATCATCCACCATGCGGAGGATGTAAAACCCCACGATATGACCAGTGATGCGCCGTATCTGACATATCGTTCCGGTAGTGAAATAAAACGGATTGATTGCGATTATATCATTGGTGCCGATGGCTTTCACGGCGTCAGCCGCAAATCTATTCCCTCAGATAAGATCAAGGAGTTTGAGCGCATATATCCCTTTGGCTGGCTGGGTGTTTTATCACGCACTAAACCGGTATCGCCAGAACTGATCTACGCCAAACATGAGCGCGGCTTTGCGCTTTGTTCAATGCGTTCGCAGCAATTAAGCCGATACTATATTCAGGTGCCACTGGATAATACGGTGGATGACTGGAGCGATGATCAGTTCTGGGACGAGTTGAAAATGCGCCTCCCGGCTGATGTATCAGCCGGCCTGATCACCGGCCCGTCGATTGAAAAAAGCATTGCCCCGCTTCGCTCATTCGTTGCCGAACCGATGCGTTATGGCAATATGTTCCTGGCTGGCGATGCCGCCCATATCGTGCCGCCAACCGGTGCGCGCGGGCTGAACTCTGCCGCATCCGACATTTATTATCTTTATCACGCATTGCTTGATCATTATAAAAAAGGCGATGATAGCGGGCTTGATTGCTATTCTGAAAAAGCCCTCGCAAGGGTATGGAAAGGTCAGCGGTTCTCCTGGTGGATGACAACTCTATTGCACAGCTTCCCTTCCAACAGTGATTTTGATAACCATCTGCAACAAACCGATTTGGAATATCTGTTTTCATCAAAAAGTGCGATGACATCTTTGGCTGAAAACTATGTAGGCCTGCCGTTTTAATCTTGTTACATTTAGGAAAGTCGAACGATGAAATATAATCAACTTGGCAAAACGGATATTCAGGTGAGCGAAATATGTCTGGGTTCAATGACCTGGGGGTCGCAAAATTCTGAAAGTGAGGCCCATGAACAGCTTGATTATGCGGTAGGCGAGGGGGTGAATTTCATTGATACGGCTGAAATGTATCCCACCACGCCAAGGCTTGCTGAAACCTCAGGCCTCAGCGAAAAGCTGATCGGTTCGTGGTTAAATAGCCGCCCGGACCGGGACAAGCTGATTATCGCTTCGAAAATTACCGGCGAAGGCAATCAGAATTTTCGCGATGGCGCTCGCGTTACCGGTGTGATGATACGCGAAGCGCTGGAGGAAAGCCTGCTTCGATTACAAACAGACTATGTTGATCTCTTTCAATTGCATTGGCCCAACCGCGGCTCCTATCATTTCAGAAAATACTGGACCTTTGATCCATCCACTTTGAAACCTGAAAATATGGAACAGGAAGTCGTTGACATTCTTGGCGAGATCGCGCGATTGCAGGATGAGGGCAAAATGCGTCAGTTTGGTCTTTCTAATGAAAGCGCCTGGGGGGTGATGAAATTTCTCGAGGTAAGCAGCAGAAATGGGCTGCCAAGACCTGCATCCATTCAAAATGAATACAGTCTCACCTGCCGGATTTTCGATCTCGATCTGGCCGAAGTCAGTGTCTTGGAAAATATCGGCCTGATGGCTTTCTCACCACTGGCAGCGGGCGGGCTTTCCGGCAAATATCTAGATGGTGATATTCCTGAAGGTTCGCGCCGCGCCATGCAGCCCAATCTCAATGGCCGCTATGTGCCGCAGACCGAGGCGGCGATTGCGCTTTATCATGATGTGGCCAAAAAGCATGGGCTGGACCAGGCGCAAATGGCGCTGGCATTTTGCTTAACCAGGCCCTTCATGATGAGCGCCATTATTGGGGCCACATCTATAGAACAATTGAAAAACAATATCGCCGCCAAAGACCTGACATTGAGCGCGGAAGTAATGGCCGATATTCAACAGGTCTACCGTGATCACCCGCTGCCTATGTGAGCCGCGATCTATTGCTGATAGACCTCCAGCATGGCAAGCCCGGTCAACAGATCGAGATGGGCGCCCCCACCATTTTTAAACACGGTAATGGCATCCTCATTGCTTCGGCCGCATTTGTTTTTGCAAAGATCGTAGAAATCTCCAAGAATATCAGCCCTGGTAATTGCACCGGAAGCGAGCGGCATCATAAGTTCGCCAATATGCGCAATAGTGGTCGCGCGCGCATCGACAAATATTTCGGACTTTTGCAAAAGCTCGTCATCCGCCTCACGCATTTGCGGAGAATAGGCTCCGATCAGGTCAACATGAGTGCCGGGCTTGACCCAACGGCCGCTAATCACCGGATTGGTAGACATGGTTGCGCAAGAGATAATGTTGGCGCGGCCCGCAGCCGCAGGCAAATCTGATACGGCCACGACATTTTGCCCTTTGACGACTGACTGTCTGGCCAGTTTTTCCGCATTTGCGTATGTTCTGCTCCAGATTTCAATTTGTTGAATGGACGGAAATATTTCCAGATAGGCATCAATAAGTGAAGCAGCAACATTGCCAGACCCGATAATCAGCAGATTTTGTGAATTTTTTCGGGCCAGCAACCGTGCACCAAGCATGGAATCACCGGCAGTTTTCCACTTGGTCACCAGCACTCCGTCTATCAATGCGCGCACTTCGCCGGTTTCATCATCGAATAAAAGCATCACCCCTTGAATGGTTGGGAGCGCCGGACTGCGATCTGCATTTTTTGGAAACACACTCATTGATTTCAGTGCTAGTCCGCTGCCATCAATCCATGCCGCGCGGTTGAGCATGGCATTGCCGCCGTGTTGTAACAGCAAATCACCAATTTCAGCCTTTTTGCCCTTGTGTCCGGCAGCCAGTGCATCAGCAATGATTGTCCAGGTGAGTTTATCTTCCACATCTGCGGATGTAATAAACGGTATTTGCCCCATCGAATATTATCCCTCTTTTGTGCCATTGGTTACAAAAACCAGTGTGCACTAAAAGTGCATAAATGAGAACCAGAAGGAAAAACTGGGTCGGTAAAGCCCGGTTTATCAGTGTTTCTCGCGGCAGCAGATCGTGACAAAAAGTATCCTAAATCGCATCCTTTTGTTCCTCTTTTTTCAACTCTTTGACCATGCCAAAGAAATGGCGAAAAGCCTTGTCGGCAAACTTTAAAGCCCGGTTAAATTCATCTTCTTCCTTGGCCTTGGACGCATCGGGGTCAAGCTTGGCTGCCGATTTCCGCCCCTCGAGTGCATCAAGTCTGATTTTAATTTTGTCGAGTTGCTGGTTGATCCGGTCAATCTCTACCTGATAGGCGCGGCGTTCATCGGCCCCGACTTTGCAAATCATTTGTCCGTTTTCTTCCTTGCAAATGGAGATACTGCCATTTTCCTGATCAAGCCGCAAAAAACCGTTTGCAGTCTCGATTACAGAAAACCGTGCGGCCTGTTGTGGTGCCGCATTTCCGGCGAGGGCCGGCGCTGCAAAAACTGCAAAAATCATCAAAACGGCTGTGATTGAGTTGGTTCTGTTCAATTTCATGGTCTGCACCTCATTGATAAATTCTGTGGCTAAATCGTATAATACGCCGAAAATCAGGTCTCCATTATGACATAATGGCGAATAGTTGTATTGCAAACAGAAGTTCTAACAACAAACAGGTCGCCCGATGGATATGAGCCATAACACCATATACAAAATTTGCGATAAGAGCCTTTGGGCTGAGGCTGAAAAGGCCGGAGTTTTTACCGGTGCAGAGATTGATCTGGCCGACGGATTTATCCATTTTTCAACCCGTAATCAGACCGCCTCAACCCTTGAAAAACACTTTTCCGGGCGCACCGATTTATTGTTGATCGCAATAGATGCGGCCGCAATGGGCGATGCGATTGTTTTTGAGGAAGCCCGTGGCGGCATGCTGTTTCCGCACCTCTATCAGCCGCTACATTTAAACTTCGTGCGCTGGGTTAAGCCAATTGAGCAAGATAAAAATGGCAAGCATATCCTGCCCGAACTGGACGCGGAATAATGGTCCGGTCTTTGCTGTTCCAACTGGCCAGACCAGCGCTTTTTAAATTGCCGCCGGAGCAGGCGCATCATCTGTCGATCAAGGCGCTGAAATCAGGGCTGATGCCCCAATGCCCCAACAGGCAGGATGCGCGGCTGCAACAAAGCATTGCCGGGCTGGATTTTCCAAATCCTCTTGGTATTGCCGCTGGTTACGACAAAAACGGCGAAGTGCCGGATGCAATTTTGCGGATGGGCTTCGGCTTTGCAGAAGTTGGAACCATCACCCCCAGGCCGCAGATGGGCAACCCGCAACCCAGAATATTCAGGCTGACCCACGACAATGCCATTATCAATCGTTTGGGGTTTAACAATCAGGGGCATGCGGCCGTTCTGCAACGGTTAAAGGCGCGCCGGGATAATGGCATCCTTGGTGTTAATATAGGGGCGAACAAAGACAGCGATGATTTCGTTGCGGACTATGTCAAAGGTATTGAGGTCTTTGCCTCACTTGCAAGCTATTTTACTGTCAATATTTCGTCGCCCAACACACCGGGCTTGCGCAATCTTCAGGCCGGTGATGCCTTGAAAAAGCTGCTTGATCACGTGCTGGAAAAGCGTGATCAAATGGCAGAAACGGCGGGGCGCAACGTACCTGTATTTCTAAAAATTGCACCTGATTTGAACGATAGCGAACTTGACGAAATTGCGGCGGTGGTCAATGGCTCGATGCTCAACGGCGTGATTATTTCCAACACCACTCTGGATCGAAGCGGGTTGAAAAGTTCAGTTCATACCAAAGAACAGGGCGGTCTTTCAGGCAGGCCTTTATTTGAAAAATCCACCATTGTTCTGGCAAAGATGCGTCAGCTGTTAAATGCCGACTTGCCAATAATTGGTGTTGGCGGAGTTGATAGCGCCAAAACCGCAATCGCAAAACTGGAAGCCGGCGCCAATCTGGTGCAGGTCTATACGGGACTGGTTTATCAGGGGCCGGATTTGGCCCGGCAGATTGGTGTGGGCATCACGCAATATCTCGACGATACGGGCCTTGGCAATGTCGATCAGATCATTGGAAAAAAGACCGACCACTGGGCCGGTCTTTAATTGTTATTCTCGGGCAATTAGTCGAGCGCTGGAATGCGTAGGTTCTGGCCTGGGTAAATCAGGTCCGGGTCGCTCAACATTGGTTTATTGGCTTCAAAAATCGCTGTGTATTTTGAGCCGTTTCCATAATGCTTGGTGGCGATTTTCCAAAGGTTCTCGCCTTTTTTCACTTCGTGGAATACCGGTTCAGCAACGGAGCCTGCATCGGCAACTTTCATTTCTGATGCTTCAACTTTGGAAACACCCAAGGTATTGCCCACCGCCAGAATGGCTTTCTCAAAAATCGACTGATCGGCCACTTCGCCTTTAACAACGACGGTGTCACCCTTGACCTCAATTTCCACATTATCTGTACCCAGATTATAGCTATCGAGTTCCTTTTTAAGATCTTCAGCGTTCGCTACCTCTTCTTCGTCACCAATGCCGAGTTTTTTGCCCACTGACTTTACAAAATTAAAAAATCCCATGTTTCTCTCCTGTGATAGAATCTTACGTTAGGTTGCATTCAAGCCCACTCAAGTGCAAGTTCTAATTTTTGCCACCCTGTTGAAAACAGCCTCGAATCGGATATTAAAACCCGATTATACTATAATAAGGAAATATTGATGGAAGTAACAATCTGGCACAATCCGCGCTGTTCTAAATCCCGCCAAACTCTGCAACTATTGCAAGACCGAGGTATTGAGCCACAGATTGTTGACTATCAAAAAGCCCCGCCATCAAAGGCAGAAATCACCCGAGTTCTTAATCTGCTTTCCTGCAAAGCTTCCGATGTGGTTAGAAAAGGCGAAAAGATCTATAAGGAATTGCAATTGTCCAATGCGAATGATGAGGCGTTGGTGGCTGCAATGAGCAAGCATCCAATTTTAATTGAACGACCAATCGTTGAGGCAAATGGTAAGGCCGCCCTTGGCCGGCCGCCGGAAAATGTGCTGGATATTCTATAGGCAGCCATTTCAGGTGTCTGCAGGCCGGGGTCCAGCTCAAGTTGCACGTTGAGGAGTGCGAAGTGCAAAACTTGAACCGTCAGTAATGGTGCCCAAAACTCTCTTGGTTCAATGGTGCGTGAGACTGGTTTCCAAAAACTCAAAAATTTGTTCAGGCAGTTTGCCGGTATGAAGAATGGGGGCATGGCCCTGGCCCTCAACCGTGATTTCCTGCATATCAGGATGGCGGGTGCCCATTTTTTCCAGCGTCTCTGCTGAAAATAAATCAGAGTTTTCTCCGCGTATTACCAGCAATGGCGTATGGCGCAGCCCGTCAAATTGTGGCCAGAATGTTGGCAATTCCTGATCAAGGTTTTGCGCTTTTATCGATGTCATCAACCCTTCATCAAAATTACGTTCTGGCTTTCCGTTTTCATCGCGAAAAGTAGCCCTTGCATGGTCCATCCAATCCACATCTGAAAGGCCGGTAAACTGGCTTCCAAAGTTGTCGCGCAAAATTTCCACGGCCTCTTCCCAACTGGAAGGTTCGCGCATGCGCTGCAATGAGGTTTTGATTCTGGCCCATCCAACGCCATCAATTTCTGGCCCTATATCGTTTAAAATAACCTGCTTTAAAATGCCCGGTCGCAGCGCCGCCAGCACCATTGCGATTAATCCGCCGCGCGATGTACCTATCAGTGAAACCTCTTCAAACCCGGCCGCCTCAATGGCTGAAATCGTATCGGCGGCCTCTACCAGCGGATTGTAGTTTTCCCAGTTTTTATCAAAATCGGAAAGCCCGCGACCACGATAATCGAGTGAAAGAACCTGACGCGGGTGTTTTGGATGAGTGGAGAGATAAAGTGCTAATTTGTGAAAATCTGCGCTATTGCGGGTCAGCCCCGCAAGGCAGACAACCGGCAACCTGTCATGCCAGTCGCGAGAACCGTATCGCCTGCCGCGCAGGGCTAATCCATCAGCGCTCAAACATTCGAAATCTACATACTCATGATTGTTTGCTTCGGGCATAAAGCGTCTTTCAAAGTTCGAAATTCAAAGGCAATTAACAAAGATGACAGCAATTTGCATATTACAAGGTTCATCGCAAACACTCTCTTGCAGATATTGTGCGTGGTGACTATGTTGCGAACCTTGCAGGAAGAGCCAATTATGCTTTACTGCCACGGGTGGCCGACTGGTCGCAAATAAAGATATTTATCTGGAGTATAAAAATGTTCAAGGGATCAAGTACAGCGCTGGTAACGCCATTCGATGCAACAGGTGCCCTTGATGAAAAATCGTTCCGTGATCTGATTGATTGGCAAATTAAAGAAGGAACCAACAATCTTGTACCGGTGGGTACAACGGGCGAATCCCCGACATTGAGCCATGAGGAACACAAACAGGTTGTCGAGATTTGCATTGATGAAAGCGCTGGCCGTGTTCCGGTGATAGCTGGGGCCGGGTCCAACAATACACGCGAGGCCATTGAGCTTGCCAGACATGCGGAAAAAGCCGGCGCGGATGCGGTTTTGGTGGTGACACCCTATTACAACAAGCCCACCCAACAGGGCCTGATCGCCCATTTTTCTGCGGTTGCAAAAGCCGTTAGCCTGCCAATATTTATCTATAATATTCCCGGCCGTTCTGTCGTTGACATGAGCGTTGAGACGATGGCCTATTTGCACAAGACTTATCCATCAATTGCTGGCGTAAAGGACTCGACCGCATCAATGGATCGGGTGAGCGAACAATATCTTGCCTGCGGTGAAGGTTTCATTCAGCTTACCGGGGAAGATGCATCGGCACTTGGCCATGCTGCCCACGGCGGTGTTGGCGGCATTTCAGTCACATCCAATGTGGCACCGCGCCTGTGCGCAGAATTCCATGCGGCACTTGCCGATGGAGATTTTGCCCTTGCACGAAAGCTGCACAATAATTTGATGCCAATGCACAGGGCATTGTTTTTGGAACCAGGTGTATCCGGTGCAAAATATGCGTTGTCAAAACTTGGCCGTATGGAAAATCATCTCCGCTCGCCTATTCTGCCGGTAACAGCCAAAACGGCCGGGGAAATAGATGCCGCCATGCGCAAAACCGGCCTGATAAACTGATAATTTTATGGCAAAGAAACCCAAAACTCCGGCAAGAAAAGTTATCGCCGATAATCGTAAGGCGCGCTACAATTATTCAATTGAAGATACGATTGAAGCGGGGCTGATGCTTGTCGGCACCGAAGTGAAAGCCCTGCGTGAAGGCAAAGCCAATATTGCGGAAAGCTACGCTTCAGATGAAGATGGCGAGATCTGGCTGATCAATGCCAATATTCCGATTTATTTGCAGGCCAACCGGTTCAATCATGAACCACGCCGCCGCCGCAAATTGCTGTTGAAAGAGCGGGAAATTACCAGACTGCGCAATGGTATGGCGCGCGAAGGCATGACCATCGTGCCGTTAAAGCTTTACTTTAATGATCGCGGTATTGCCAAACTTGAAATCGCCCTTGCCAAGGGTAAGAAGATACATGACAAGCGCGAAACTGAAAAGAACCGCGATTGGCAACGCGACAAAGCCCGCATCATGCGAGAACAGGGCTGATTTTACCGCACGTTCAAAACAGATGTTGTCGACAGGTGCATAATATCAAATGCGATGCTGCCTTTGAAAAACCGGTTGAACCTGGTTGTTTGCCGATCTGAAACCACAATGGCCGAATAGGAATTACCGGCCTCGATTGTCGCACGAACCGGATCGCCGACAACTACTTTGCAATCACCGGTTTTTAAGCCATCCTTCTTAAGGTCTTTGCAAAGTTTATCGACGCTGTTTTCCAGATTAGCCAGATCGCTATCGTCATCCGCCGTGCCTAATATACTCACAGGTTCACCCAAAACATGGGCAACAATAGCGCCACGCTTTTTGGCTTGTATTGATCGTGGTGACCCGTCAGTTGAGAGTAAAAATCCATTGCCCTGGCATGTGCCTCTGACGGTCATAACCGAGGCAGGGGCAAGGCTGGCAATTTTTTGAACTGTGTTTGGAATAAACATCGAGCGCCAATTGGTTGTCCATTGAATATGAGGCCCCATGAAAATCATGTTATAGGGGCCAAGCTCGTGCTGGTGCAGAATACCACTGGAAATATCCGGTGCAGTTTTAAGTTTTAAAACAATACGACGGCCATTTTTACCCCGATACTCCACCTTGTTGTCACCTAGCGGGTCGCCAAATACATCCGTATGGCTTATATGTTCTTCCCAGTCATCGCCCAGAAATTTCATATCCAGCAACATTTCAAAACCGCGCCTGAGGTATTTAATGCCGGGAAGTTCCAACCCCCATTCGAGCAGGTTGCGCCGGGCAACTCGTACCTGCAATCCGCCTGCATTCAATCCCTGGTCAATCCGCCGAACATATAAAAGAATAATATCACTGACTTCATTTTCGCAAAGTTTAGCGGCAATCTTGACGCCTTCATAGGACGCATCTTCTCCATTGATACACACCAGAACCCGAAAACGGTTTTGTCGCCGTTTTACCTGCTCGTCCAGCTCTTTATTGCGGGCAACAATGCTCTTTTTGGAAGTTGTTTTCATACTAAACCCCCACATAAGGCCAGTAAAATTTCGCCACCAGCATCATCAATATTGTTGATACAATAACCATCCGCCACCCGGCCTTTAAAAAGTCCTTGGGTGTCAGGTATCCTGCCGCATAAACAATCGTCGATGCGGGGGTTCCAACAACTGTCAAGTAAGCGAATGCGGATGAAATAGAAGTAATAAAGCCAATGAGAATTGGGCTTTCATTTGCGACCGTTGCCATATTAAGCGTGATCGGCCCAAGCACGGCGACCGCAGCACCATTGGACATCGTGTTGGTAACGAAAGTTGTCAGTAACGAGATAGCAGCCCAAAGACCAAGGCCGGTCTCGACCCCTATGGTGGACAAAATGAAGATGAAATTCTCCGCCACCCATTCGGCAGCTCCCGTATCCTTCATCTGCACGCCAAGCGAGATTGCCGCCCCATAAAGCAGCACAACACCCCAGTTTACCCCGGAATTAATATCTTCCCATTGCACTTGTCCGGCCACCAGAAAGGCGGCTGCCCCCAAAATGGCGATAATACCCATACCAATCAGACTGGAAAAGAATATCCAGCCAAAGATAACCAATAGGAAAAGTAATATTGCGATGTAATTGGAAATAGACATAGGCCCAAGCAATTCGACCTGCTTACGTAATTTCGCCACCGGACGGGTAAGGTTGTGATATTCTGGCTTGAAAGTCGACAGCAACACCCATGTTACCAGCGGCAACTGAATAAGAAACATTGGATAGGCATAGGCCATCCATTTCACGTAATCGATCAAAAACCGATGGGTTTCCGGATTTGCCGGATCGTAGAAAAACTCTTTCCAATAGCCGATCATAATGGCGTTACGCGCACCCCCGGAAGGTGTTCCAATGCCCGCAACCGAGCAGCCATAGGAGATGGAAAACAATATTACCGCCGCAAGATTGCGCACTTTTTTCCGGTCGGTCGATGTCAGCGTAATCAGTGTAATGCCAACCGGCAACATCATGGCGGCCACCGTGTGTTCACCCACGAAGGAGGCCAGAATTCCAGATACTACCGAAATTCCAAAGCAGATATTGGCGGTTTTGGTACCGGTCATTCGCACGATTAGCCAGGCGATACGTTGATCCAGCTTCTGGTGGATTAAGGCAACCGCGAGCATCAATGAGCCCATGATGAACAAAACGGAATCGGTCATCAGGCTGCGGGCAACCTCATTGGATTCAAGCCCCAGCAGGATAACCTGCCCGACGATGATCAAAAGTGCAACGGTAGGCAGTGGGATAGGCTCTGTTACAAACAGGATCGTTGCCATGATTGACATGGTCAAAATAATCATGCCTTCACGGGTGAGCCCATCAGGGGTAGGAATATTCAGCAGAAAAAACCCAACGGCAATTGCGATGATAAACCATCGCTTTTCCCAGAAATAGTAGAAATTTAGTTGGGCAAAAAAGTATTCGAGCTGGTGATAACCTTGTCGCCCAAGCCTCGCCGACCAGGTTGTCGAGGCCACATGTGCCTGTGGACCATCCTTAACCAGACTAAGTTTGCTCAAGCACTGATCCTCCCAAATCTCAATATCGCAGTGTTTTGAATAAATCACATAAATAGCGATATGTGAATACTTGCCGAGTAAGTTGTTGGGTGGCGGGTAAGGTTTCAGTTGGAAAGGCTGATGAAATCTCTGATGTTTTTGAACACGTCATCAAACATTTCCTCGGTCAAGACTCCGGTATTTGTATTGTACCGTGAACAGTGATAGCTGGAAAAAACTGTGTGTTCGCCCATTGTATGTTTGATATTATGGCCAAATTTTACTGCAGCAACGCGGGTTCCCAATGTGCGAGCCGTCGAGTCATGGGCAATCTTGCCAAGGGTAAGTATTGCCTTGAGATTGGGCATTCTTGCAATCGTTTCCAGTAGGAACGGACGGCAGGCATTTATTTCAGCGCCAACAGGTTTGTTTTGTGGGGGGACACAGCGCACTGAATTGGTTATGGCCGCATCGTTCAGCGCTAAACCGTCGTTTGGGTCAGCCCCATATTCACCACCGGCGAAATCAAATTTTGTCATGGTCGCATAGAGCAGGTCGCCGGCATGGTCGCCGGTAAAAGGGCGTCCAGTGCGGTTGGCGCCACGCAATCCGGGCGCCAGGCCGACGATCAGCAATTTGACTTTTAATGCGCCTTTGTCGGCGTCATTACTCGGATACCAGGTTGGAACCGGAGCATTGTGCCAGTCGGGGTCGCTTTTTCTGTATTGCTGACGAAATTCAACCAGCCTTGGACAAAGCGGACAATCCCGCCCGGGTTCATAGGCGCAATTATCCATTTTGGACATCAATAATCTTCGTCTTCCTCAAATTCTTCAAACTGTTGACGTTGC
Organism: Rhizobiaceae bacterium; assembly: GCA_026981655.1. Lineage (GTDB taxonomy): Bacteria > Pseudomonadota > Alphaproteobacteria > Rhizobiales > Rhizobiaceae > SZUA-100. The sequence goes on along the minus strand of JALSIJ010000268.1, from coordinate 14,994 downwards.
GGCCGCTCGGAAGGGTCGCGGCCGATTTCGTTCTTGATGCTGTTTAAGTCAATAAAGTGATCTGCCTGTCGGCGAAGATCATCTGCAATCATTGGTGGCTGGCTTGCGACCGTCGAAATAACCGTAACTTTCCGGCCGCGGCGCTGCAATGATTCAACCAGTTTGCGGAAATCGCCATCGCCTGAAAACAATACCATATGATCAACAGTGTCCGATAAATCCATAGCGTCAACTGCAAGTTCAATATCCATGTTGCCTTTGATTTTGCGTCTGCCGGTTGAATCTGTAAATTCCTTGGCTGGTTTGGTTACAACCCTGTAGCCATTATAGTCGAGCCAATCGATCAGCGGGCGAATGGAAGAATATTCCTGATCTTCAATGAGAGCTGTATAATAATAGGCGCGAAGCAAATAGCCTTTTTGCTGAAAATAAACCAGTAACTGTTTGTAATCTATGTCAAAACCCAGGGCTTTTGAGGTCGCATACAAATTCGCACCATCGATGAAAAGGGCAATTTTCTCTCGTGAATCAAACATCTTAAATGTCTTTCTTGAATATCGTCAGCTGAAAAATCATTTGACTAAAACATGTGCTTTTTTGAAGCACATTAGCGGGCGTTTTGGGATTTAGGAGTGCGGTTAGGGCCGCCCCTCGTTTCTCAAACTATATTGAGTTGATTATCCATACAAGATCGGCCTTTATAATGCAATCTACATGAGGAGCGAACCCATCAGATTAGGTTAATTCTTTCCTAAGATTATCAGCAGCATTTTAATCTTGAGTTGATCGGCATCAAATGCCGTAATGCCAAAGATCAGTTGCGTATTATTTTAGTCAATTCATGGCTGAATTGCTTGAATTTTGAAATGAATATGTATAGGTAGACAATAATTCCACCAATTTCTAAATCAGGAGCTACACGATGGCACGTGTTACCGTCGAAGACTGTATTGATAAAATCGATAACCGCTTCGAGCTAGTTTTGCTTTCCAGTCACCGGGCGCGTCAGATTTCTTCCGGTTCTGAAATCACGATTGATCGCGATAATGACAAAAATCCGGTAGTGGCTTTGCGCGAAATTGCCGAGGAGACCTTATCTCCGGGCGATTTGAAAGAAGACTTTATTCATTCTCTGCAAAAGCATGTGGAAGTAGATGAGCCAGAACAGGTTATTGTTCCTGAGCCGGAAATTTCCATTGATGGAGTCTTGGCTGATTTCTCAACGGCTGAAACGCCCGGCACGGATGTGACATTTGACAGTCTTTCCGAAGAAGAGCTGCTTGCCGGTATTGAGGGATTAGTCCCGCCGGAAAAAAGCGACGATTACTAAAGCCTGTCTCCCAAAAGCATGCCCTCGGACTCGATCCGTTGGTGGGAACCGGTTTTCGGAATAAAGACATGTGAGAATAATAAGAATAGCATATCGGATGAGTGCAATTGAACGCGATATGCTTTAGAGCAATGGCTTGGCAGACATGAATGGATGGGAGCCAGTTTGCGCTGTATCACCAGAAATTGTTTATAATAGTTTTACGGCGCGGCGTATTGTCTGCGCCGTTTTATTTTGTAAGTCTAAATCCAACATTTATTGTTTGGAAATGCGCCAATGATGCGTCAATATGAACTGCTGGAACGGGTATCCGCCTATAAATCGGATGTTGATGAAAATCTCCTCAACAAGGCCTATGTTTATGCCATGCAGAAACATGGCAGCCAAACCCGCGCAAATGGCGATCCCTATTTTTCTCATCCTTTGGAAGTTGCCGCAATTCTGACAGACCTGCGGCTGGATGAGGCAACCATTGCCGTTGCCCTGCTGCACGACACGATTGAGGATACGGACGCAACCCGAAAAGAAATCGACGAGCTGTTCGGGGAAGATATTGGCTCGCTGGTTGAGGGACTAACCAAATTAAAGCGTATTGATCTGGTTTCCAAAGAGGCGCGACAGGGCGAGAATCTGCGAAGGCTTTTGCTTGCCGTGGCCGATGATGTGCGGGTGCTTTTGGTTAAACTTGCCGACCGCTTGCACAATATGCGCACGCTTCATTTCGTCCCGATGGAAAAGCGCGGGCGGATTTCACAGGAGACGATGGATATTTATGCGCCTCTGGCCGGCCGCATGGGTATTCAGGATATTCGCGAAGAGTTGGAACATTTATCCTTCATGCACCTTAATCCCGAGGCGTTTGAGACGATCACCAAACGATTAAACGAGTTGCATGAGAAAAATTTTGATCTGATCTCGTCCATTGAAATGGAACTGCGGTTGAAATTGCTCGATCACAACATCAGCGCCCGCGTTTCCAGCCGTGAAAAGCGGCCATATTCGGTATTCCGCAAGATGGAACGGCGGGCGATGAGTTTTGAGCAATTGTCTGACATCTTTGGGTTCCGTATCATCGTTGATACAACCGATGACTGCTACCGCGCATTGGGCATTGCCCACACCACATGGTCAACCGTGCCCGGGCGTTTCAAGGACTACATATCAACCCCGAAGGGCAATGGATACCAATCCATTCACACAACCATTGTTGGTCCGTCGAACCAGCGCGTTGAATTGCAAATCAGAACCGCCGATATGAACGCGGTCGCAGAACACGGAATTGCCGCCCATACGCTTTACAAGGATGTCGCAAACGGCGAGGCGCCGGCCACAGGCCACCCCCTTGACCGGGATGGCAGCGTTTATGGTTGGCTGCGCAGCACAATTGCCCTGTTGGCGGAAGGCGATAATCCGGATGATTTTCTCGAGCACACGAAGCTCGAACTGTTTCTCGATCAGGTGTTTTGCTTTACTCCGAAAGGGCGGCTTATTGCCTTGCCACGCGGTGCAACACCGATAGATTTTGCCTATGCGGTGCATACCGAGCTGGGCGATAGTTGCGTTGGGTGCAAGATCAACGGTCGAATTATGCCCGTGGTAACAGAACTGCATAACGGCGATGAAGTCGACATAATTCGCGCCGAGGGACAGGTGCCACCAACCGCTTGGGAATCAGTGGCTGTTACCGGCAAGGCGCGCGCGGCAATCAGGCGTGCCACAAAAAAAGCAGTGCAGGACCAATATAGCGGAGTTGGCAATACAATTCTCGAAAGGGCCTTTGAACGGGCAGGGAAATCCTATTCAGAAGAGGCGTTGAAATCCGGTTTGCAGCGTCTTGCCCGTAAAACCATTGAAGAAGTCTTGGCCGATGTTGGGCGCGGCGATTTGATCTCCAGCGATGTGGTCAAGGCGGTTTATCCAGACTATCAGGATGAACGCGTAACCCAAATTCCGAAACCGGTTGCCAGCGAAGGCTGGTTTGGTTTGAAAGATGCCGCTGGCATAATATTCAAAATGCCAGGGCGAAAAAAGCAGCGCCAGAAATCAAATGCATCAGCCATTCCAATTCGGGGGCATTCAGCCGACCAGTCGGTGCGGTTTGCCCCCAATGGCGGTGCGGTCCCTGGCGACCGGATTGTTGGTATTATGACACCGGGTGAGGGGATTACAATTTATCCAATTCAATCACCGGCTTTGCAAAAGTTTGAAGGGCAAAGTGATGAATGGTTAGATGTGCGCTGGGATATTGATGAAAACAACCATGACCGTTTTCCAGCAAGGGTTATGGTAACCGCGATCAATGAACCGGGCACATTAGCAAAAATTGCGGAACTGGTTGCCCGAAATGACGGCAATATTCACTCCCTTGAAATGCTGACCACCGCACCTGATTTTACCAAAATGCAAATTGATTTGGAAGTTTGGGATTTAAAACACCTCAATCGACTGATAAGGGAAATTCGCGGATTGAAGATTATATCAAAAGTGGAACGGGTAAATGGCTAGAATGATAATGGGGCAGAAGACATGACCAGAGACGAGGTTTTGGATATTTTTCGCGGGTGTGGCGCAATTCTCGACGGGCACTTTATTCTGACATCAGGATTGCGCAGTCCGACATTCATTCAAAAAGCCCGTGTTTTTATGCATGCGGATAAAACCGAGATATTGTGTTCTGCTCTTGCACAGAAAATCCAGCAGGCCGGTCTCGGTAAAATTGATTATGTGGTCGGGCCGGCGGTTGGCGGCATTATCCCGGCCTATGAGGTTTCGCGGCATTTGAAAATACCGAATGTCTGGGTGGAGCGTCAGGATGGTAAGTTTCAATTGCGACGTTTTGAAATGGAGCCGGGTTCACGTGTTGTTATCGTCGAGGATATTGTGACCACCGGCCTTTCAATACGCGAAACGATTGCCTCACTTGAAGAACTTGGTGCCGATGTTTTAGCCGCATCATGTCTGATTGACAGGTCAGCCGGAAAGGCCGATGTTGGTGCCAGATTGATCGCACTTGCTGAATTTGAGGTTCCTGCCTACCGGGTAGAAGATATTCCGCCCGAGCTTGCAGCTATTGCGCCAATTAAGCCTGGAAGCAGGGGGTTGCAATAATGTATTGCCATAGTGGTGTAACAATCATCTCCTATTAAGTTACTTGGTGTAAGGTTATTTTATTGAGGGCTGTGGCTTTCGATATTTGAAGGTTTTCGGGTGTTTGCCGGAGTTGGCCCGTGGTTGGAATTGTGGTTGGAATTGTGTTTGATGTTGTTTCGTAGAAGAACCCCGCCTGGTATTGGCGAAAAGTTCAGAGTGTGGATTTGGCCGCGTCGCAGCTGGGCCCGTTCAGGTCTTTACGTATCAAAACGAATATTCAGATTGACAGGCTCCCCCCATACAATTGCCGCAGGCGTTGCAGCGGGCGTTTTTGCCACATTTACCCCATTTATGGGTTTTCATTTTATACTGGCCTTTGCGCTGGCCTATATTCTTGCCGGAAACCTGATTGCCGCCGCACTTGGAACATTTGTCGGCAATCCGCTGACTTTTCCGTTTATCTGGGCATCCACTTTCTCTCTTGGCCGTAAATTATTGGGCGAAACCTCCAAGGCGGATGCACCATTTCATCATCTCAGCACAATCATGAAAGATGCAGGTGAAGCGCTTTGGCAATTGGATTTCGCCGGCTTTGGTCTGGCGCTTGCAGAAATTTGGACACCATTGCTTAAGCCAATGCTCTTTGGTGGCATTCCTTTAGGCGCCTGTGCGGCAATCATATCCTATATTATCACCCGCAGGTTGGCTGTGTTTTTTCATGCCGCACGGCAAAAGAAGCTGATGAAGAAAGCCGCAGCGAGCAGAAACAGTGGTGCTCGTTTCCCAGTCAATGATGATATGGTGCACCCCTCATGATCATCGGTCTTGGCAGCGACCTGATTGATATTCGCCGTATAGACAAATCTCTGGCGCGATATAGCAATCGATTTACCAACCGAATTTTTACTGAAATTGAGCGTAGGAAATCAGATGCCCGCAAGGAGCGTTCAGCTTCCTACGCCAAGCGATTTGCGGCCAAGGAAGCTTGTTCCAAGGCATTGGGAACAGGGATTAGCCGTGGCGTTTACTGGCGCGATATGGGGGTTGTAAATTTACCCTCGGGCAAGCCAACCATGAATCTAACCAATGGTGCGGCAGTTCAGCTTGATAAAATGATACCATCAGGTTATCGCGCCGTCATTCATCTAACCATTACAGATGACTATCCTTTGGCCCAAGCATTCGTAATCATCGAGGCGCTCCCCGTTGATAATAAAAAACAAAATGTCGAAGAAATTGTGGAAGATACTGGCCTCAATCCCCATATAGGTGAGCGGCAAACAACCATCGTTGCCTAATTAATAATAAACAGATATGAGCAGGCCTAAATCATGTCGCTTATCTGAGATAGAGATTTGCGCACATTCAAGTTACAATTGTTGAAAACTGTCTGGTACATTTGTGTATAGGCAAAACTCTTAAGAGAGGCGGAACTTTGGCGGACGCTGAGGCAGAAAAAAAATCCGAAGGTACTTTTGGTGAAACCATCAAGATCATAGTGCAGGCACTCCTGTTGGCAGTGGTCGTACGCACATTGCTTTTTCAACCATTCAGCATCCCATCCGGGTCGATGATGTCGACCCTGCTTGTGGGCGATTATTTGTTTGTTTCGAAAATGAGCTATGGTTTTTCAAAGCATTCAATTCCTTTTAGCCCGGATCTGTTCGAAGGTCGCATTTGGGCGGAAGAACCAAAGCGCGGTGATATTGCGGTATTCAAACTGCCCAGCAATCCCTCGATTGACTATGTTAAGCGGGTTATCGGCCTGCCGGGCGACCGGGTGCAAATGATCAATGGCGTACTGCACATTAACGATGTGGCCGTCAAACGTGAGTTGACAGGCCAGTTTAAGCCGGAAGGGCGATACGCGAGCGGCACAAGCGTGCCTATTTATACCGAAACCCTGCCCAACGGTGTTTCCTATAAAACCCTGGATCTGTATCCAAATACCGATGCGGATAATACCCGCGTTTTCGAGGTGCCTCCGGGCCATTATTTCATGATGGGAGACAATCGGGATAATTCGCTCGATAGCCGGTTTGATGTGGGTTTTGTACCATTTGAAAATTTTGTAGGGAAAGCCAAGGTGATTTTCTTTTCCGTATCTTCAGGTGCGAGCCCATGGGAAATATGGCGTTGGCCTGATACATTGCGCACCGAGCGTATCTTCACCGGGTTATGATTGTGTGAAAAACAATATCAGCAAACAACAGCTTGACGAACTGGAACGCAGAATTGGTTATAAATTTGACTCCCCCCAGCATTTGGGCCGAGCGCTCACCCATGCCAGTGCCACCAAGCATAATGTAGATGGCCAGCAATATGAGCGGCTCGAATTTCTGGGCGACCGGGTATTGGGTCTGGTGGTGTCAGAATTACTGTTTGAAACATTCCCGGATGCCGCTGAAGGGGAATTATCGTTACGGCTGAATGCTTTAGTCAACGGTAAAACCTGCGCCCTGATTGCCGATCAAATTAGCCTGCATGAGTTTATTCGCGCCGGTGCTGATTTAAAGCACCTCACCAGCAAGCGCATGCAAGGGGTTAGGGCAGATGTTGTGGAAGCTGTAATTGCAGCGGTTTATCTTGATGGCGGATTGAGCGAAGCATCAAAAGTTGTGCGTAAATTGTGGGGCGACCGCCTATTCCTGGCCGATGCTGCACGAAGGGATTCTAAAACGGCATTGCAGGAATGGGCACATTCCAATAAGTGCAGTACACCGACCTATGAATTGGTCAATCAGCAAGGACCTGATCATGATCCGGTATTTACCGTGAAAGTTATTCTGGAAAACCATGAAGGTTGTGAAGGAAAAGGTCGCTCGAAACGTTCTGCCGAGCAAAATGCGGCACGAATTATTCTCGAACGTGAGGGAATTTGGGATGCTGAGGAAAAGCAATCAACATGAATTCAATAGATGAAACACCGCTTGATGGCCGAATTGGTGGCCAGGGTAATACCAAAGCCGGCTTTGTTGCGCTGATTGGTGCACCAAATGCTGGCAAATCCACACTGGTAAACCATTTGGTAGGCAACAAGGTTTCAATCGTCAGTCATAAGGTGCAGACCACCCGCTCGGTCGTTCGTGGGATTACGATCAAAGATCAAACACAGATTGTTTTTATTGATACACCCGGTATTTTTCGTCCGCGCAGAAAACTCGACGAGGCGATGGTAAATGCCGCATGGGGTGGTGTCCATGACGCCGATTTGATTGTCCTGCTGATTGATGCAGAGCGGGGCATACGCGGTGATGCGGAAGCCATACTGAAGTCGCTGGAAGGCGAGAAGCAGCGCAAAATCCTGTTACTGAACAAAATTGATGCGGTGGGTAGCGATAATTTACTATTGCTTGCAGCCCAGGCCAATGAGAATGTAGATTTTGAGCAAACCTTCATGGTTTCAGCGCTTAAAGGTCATGGCTGTGATGATTTTCTGGATTATTTGGCTAAAGAGCTACCGATGGGCCCTTGGCTTTATCCGGAAGATCAGATTTCCGACCTTCCCATGCGCCAGTTGGCGGCTGAGATCACCCGCGAGAAATTGTATCTGCGCCTGCATCAGGAACTTCCCTATGCATCGCATGTGGAAACTGAAAGCTGGACCGAGAAAAAGGATGGCAGCGTAAAGATTGAACAGACCATTTATGTGCAGCGTGCCACCCACAAAAAAATTGTAATCGGCAAGGGTGGTCAATCCATCAAGGCAATTTCGACCGGTGCCCGCAAGGAAATTAGTGAAATTCTCGATCAGAAAGTACATCTGTTCCTGTTTGTCAAAGTGCGTGAAAACTGGATTGAAGACCCGGAGCGCTTCCGTGAGATGGGTTTGGAATTCCCCCGCTAACAATATATTGCATCCTGCATATGGAATGGTCAGCCTATGGAATGGAATGATGAAGGCATAATCATCGGCACCCGCAAGCATGGTGAGACCAGCCTTATTGTTGAGATAATGACCAGACATCACGGCCGTCACCTGGGTATCGTGCGCGGCGGACGATCGCGAAAAAAACTCCCCTTTTTACAGCCGGGAAATTCGGTTGAAGCCCATTGGCGCGCCCGGTTGGACGAGCATCTTGGCTCATGGACACTCGAGGCGACAGAGCTTAGAACCTCCGAGCTGATGGCTACACCAATCGGTGTATTCGGTATTCAAACCCTTGCATCGCACTTGCGATTAATACCTGAGCGGGATGTGCATAAACACCTTCATGAGGCGCTTGAGATTATTTTATCGCATTTGCAGGATGCATCAATTGCCGCCGTCTTGATGATAAAATTTGAACTGGCGTTGTTGGATGATCTGGGGTTTGGTTTGGATCTGACAAAATGCGCGGTTACTGGTGTAAGCGATAGTCTTAGCCATGTTTCTCCAAAGACGGGCCGAGCTGTTTGTCATGAAAAAGCACTTCCCTGGATTGATAAACTATTGGTGTTACCATGTTTTTTGATGCCAAATGGTTCTGATAGCCATCCTGAATTAACGGAAATTGAAGCAGGCTTTGAGCTGTCTGGATATTTTTTGTCCCGTCACGTATTCGAGCCGCGCAATATTGCGGCACCCAATGAGCGCGCCAGCTTTGTCAATGCCGTCCGCCGAAAAATGCAAGGTTAATGGTCCATTAAGTATAGAGCAGAATTTGAGTTAAATTACTCTGTTATCAACGCTAATTTAATTTGTCATCGCTATAAACGCTAATCAATCCCTTAGATGGGTGAGTAAAACTAAAATCAGAAGTAGATGGCATGGAACAAGTACAAGCACAGATGACAGGCGCAGCTAAAGAGACCGACAAGCGTGTTTTGCGTAGAAGAACGCTCAAAAAGGCAATTGCTTCTTACAATAATCAGGCGATTTCGATGGAAGTAGTTTTGCGTGATATTTCCGATACGGGTGCCAAGATCAAGCTCAAGGACAATGATATTCTTCCAGATCTCTTTCATCTATTTGTTGAGATTGATTCAATTGGCGTTGAATGCGAAGTTATTTGGCGCCGTGGGCGAGAAATTGGTGCAAAATTTATCTCTGAAGTGCAGCAGGCCAAAGCCGGGCGTACCCAGGTGGTGGATCCAACTATCGACCGCTCCAAGGTCTCAATTCTTCGAAAAAGACCGACATCCTAAATCATCTTCCATGCATAGCGGCCTAAATCTTTAGTCAAGTTCGAGCCTGAAAACAGTGCCTTCAAAGGCATCTTTTCCGCGTCCGATTGCGCGGAATGCTGATAAAAATAACCCTTCGCGATTTAAAAAATCATCGGCGATTTCGATCATTTTGATGTTTGGGGTGATTTCTGCGGAAAGCCCGCGCATTTTTTTCGCAAGTTGCTGATCATTAAATGAAGGTTCAAGCGCCAGCGCAATGATCGCGGCCGCAGCCGGCGAACGGCTGATGCCGGCCCAGCAATGAATGAGCAGCGGGGTGGACCAGTTCCACTGTCGCGCAAACTCAATCAGACTTAAAACATGCTGTTTGGATGGCGAGGTTAGCCCGGCTCTGTCTGCGGTAATGTCGTTAAACTGCAAATGCAGGTGGTTATCCGCAGAAATACCTTGGGGGGGCTCAAACGGTCCATCATTACTCAATAAGCTGATCACCCTTTTCGCCCCGGATAGCGCAAGCGTTTCTTCAAACCTGGACAAGGGGCAGACATAAATTATTTTTTTCACAGCAACCTATCCAGCGTTTCAAACCGTTGTAAAAATGCATTCTGCGCTTCCATTGTTGTAAGCGGTGTAACGGGAAAATCTGTGGGAGAATACCCGGATGGGCGGCCAAATATTTTTCTCGCCTCGGAACTGGAAAATCCGGCCAGTTCCGTTGCTTCAAAATAGGCTGAAACAATGTCGGCTTTCTTGATCAGTTTTTTGATCTTTATCGGCGTTTCGGCGGGGAGACCAAAACGCAAATGAATAGCCGTTTGCAGCCGGTGCTCGACCTCTTTGTAATCGCCGCCAATAATAGCCTTGAAAGGCGAAATCATATCGCCAATCACATATTCCGCCGCATCATGCAAAAGCGCCATCAGGCGCTGTTGTGGTGTTGCATTGATGACAAGACTTGCAAACACATCATCCACCACCAGCGAGTGCTGGGCCACTGAAAATGCATGTTCGCCAATGGTTTGGCCGTTCCAGCGGGCAACGCGAGCCAGCCCGTGGGCGATGTCTGAAATCTCGATGTCCAACGGCGAGGGGTCGAGCAAATCCAGCCTGCGGCCCGAAAGCATACGTTGCCATGCGCGCGGTTGATTTTTAGCAGCCATCGAGAAAGCCCTTAGCTGCTAGCGTCAACATGGAGCGAGAGATTGCTCCATTGTGGCAACTGGGCCGTGAGCGCCATGCCAGCGGCAGAAATCGCATTACCCGCAGCAATGGCTTTGGACAGCCGATCAAGCCGCATCATGGCAAGGCCCTGGTTGCCATTGGTCGAGCCTATGGTGCCGATAGCCTTGCCATCCGCATCAATCGCCGTGCCAGGGTCTGGCAAGGTATGTTCTGCCTTTATGATAATTATCCGTCGTCTGGCGGTGCCGCGATGTTGCATGCGCGAGACAACTTCCTGCCCCACATAACAACCTTTGCTGAAGGCAACGCCTGTACCCTCATTTTCAAATTGGTCCATCATCGCATCATGCGGGAAGGCTTCACCAAAACCATAGTCTTCTCCACCTGCTGGCATGCCGCGCGCAATTCGGTGTGCATTATAATCGTTCAAACCGGTATTGGCTTCAAAACCGGTAGAAAAAATACGTGCGCCCATCGCGGTAAGCCTTGGGTCGATAAAGGCAAAGCCATCTTCAATGTCTATGTCATCCAGATCGAAATTGCCTGAATCGTTCCACGCGGAAAAGATCTTCAAATTGTCATCGGCCGCGGCAATCTCTACCGGCGTGCGCAGTTTGTAAAATGTCATCCGCTTGATGAAATCAGCCTTCAGGCTTTCGCAAATATCAAACAGATAGCCGGCGCCGGTTTTTATGCAGAAAAAATCAAACAGGATTTTGCCCTGCGGTGTCAGCAACGCGCCAAATGTGGCCGCGCCCTCAACCAGCTTTTCCACATCGCAAGTGATCAGATTTTGCAAAAATTCGGTCGCAGCCTCACCATCAATACGCACCAGCGCGCGGTCGGTTAATTCAGCAGAATTCATCTTCTGGCCTTTCCGTCTTGCATTAGGCAAAAAGTCTAAGTAAGCCCAAGGCAGCAGCGCGGCAAGGGCAGGAGTGGATTTTCATGGGACAAACCTTCGACAGAATTTTTGAGAACGCAATTGTGGTCAATCACGATGGTCGCGCTGAACGCGATATTGGTGTTACCGGCGGTAAGATCGCCTTCATTGGTAATCTGGCACAAAGTGATGCTGGCGAACGTGTTAATTGCAAGGGGCTGCATATTCTGCCCGGTGTTATTGATTCACAAGTGCACTTTCGCGAACCGGGGCTGGAACACAAGGAAGACCTGCAATCCGGCTCGCTTGCTGCCGTTATGGGCGGGGTGACTGCAGTCTTTGAAATGCCCAACACCAACCCGCTAACCACAAATGAGGCGGCCCTGGCCGACAAGGTTGCGCGCGCTACCAACCGGATGCACTGCGATTTTGCCTTTTGGGTGGGTGGCACAAGAGAGAATGTTGACGATCTGCCGGAGCTTGAACGCTTGCCCGGTGCGGCCGGTATCAAGGTTTTCATGGGCTCCTCCACCGGCGATCTTTTGATCGAAGATGATGAAGGCGTTGCAGCCGTTTTGTCCAAAACCCGCCGTCGTGCGGCCTTTCATTCAGAAGATGAGTTTCGCCTGCGCGAGCGTGAACATTTGCGCATTGAGGATGATCCGCGTTCGCACCCCGTATGGCGCGATGAGGTTGCCGCGCTTCAGTGCACCGAACGGCTGGTTAGTATCGCGCGCAAATGCGGCGCGCGCATTCACGTGCTGCATATTTCAACGGCTGAAGAAATGGTATTTTTGCAGGCGCACAAGGATGTTGCAAGCGTCGAGGTAACGCCGCATCACCTGACGTTGACCGCCGATGATTATGAGCGGCTTGGAACCCTTATTCAGATGAACCCGCCGGTGCGCGACAAGCGCCACAAAGAGGGCATTTGGCAGGGGCTGGATCAGGGCATCGTCGATGTGCTGGGGTCAGACCATGCACCCCACACCTTGGCCGAAAAGCAAAAACCTTACCCTGCATCGCCTTCTGGCATGACAGGCGTGCAAACTCTGGTGCCGATGATGCTCAACCATGTGCGTGCCGGTAAATTGACGTTGGAACGGTTTGTTGACCTTACTTCCGCCGGGCCGGCAAGATTGTTCCAGATTGCCAATAAGGGCCGCATTGCAGCCGGGTATGATGCGGATTTCACCATTGTTGATCTGGGGCGAACAGAGACCATTACCAACAAATGGATAACCTCCAAGTGCGGCTGGACCCCTTACGATGGGGTCTCCGTCACCGGCTGGCCCATCGGCACAGTCATCCGAGGTAAACGCGTCATGTGGGAAGGTGAGCTGATCGGCGGCAGCAATGGTGCGGCAGTGCGGTTTATGGAAGGGTTGTGAGGGCGCGGTTAGATTGGTTTGATCATCATCATGCAGGGATTGTCACTGCCCCATAGATCAGGAAATTCCTCGAATGGAGCAAACCCGCAGCTTTGATAAAACAATCTTGTATCAGCGTAATGCACATCGTCGGATTGTGCCGAAAGAGTTTTCACGGTGAGAAACTCATTGCCTTTCTGTTTGCCATGTTCAATTGATCTCGCAATCAGTTTTTTGCCGATGCCTTGCCGGTGCCATGCTGGCAGAACACCCATCACATAAATCTCAATATTTAAGGGGTTATGGGTTTTTAACCCGATGAAGCCAATAGGATGATTGTCGGCAACGCAGGCGAACACTTCCAGATGCTTCACTTCGCGAATATAGTTTTCTCGAGCAGATTCAATACCAAACCATTCTGGCAGAGTTTCCAGTATCGAACGGCATATCCGGGCTTTGTCGTTGGCTGCCTGAACGACTATTTCAAGATTTTCTTCCATTTATAAACCGTGGTTTTTGTAAGCCTCAATAAATGCTAAAAACGCAATGTGTTTGCAAGGTCAAATCGGCAATCCGGTGCTCACCTTCACTTCTTCCATCACCGCATAGGTGTGGGTTTCGCGCACACCGGGCAGCGCGAGCAGCACGTCTGATAAAAAAGCCCGATAGGCGGCCATGTCGCGAACCCGGGTTTTCACCAGATAATCAAAGCCGCCGGCCACCATATGGCATTCCATAACCTCCGGCGCGCGATTGGCGGCGCGGGCAAAGGCGTCGAACACATCTTTGGTGGTGCGATCGAGTTTTACCTCGACAAACACGGTCATACCAAAGCCTAAAAGGCCGGCATTCAACCGGGCTGAATAGCCCTCGATATAACCGTCACGGGTAAGTCGCTTAACCCGTTCATGCACGGCGGTTGGAGAAAGGTTCACCCGTTCCGCCAGTTGCAGGTTGGTGATCCGGCCCTCTGATTGCAGAATTTTCAAGATGTTTCGGTCGGTGTCACTAACAGATGAATTCACTAATTTATTCCTTTTTACTGAATATAACTCAATAATTTAGCATTAAATACGAATTTAGTTCAAGAATTTTCATGATATTATAGGTAATATGTCTATTCAGGATTACGCCCATGCTTACCCAGCCATTGCCCCGATTTACCGCTCCTTATGCCGCTGATGATGGTGAGATACTCACTGAGTTATGTCGAAAAGTGGATTTCAGCAAAGACGCAAAAGCCCGCATTGAAAATGATGCAAAAAGCCTGATTGAAACCATCCGTGACCGCGCGGGAAAGATCGGTGGGTTGGAGGATTTTCTGCGTGATTATGCGCTTTCCACCCGCGAGGGTTTGGCGCTCATGGTGCTGGCAGAGGCTTTATTGCGCATTCCCGACAAGGCCACACAGGATAAGTTGATCGAGGATAGACTGGGCGTTGGCGATTGGGAGCAAAAGCAACAGGCAAGCACATGGTTTGTTTCCATGGCGACCTGGGGGTTGGGGCTTTCGGCAAAAATCATTCATTCTGACGATAATGCAAGTTCCATTCTTGGCGGCATTACAAAACGCCTGGGCGGCCCTGCCATTCGCGAGGCAACCAAGCAGGCAATGCATTTTATGGGTCATCAATTTGTGCTGGGCGAGAGCATCGAAAAAGCTCTTATTAAGGCCCAGCCCCACATTGCCGATGGCTATCAATATTCCTTTGATATGCTGGGCGAGGGTGCCCGCACGATGGCCGATGCGGAGCGTTATTTTAACGCCTACGCGCAAGCCATTGAGGCGATTGGTAAAAAGGCGGGCAAGAAGCCGCTGCCAGACCGGATGGGCATTTCGGTCAAATTGTCAGCGCTTCATCCGCGCTATGAGGCGGTGCAAAAGGCGCGGCTCATGGTTGAGCTGGTGCCAAAATTGCTCGAACTTGCGCTTGCAGCCAGACAATATGATCTGAATTTCACTGTTGATGCGGAAGAATGCGACCGGCTGGAAATATCGTTAGAGGTAATTGCCGCAACGCTGGCTGATC
>JALSIJ010000267.1 GCA_026981655.1 Rhizobiaceae bacterium | reverse complement strand
GCTTCGGGATTCAATATCGCTGCCAGTGCAACCCGTTCCGGTAAGCGGCTGATTGCCATTGTACTTGGCGCGGCAAGCTCTCATGAACGTGGAATTCGCACGGCAAAATTGCTGAATGCAGGGTTTGAAGGAAAAACCGGCAAAAGTGGCGGATTGATTGAAAACCTGCGCCCCTATGGAACGTCGCGTTATGTCGCAAACAATATACGTGATGAGATTTGCAAACGAAAAAAGCAGGCAAAAAAAGAAACAAGAAAACAACGAAGAGCCCGCTGGAAGGCGGAAGCAATTAAACGAGAAGCCGAGAATCTGATTTATTTCACCCCACCAAAACCAGTTGAACCGGTTGTGGTAATCCTCGGAAATGCATTTGGTCCAAGCCCAACGGGCATTAAAACCGTCGATGGCCACGCGCCGCCGCCCTATATTCCGGTTCCAAAGAAAAGGCCGGAATTCCAGATGGCCCGTATTGATGATCTTCCTCCGTTCACCAAAAGCAAATTGCGCGGCTCTATTCCGCTACCGACCTATCGCGCATCAGCAATTAATCAATGACCCGGGAAAACCCTATACCGCTCAGCGTAATCACCGGCTTTTTGGGCAGCGGTAAAACAACCTTGTTGAATAAATTGCTGCAGGAAACACAAATGGCCAATACGGCCATTATCATCAACGAATTTGGTGACATCGGCATTGACCACCTACTGGTGGAAACCGCCGATGAGGGAATTATCGAACTATCAGATGGCTGCCTGTGCTGCACCGTTCGAGGCGAACTTGTTGATACACTATTGCGGCTGTTAAAGCGCCTCGATGTGCCCAATGTCCAAATAAGCAGAATAATTGTCGAAACCACCGGCCTTGCTGACCCGGCACCGATATTACACACAATCATGTCCCATCCCGTTTTGAGCGAACAAATGCGACTTGATGGGGTGATCACCCTGGTCGACGCTGTAAACGGCAGCAACACACTTGAGGCGCACGAAGAGGCCGCCAAACAAGTGGCAGTGGCAGACCGGCTTGTGCTCACCAAAAGTCAGCTGCAACCAAGTCTCTCTGAGGCAGAATTACTGCTGCGACGCATCGCAAGGCTAAACCCGGCAGCACCTGTAATTGATCTGACCTCGCTGAACATAACAACCAACACATTATTTGAAAAGCTTTTCAATTGCGGACTCTATGATCCGGCAAGCAAATCAGTTGATGTTGCCCGCTGGCTTCGCGATGAAGCAATAAATGAGAACTCCCACGATCACCACCATCATGATGTAAACCGTCATGATGCATCCATCCGGGCATTCACCCTGACCCACGACATTCCCATAGAGGCCTCGGCCATTCAGGCTTTTCTTGACCTGCTGCGTTCCGCCCACGGCCCAAACCTGTTGCGGCTCAAGGGTATTATTCAAACAGCAGAAAACCCGGAAAACCCGGTAGTCATTCATGCGGTACAACATCTCTTTCATCCACCGGCAACCCTTTCGGAATGGCCTGATGATGATCACCGAACCCGTATGGTGCTTATCACAAAAAACCTTGCACCGGAATTTGTCGAGCGATTGTTCAATGCCTTTATCGGCAAAGTTGCACCAGATACGCCAGACAGACAGGCGATGGAACATAACCCACTGGCAATTCCGGGCCATACTGCAAAATAAACCCAGAAACCCGGTTTTCAATTACCGGTTGGTTTATGGCCAATTCCAGTATATCGTTAAAGCTGAGACTGGTTGCTGTATAAAATAAACAAAAAATAATACACGCGATCTATAAATTCATCTATTGCCGGGAGAAAATAATGGCGAAATCAACGACAAAGAAAAAATCTGACATTCAGCGACCGTGGCTTAAATCTTATCCCGAAAATGTTCCGCATGAAATTTCCGATCTAAAACATTTGTCCGTTGCAGGCCTTATAGAAGACGCGTGCAATAAATATTCCAGCCGGATCGCTTTTTCCTGCATGGGGAAAAACCTGACCTATAGCGAAGTTCTTGAAAAATCGAAAAATATCGCCGCCTATTTGCAGTCAAAGGGTCTGGTTAAAGGCGATCGCGTTGCCATTATGTTACCAAATATTCTGCAATATCCCATAGTGCTGGCGGGCATTTTACGGGCCGGTCTGGTGGTCGTAAATGTCAATCCACTTTACACACCGCGCGAGCTTGAGCACCAGTTAAAAGACAGTGGCGCAAAGGCTATATTTGTACTGGAAAATTTTGCAAACACTTTTGAAAAAGTGCGCGGCAAGGTTCCAACCGAACATGTAATCGTAACTCAAATGGGCGATTTGCTGGGAGGATTAAAAGGCACAATTGTCAATCTCGTGGTCAAGCATGTTAAAAAAATGGTCCCCGCCTGGTCAATTCCCGGCCACACCACATTCAAAAATGCAATGGCAGAGGGAGCAGCAAGCGGGTTTGCACCGGTTGAATCCTTTCACAATGACTATGCATTTTTACAATATACCGGCGGAACAACTGGTGTTTCAAAAGGCGCTGCCCTCACCAATGCCAATGTGCTTTCAAACGCTGCCCAAATCAATCTTTGGCTGCAATCAATCAATGACGGCAAGGGCCCGGGCGATGAACTTACCTATATTTGCGCCCTGCCACTTTATCATATTTTCGCGCTTACCGTAAATGCAATCATGGGTATGGACCTTGGTGCAACCAATGTACTTATTCCAAACCCGCGCGATATTCCCGGATTTGTCAAAGAGCTTGGCAAATGGGAATTTCACGTATTTCCAGGCCTGAACACGTTATTCAACGCCCTGTTGAATGACGAGAATTTCCGACAATTGGATTTCAGCAATCTGGTACTGACACTTGGCGGCGGAATGGCTGTTCAACAACCAGTAGCAGAACGCTGGAAAAAACTGACTGGCAGTAATATTTCCGAGGGCTATGGCCTTTCTGAAACATCGCCAGTGGCAACCACAAACCGGTTTGATGTCGCAGAATTTTCCGGCACAATTGGCTATCCAATGCCATCAACAGACATTGTCATTCGCGATGACGATGGCAATGATGTGCCACTTGGCGAAGTTGGAGAAATATGCATCCGTGGCCCGCAGGTAATGGCAGGCTATTGGAACCGTCCGGACGAAACAGCTAAAGTCATGAGCGGTGACGGGTTCTTCAAATCAGGCGACATGGGCTTCATGAACGAGGCAGGTGAAACCAAAATTGTCGATCGCAAGAAGGACATGATCCTGGTATCTGGCTTTAACGTATATCCGAATGAAATCGAGGAGGTCGCCGCCTCCCATGAGGGTATTCTTGAGGCTGCTGCGGTTGGCGTTCCTGATGAAAAATCAGGCGAAACCGTGAAACTATTTGTCGTGAAGAACGACAAAAACCTGACAGAGGATGACGTGCGTAAATGGTGCGCTGAAAATCTTACCAATTACAAGCGCCCTAAATATGTCGAATTTCGTGATGAATTGCCAAAAACCAATGTTGGCAAAATTCTTCGGCGCGAACTACGTGACAATTAAAACATTATGCATAGCTCAAACGATGTACTCGAATTCTGGCTGAATGCCGGGCCAAAAGCCTGGTTTTCACGCAGTGATATTTTTGATGCAAGCCTAAATGAAAAATTTGGCCCCCTGCTTGAAAGAGCAGCGGCCAAAGAACTGAAAAGCTGGGAGGACGAACCAGACAGCGCCCTTGCCTTGGTTATCGTGTTGGATCAGTTTTCCCGCAATCTTTTTCGAAATGACGCACGCGCATTTGCACAAGATTCACTTTGTCTTGGAATCGCAAAATCTGCACTGGAAAAAGGCTTTGATCTGCGGGTAGAGCCTCAATTGCGACAGTTTTTTTTAATGCCGTTAATGCATTCAGAATCTATCCATGACCAACGCCGGTGCGTGGCTCTGTTTCATGCGGTCAATATGCCGGATAATCTTAAATTTGCAATTCTGCATCGAGACATCATAGAACGGTTTGGCCATTTTCCCCATCGCAATTCCCTATTGGGACGTGCCACGTCTTCCGCCGAACAGGCTTTTTTGGATGGCGGCGGATTTTCTGGCTGACATGGTGAATCAATCCTTATTTATCAAATTTTACACCAAAAATAGTTCAATAAAATCAACTCTTTAATCCTATAGCTGCAAGAACCTCCACGATCTTCCTCCAACGGAATATTAAGCCCTATGTGCTTATATCCGTAATCAAGGGCGAAGTATTTTAATTTCAGGGGAGCCGGCAAGTGTCTCATCCGGTGCTAGACAAGGTGGAAAAGGCTATTCCCCGCCGCATGCGCGAGCGGTATGCCCACCTGATTGACCCATTTATTGAACAAGCCGACACCATCATCGAAGGCAAAGATGACCGGGCAATCTCGCAACGAACCGCCCTGTTCGCCTTCACAATTCGCATATTCAGCGCATTGATCGCCTATATTTCTCAGGTATTGCTTGCCCGCTGGATGGGCAGCTATGAATATGGAATTTTTGTCGTTGTTTGGGTAACCGCTGTAATATTGGGCGGAATATCCTGCCTGGGGCTCCAAAGCGCCGTGGTACGGTTGATCCCGGAATATCAATCAACAAAAGATTTCGCAGCCCTGCGTGGCCTTTTGTTTACCAGCCGTGCATGGTCCGTATCAGCGGCTACCCTCCTGGCCGTATTTGGCGTTGCGGGCGTTTACCTGTTCGAAGAAGTCATACAAAACTACTACATATTGCCATTCTATCTGGGTGCAATTTGCCTTCCCATGCTTGCACTATCCGAAGTGCAGGATGGTATCGCACGCGCCTTTAATTGGCCATCAATTGCCTTGTCGCCCACCTTTTTGTTGCGGCCCGTTCTAATTCTGTTTTTTATGGCAATCGCCGTACTCATTGGTTTTGACATTAATGCGGCAACGGCATTGTCAGCCACGATTATCGCCACCTGGTTAGCCTCTGTTGGACAATTACTTTCCTTAAACAGAAACCTGAAAACAGAACTGCCCGCAGGTCCCTCTTCGACCAACACGATGACATGGATTGCCATCGCAATTCCAATTTTTCTGGTGGAGGGGTTTTTCAACCTTTTGACCAATGTTGATATTCTGGTTGTCGGCCACTTCATGGCTCCAGAAAAAACCGCTGTGTATTTTGCATCTGTGAAAACCCTGGCACTGGTGCATTTTGTCTATTTTGCCGTAAAAGCCGGAGCGGCACATCGCTATTCACAATACAAATCCGCCGGTGATCAATCCAAATATGAAGCCTTTATCAACGATACAATCAAATGGACATTCTGGCCTTCATTGGCAATGTGCCTGCTATTGCTGATTACTGGCAAATATTTATTGATGCTGTTTGGATCAACATTTACCGAGGGCTATCCGCTCCTGTTCATATTGGTAATCGGCTTGATCGCGCGAGCATCCGTTGGTCCTGCAGAAAGCGTGCTGACGATGTCTGGTGAGCAAAAGGCCTGCGCGCTGGTTTACGCCATCACATTGATCATCAATATCGTATTGAATTTCACCCTGATACCGAAATATGGGCTGGCGGGTGCAGCAACCGCCACCACAATTGCTTTGATATTTGAGGCCATCGCACTTTATGCAACCACATTGCGCAGACTCGGCATCCATATGTTCATCATACCGGCAAAACCCAGAACACCCCGCACTCAAGGGGTTAAATAAATGGGTATTCTGGAAGATTTATTGACCAAATCCGGACAACAGCTCTCCGACTATGCGCCATTTTGGCCGGAAGTTAGCAAGCCCAAATCGTTGGTCCCAATTAAACAATCTGTCTCAAGCCTGACAAGCACCAGCTGGAATTTAAGTTTTTTGGAACTGAAAGATTATGATCTTCTGGCCGATGAGATCGCCGATCTCGCAAGCCATTCACTTGAAAGCAACATTTTCTTTGAGCCACAGTTTCTTCAGGCGGGCATTCACCGTATTGAAGATAAAGGTGTTATGTTGGCATGCCTGTTCGAGGGCAATCCCGGCGCCCAAACGCTTCAATTTATGATGCCGCTGGTGGCTAGAAAAGCCGGCATTCCGCGCCATCGTATTATGCACAGCTTTACTCATCATTTTGCCCCGCTTGGAACACCTTTGCTGCACAAAAACCACGCGTCAGAAGCTGCTGAAGTTCTGCTTCGGCTGTTGGGTGATCCGCTGCTGGAAATCCCGACAACGATTGCATTTGACCAACAGCGCCTGAACGGACCAACTGTTGAAATTTTTAAAAAGGCGGCTGAAAACCTTGGGCTAAAACACAAAACCGCACTCACCTATCAACGCGCCCAGCTTTGCGCCATTGATAGCAGCTCTATCGACCCTCAAACCTTCATACGGCAGTCAATTGGCAAAAAAAGACAAAAAGAATATGCCCGCCTGCTACGTCGATTAAGCGATCATGGTATTGTAAAATTCGAAATTGCTCGAACAAATGACGAAGTTCTAGATGCCCTCGAGGGCTTCCTGACTTTAGAGGCAGGTGGCTGGAAAGGTCGCCGTGGCACAGCGCTGTATTCGTTGAAGCAAATCGCTGCATTTTCCAGACAGGCCGTCTCAACACTGGCAAAATCAAAACGCAGCGAAATTCATACGCTGAAGCTGAATAACAAAATCATCGCAAGCCTGGTTTGCTTTAAAACCAAAGGCGAATATTTCACCTGGAAAATTGCCTTTGACGAAGACTACGATACCTATTCCCCCGGCGTACAGTTAATGCTGAATGCATCAACAAACTGGCTTTCTCAAAAGAGCTTTACAAATGCAGACTCTCTTGCATCAGCCGATCATAAAATGATCGACCATCTTTGGCGCGAGCGGATAGATTTAGGGACCCTGTTAATTGATACCGGTAAATCCGGTCAGATTGGCAAAGTGGCCGATGCACTTGAACGATATGACAATACAAAAGCACTAGCCAAGTCCGCCCTCAGCCGGTTGAAGCGTATCATCTAGAGCGCTTCCCGAGAAGTGGTAGCCGGTATTTGAATAAGACGTAGAAACAAATAGTTAGAGCGCTGGAGCGATTCAGATAACCGCAAAAGTGCTCTAACGGTCAGATTGGGGTCCTGCCCCTAAATTCCTATTCGTCATCTCGTTCACTTTTAACAGGCTTTGCTTTGGCCTTTTCAGCCTGAGACTTTTCCTTTGGTGCAGCAACTGCGGCAATATTTTCAGAAATCTGTTCATAGCCCTTTATATGAACATCGCGCTGAGGAAACGGAATGGAAATCCCTTCCTTGTTCAAAGCGGCAAAAATAGCATAACGCAGGTCGCTCTTAACGCTCATGCCATTACCAACATCGGCAAGGTAGCAACGTAATTCAAAATCAAGCGAACTGGCACCAAATTCCATGAAATATACGATTGGCGCAGGTTCGTTCAATATACCATCATGGGCATTTGAACACTCAAACAGAATTTCACGCACCCGTTCCGGGTCAGAATCATAGCCAACACCGATAGGTAGTTTTATCCGACCCATGCTGCTTTTATGGTTCCAATTAACAACAGAATCCGTAATCAGGGTTGAGTTCGGCAATATAACTGTCGAGCGATCAAATGTTTGAATTTCGGTGGAACGTACACTTATTTTACGAACCGTGCCTTCACCACCGGAGGTCACCACCCAGTCGCCGGCTTTAATCG
The DNA here is from genome assembly GCA_026981655.1 of Rhizobiaceae bacterium. Taxonomy (GTDB): domain Bacteria; phylum Pseudomonadota; class Alphaproteobacteria; order Rhizobiales; family Rhizobiaceae; genus SZUA-100. Next base: position 29,052 of record JALSIJ010000267.1, on the reverse strand, counting down.
GCCGCTCTACAAGCAATATCAGTCCCGAAACAAAATTGCTGACAACACTCTGCAAACCAAAACCAATGCCGACTGACAAAGCACCGGCAACAAATGCAAGGCTCGTGAGGTCAAAGCCCGCATAGGAAACAGTTACCGCAGCAGCGATCGTAAAGCCAATATAACCAAATACCGTTGATATGGAATTTTGAATGCCTGCATCCAGCCTGGTCGTCGGCAAAAACCGCATCGACAACCACCGGCGCATGGAACGGGTAATAATAAGGCCGATGAAAAACACCACGATAGCCGACAAGATTACCGATAGTGAAATTGTAATGTCGCCGACTTTGAAGCCAAAAAATGCCGCAGAAATCCATTCAAACCAATCGCTTGCGCGAAACCCCCAGGGAATGAGCAGGCCAAGAACCGACAGTACGATTACACTCATGCGTAGCAAACCAATAAGAACCACACCGATTTGTTCGGTGAATTTACGTTTCCAACCGAGATAGCTGCTAATTTGATTGTTAATCCGATGACCGGTTTGAAAACAGCCAACAACCACCTCATCAATGACTTTCAGTACCAACCACAGCATGGCCAATATACCAGAGGACAAGATAATTTGATAAGCTGCAAACTCTGCCAGCGCAATATAGCCCATTAGGAGAGCAACCAGAATTACGAATACACCAAACGAAACCGCCGCACGAAGGACGACCCAATTGAGCAATATGCTCAATCCAACACCAGAACTTTGCTGATCTTCTTCTCTGCGATCAAGATTGATCATGCGAAGTACAGCACCAGTTAAAACTGCTATGATCAATGAAAATAGCGCTTTCACAACAATGCCGAATTCCAGCGAAGAAACCATCGCGCGGCCCGCATCATAGATAAACCAGGAAATTATAAAAACAGCTATTGCCAGCGAGATTACTTTGCTTACCCGGCTTGCTGCATTATCACTCAATCCGACGATGCGCATTTCTGGACTGCTTGGGCGAATAAACGCATAGGCTATGGCCCGCGACTTAATCGCCACCGCCAGCGAAAACGCAACACCATTAACAAAGAAAACCGTATTGCCGGTCAGCATTTCAAAACCATTCAAAATGGCTAAAATCCCCAAAACAAATATCGCGGGCAAAACACCAAACTGAAAGATATAAATCAGCGCATTCATGGCACGCAACGAACGGTCCGTTTCAATATTACCCAGCCTTGTTTTTGCTCTTTTGAGAGAATTCCGAGCCAGTGCAAAAAGAATAATCAAAATCAGCAAGCTACCAATAAACGCCCCAATTTTTTGGGGAGACTCAGCCAGGATTTTCGTATTGGCAGTGTATATATTGGAGATCAGAATTTGAAATCCTTTGCCGAAAAACCCAATTTCATTGAGGAAAGGCTGCCAGAGGTCCGGATCAAGAATTGAATAACTTTTAGAAGTGACCGATTCTACAAATCGAGACCGCCGCGCTTCAACAATCTGGTCTCGTATCTGGCGGGCCTTGACGATGATTAACTGGGTTGCTTTCACAATCCCGTCTGCATCGCCAATTTCTTTAGAAAGTGCTTTGCGTTTCTTGGCAATAGCTTCACTTTCATCGGGCTGACCATCTGCCGGTGGTGGACCCAATTCGGAAAAACGCTCGCGCAATGATTTTAGTTTCGGTGAAATCTCATTAATCAGCTTTGTACCGCTGGTTTGAATTTCTAGTGCCTCTTGGTGAATCTTCTCAAAATCTTCATCGCGAATTCCTTTTCGCGCCAGAGCTTTGGACATACGCTCAAGCTCTATATTCCACCCATCAATATTCTTCTGCGATAGTTTTTCTTTGATAACTTGCGGCGTAGCTGCAGCCGCCGCGGCAGGCGCTTGGATATTTACCTGCGGGGTAGAGCTTTCGCTGGTCTGGGAGAAAACCGGATTGATAGAAAAACCAAAAAGCATGACGGCAACCATCACAACACCGAGAATGGTGGCGACCAAAACAAAAAACGCAGAAAAAGAAAAATTGCTGTTAGATCTATTCTTCATAATTACACATCGGCTCCCGAGCTTGTCCGCTAAATTCAATTGTTTCGGTACGATAGATTACTTGGCGGGGCAACCCATCTTGTTAATGACAATTTTAGCAAAATCCACTATTCAATACTAAAAATCACCTGCAAATAACAGTTATTGAAGGTTTCAAAATGGCAATAATTCCAGTCATATTAAGTGGCGGTTCGGGCACTCGCCTTTGGCCATTATCGAGAGACTCCAAACCAAAGCAGTTTTTAAGCTTTGGGAGCGAGCATTCGCTCATTCAGGAAACCGCATTGAGATGCCAGTCAGAGATATTTGACCCCAGGCCAATTTTTGTCTGTGCCGAGAGCCATCGGTTTTTAATCGCCGAAGATTTGCGAAATATCGGCGTTACTGCCGACATATTGCTAGAGCCGGCCCGTCGCAATTCCTGTGCCGCAATTACAGCTGGCTGTTTAAGCGCAATTGCCCGCAACCCGGAAGCCGTTGTTTTAATCCTGGCGGCAGACCACCAGATACCCGATATTGCTGCATTTTCAAAAGCTGTATCCCAAGCAGTAAAAGATGCTGACACCGGACACCTTACCACATTTGGTATTAAGCCAATCAAACCTGCAACCGGCTATGGCTATATTTTGCCCGGTGATGAGATAAGCCGTGGCGGCTGTTACAAGGTGGATAAATTCGTCGAAAAACCAGATCAAAAAACGGCTGAACAATATATACAGGACGGCTATTTGTGGAACAGCGGTAATTTTCTATTCAAGGCACAATCCTTTATTGACGAGATGATTATTCTTGCCCCAGAAATTTTGGATACGGTGAAAGAAGCTCACGAAAATGCTGAATCTGATCTTGATTTTCTGCGTCTGGAGAAGGGAGCATTTGAGCGTTCGCCATCAATTTCTGTCGATTATGCAATTATGGAGCAAACTAAAAAGGCGGCCGTATTCCCTGTCGACTATCTATGGTCGGATGTCGGATCATGGGAAGCCGTTTGGGAGGTCTCAGACAAGTCCGATGCAGGCAATGTCATAATTGGTGATGCGGAAATTGTCGATGGCCGCAACAATATTGTGCATTCGGTCGGCAAATTAACAACCCTTGTCGGTGTTGATGATGTGGCGGTAATCACCACCAGTGATGCGGTGCTTGTGACATCAAAATCTCAGGCAGAAAATGTCAAAAAGCTGGTCACTAGTTTACAAGACAACGGTCGGGTCGAGGCCAATGAGGCTCTGAAAATATTCCGCCCCTGGGGAAATTACGAGCGTCTGGATATGGATGATCAATATCAGGTCAAACGTATTGTCATTACTCCTGGGGGCGTTTTATCTCTACAAAAACACCGGCACCGTTCAGAACATTGGGTGGTTGTTAGCGGCAATCCGGAGGTAACAATTAATGATGATGTACGAATTCTGGAGCCAAACCAGTCTGTCTATGTGCCGCTTGGCGCTGTGCACCGGTTGGCAAACCACGGAAAGGAGCCGGTGGTGCTGATTGAAGTTCAAACCGGAGACTATCTTGGCGAGGACGATATTATTCGCCTGGAAGATGTCTATAATCGCAATTCAGACAGTTAAATTGCGCAGCTCTTTGGCGCTTGCGCTTTTCTAAACTGCGTCATGTTTACATAGAAGCATGTCAGGCCACGAATTGTGGCCCGCTGCTTATGCACCGCCCTAGCGAAGGCCGGGCATAGCTCAAGTTGCACGTTGAGCAACGCGAAGCGCAAAACTTGAGCCACTAGAAAAGCCCGAATGGCCGTGAGCGAAAGAAAATAGGGTGATTCCGTCAAAGACGGATACGCTCTATAGCATTTCGCGTTCACTAGCATTCACTCAACATGCTTTATCTATCTGTTTTCGCATGTCTTTATTCCTAAAACCGGTGACCACTTTTAGGAGACAAGCTTTGTTTGCTATCGCATGTCTTTATTCCTAAAACCGGTGACCACTTTTAGGAGACAAGCTTTAGAACGGCACAGCAATGCGCGCAGCAGAGGACGCCAGACCAAGTGCACTTTTTAAATTATTGATGGCAACCTTGGAGCTCGATGTAAAAGCAACTACCACATCTCCGCCAAAAAGCCGGGGATCGGGTTTTTTGCCGTTGCGAATTTCTTTCATACTGTAATTAGCCACAAGCTTGGTTTCACCGAATTGGCGAAATACGTATATTTTTGATTCGTCAGCCAATTTGGTGAAACCACCCGCCTGTGCCACAGCTTGCACAAGGCTGCTGCTCGTAGTCGTCGGATAAATGCCCGGTCTTGAAAACTGGCCGTCCAGAGTCATCCGCTGGCCGGAAGACTCTTTCATGAATACGGTAATTTCCGGCGACTGCAAATAATTTGCTCCATATTTGCGCTCTAATTCAGCTTCAACTGCCGGAATAGTCTTGCCTGCAGCCTGTATAACACCAATGAGCGGCATTGAAATACGGCCATTTGAGTCAACCCGCACCGTTCGATCAAGATCATCAACCTGAAATACGTCGACCTCCAAAAGGTCATTTTCAGAAATTAGCTGGTCCGCACCCTGTCTGGTATTTTGTGGTGGCGGCAATACCGCAACGACCCGCAGGTTTCCTGCGCGCGCGCCTGCATTTGCAGAAGCCGTATCGGATACTTTCAGCGCTCCGGTGGTACTGTTGCAGCTTGAAAGAAAAACCGTTGAAAATATCAACAGCGTAAAAATCTTTGCCAATTTGTGAATTCCCCAATCCATCAGCTTTCTCGCATCCAGTTCGCAAAATAACACCCAACACCTAGCTGGAAGCCATTTGCCTAAATATTTATCCAGCATATGTCCAAGAAACAGAGCCCGACTTACCTATAATACAATTATAAGTATATTCATATCATATATAGGATTATTGAGCCAAACGAGTATGTATATTTACACCTGGTTCAAGCCCTGGGGTTCAGTATCCAAGTCCCTATTCAAACCCCATTCTTTTAAGTAAGCCCTTCTTTTCCGGCTTCGATTTGATCACATGTTTTTCTGGTTTTGACGAAACAAGTAGGTTTTGTAAAATACATTCGGGGTTCACCTGCACCATCAATGTTGCGGCCTCTTCACTCAACCGTTTGGTGATAGCATCACGTGCACGCGAAAGACCCGGTGGTCGCGACCCGGTGTTGTGTGCATCACTGGCAATAATATCCACCCGCCCCTCATCCAGCATACGTTCCGACCAATATTGAGCCCGTTTGCCAAAGGTTCCGGTAATTGAACCAGCGGTTATTTGCACCACAACCCCCAATTCATCCAGAGCACAGATGAGTTGATAATTATTTTCGATCCATGTCAGCCGCTCAGGATGGGTAAGCACAGGCATATATCCAGCATTTATTATACCCTTGCACAATTGTTTGATTCCCGGCGGCACCACATGGTGGGGCGGTTCAAACAGAAAATATTTGCTTGTTCCAAGGGTTGGTAAAGTGCCGTTTGACAGCTTTTCAGCAATATCTGGCGCGATGTGAATATCACCACCGCGAATCAAGGTCAGGTTGATGTTGTTTTCAAGAAATGCAATTTCTAGTGCTGCAATAAGTTTGGTTATTACCGGTAGGTTGTTTTCATAAACACCGGGCATGAAATGTGGTGTACAGGCAATATGTGTTGTGCCATCGGCAATCGCCAACCGCGCCATTGCCAAAGACATTTCAATATCTTTGGCACCATCATCAATACCCGGCAAAATATGTGAGTGCAGATCAATCAAGGTTCATCCAATTGCTGTTGGATGCGTCTCCAACGCGCAAAATTTTCGGCGCGGGCATGAGTTCAAGCAGGCAAGTAAATTGCAACAAATTTCTATTAAATTTTGCCTTCTTAAAAAGGGCAATTAAATCATTTACGGGCTGGCTGGAGTAGAAACGGCTTGCACAACCGTTCCAATCGCAATACCGCCAACAATGCCGCCCACTACTGCGCCAGCACCTAAACCGCCTAAGCCAGCTAACCCGCCGAAAAGAGCCTGCGTAGAAGTGCCTTCCTGCACAAGTTCGGACGATGTATTCAGCTGATTGGCGATACTCACATACACATCACCCGAACCATTTTTTTGAATAACCGTGGCAATTGAATTGGAACCAATTGGTAAATTACAATTTGAACCAACGGAAATTTTGGCGGAGCCACCATCACCGACTGAAATCTGTGAACCCGAAACAAGATTCGCGCCAACCTTAGCTTCGGTATAACCTTTGGAGCCAGAATAAAGCACATCGCCGGAAGACTGAATAATTTTTCCAATTACGCCTAATGAAGAAACCGAGCCTGCAGCACAAGCATATTTGGTCAACTCACCCGATACACCACTTGCAACAATCAACCCGTTAATAAGGGCTGCAGCAACTGCAACTTTCAACTTATCCATTAAAAAAACTCCTGAAATTTTGTGCCCACAAATGCTACTTAAGGTAAAATCCAACTAACGCCCGTCATCGTGCGAGGCATGAACAACAGCCAAACTCAAGACAAACACTACAATTTTACTATAGGCTTGGTCAACTGTTGGGCTAATTTAACAATATTATATGATACAACCTAACATTGTCCGGTTAAAATTCCCTGAATCAGGCGTAATCCCCAAAGTCTGCTTTTGCAATTACTTTTGCACATCATCCCCGGATACAACTGAGCCCTAACTTTCTAGCGCCTTTCGCTCCTTAATCCGCAATCGTTCCGATTCAGATTTCAATTGACCGCATGCCGCCAGAATATCGCGCCCGCGCGGTGTGCGAATGGGTGAGGCATAGCCACACTGATTGATAAAATCCGAGAATTTCTCAATCTGCTCCCAGTCAGAACACTCATAGCCCGAACCTGGCCAGGGATTGAACGGAATGAGGTTGATCTTTGCCGGAATACCTTTCAGCAATGAAACCAATTGCTTTGCGTCATTCAAACTATCATTGATGCCCTTCAGCATGACATATTCAAAAGTAATGCGGCGCGCATTGGAAAGCCCTTTATAATTGCGGCAGGCATCCATAAGTACATTCAACGGATATTTTTTATTGATCGGTACAAGTTCATCGCGCAATTCATCTCTTGTGGCGTGCAGCGATATGGCCAGCATCACGCCGATTTCTTCCCCGGTACGAACAATTTCAGGCACCACACCAGAGGTGGAAAGTGTGACGCGCCGGCGCGAAAGCGCCAAACCATCGCCATCAATGGCGATCAGCAGCGCTTTCTTGACATTGTCAAAATTATATAATGGCTCACCCATACCCATCATGACAATATTAGTGACCTTGCGGTTTGCCCCATCATTGTCAGAGTTTTTTTGAGCCGGCGCATTAACCGCTGCAAAATCTCCCAAACGGTCACGCGCTACAATAAGCTGCATCAATATTTCTTCTGCGGTCAGGTTTCGCACCAGCTTTTGGGTGCCAGTATGACAAAAAGTGCAATTGAGCGTACACCCAACCTGACTGGAAATGCACAGCGTACCGCGATTTTCTTCAGGAATATAAACCGTTTCCACCTCAACCGGCTTGCCAGCTCCGCGAGAAGGAAAACGAAACAACCATTTCCGGGTTCCGTCGGTAGAGACCTGTTCCTCAACAATTTCAGGCCGCGATACGGTAAAGTGCTCGGCCAATATTGCGCGTAAATCCTTGCTGATATTACTCATCTGGGAAAATTCAGTAATCCCGCGAACATAAATCCACTGCCAGATCTGGCTTACCCGCATACGCAATTGTTTTTGTGGGATACCGGCTTTCTCAAGCGCCGCGGATAATTCTGCCCTATCCATACCAATGAGATTGGGTTTATCCGTGGCAGCAAAATCAGAACGCACCAAGGACGTCTCAGAATTGTTGGATCGAAGGTCAAGAGATACGGACATTTATAAAAGCCAGCCTAATGCGCACAGGAATATCCTGCGCGCTGATGTCACCATATGGCAAGTCTGTGCGAAATATACAATTGTTTAAATACCGGACAATTTCAAATGACGGTATATCTAGGGTCAATCAGGCCAAATAATTGAATTTCGAATGCTGAATAAGTATCAATGACCGTTTACTTGCACTTGCCGATTTCTTTCAGGGCAGCCGTAATACCAGAAAGCGAATAGGTATAAGATGTACCGGTTCCACGGCGCGACTTACCAGAAACATTCATCGAACGACCGGCCCGCATTGCGCGTACCAATGCTGGTTCCTGCGCTGCATTTTCCACCCAGGCATTGCGGCCCTTGGTAAACATCGAGAAAGTCTTGCCATCAATGTCGACAATCACATTAGAGCCTTCCTTAAAGGGATAGCCAACCTCGACCTGAGGCTCGTAGGATACATTTTGCCCAGGCTTCTGACTCACTAAAAAGAATATATCACCATGATCACGATCCGCCGGTTCCTTTTTTGTTGGAACAGACAAAACATAACACACCCGGTTGCCACTGTCTTTGTAGCTATAGGCTCCCCAGGCGTTAAACTGGCTAATCTTTGTTGGCGTTTGCGCCACTGCCACGCTTGCGGCTAATGCGCATGTTACGATACCAGCCAATACTGGTTTGATCAATTTTTCGAACTGCATATTTTCCTACCAGTCATACCGGTTATCATCTGCACCAAAACGCTCAATTTGCGTTTCTTTACCCAAATCCAGCCAAAGCAGTGCTTACCTGTAATTGTGCCTTAATATCGGTTACTATATTATGAACAGAATTACTAAAAATCAATCAAACCCGATAAAATGCCACATAGATTGCTAGCTGATTCTCTCGATATTGTAACATCAAAAGCGGCAATATTTTGACATATTTCGTATATTTATCCTAGGGACAGGACCCTAGCCAGCTTGTTCAAATTCAGATTTTACGATTGCGTAATTTAGTACCCTCAATACGTTTGCCACCGGCATAGGTTGGCTTCCCGTCATTATGATCGGCCATAGGTTCAACTGGCCCCCCTGCCCTTACCGGGCGCTCAGCAAATCGCCCAAGGGATTGCACCCGATCATACATAATAATTGCCCCTGCCGTTGCCACGTTCACGCAGAAATGGGTTGGAATTTTTACAATGAATTCACATAGTTCCATCATATCTGGTGACAGCGAGCCGCCTTCCGGCCCAAGAATATATGCAGCCTTTAACGGATGACGAAAACTCGGCAAATCAATCGCATCATCAACCAGCTCAATACCCACCAGACGGCAATCATCCGGCAAGCGCATGTCTGCGACCGTATCAAAAGTGTACCAGGGCATATGGTCCTGACTGCGGGTGGTATCAGATGGTGGTTTGCCTATATATTTTCCGGGCGACACGGTGAACACAAAGCTCGCACCAAAGCCAAATGCCGAGCGCGACAAATTACCAAAATTCATTGGTTTTGATATGCCCTCAACCCCAATGCCAAAATAGCCTCGCGCTCGCACATTAATTCTCCAATTGATCACGCCGATTTTCCGTGGTTGAATAATGGCTAACGCAAGAAATGTCCAATTTCCACATCAGCCCCTGTCAAAAATTCAATTCAACTGAAAGAATTTCATGAAAGCAATATTGTCCCACACACCTGGCCCACCTTCGACATTGAAATTGGAAAATATCGATAAACCCATTCCCGGCCCCAAAGATGTGCTGGTAAAAATCAACATTGCTGCACTAAATTTCTTCGACAGCCTGATCATTGAAGACCTTTATCAGTTCAAGCCGCCACGGCCGTTTTCTCCCGCCGCTGAAATGGCTGGCACGATTGAAAGTGTCGGCTCAGAGGTAAGTGCTTTTAAGCCCGGCGACAGGGTCTGCGGCTATAATACCAGCGGTTGCGCCCGGGAATATATTACCATTCGGCCCGATGCATTGTCACCCATTCCCCAAGGCGTTAGCGATGAACAGGCGGCCTCAATCATGGTCACCTATGGAACCAGTTTACATGCCCTGAAAGATCGCGGCAACCTGAAGCCCGGCGAAACGCTCGCTGTTTTGGGCGCTTCCGGTGGTGTTGGGCAAGCCGCCGTCGAACTTGGAAAGCTGATGGGAGCAAAGGTAATTGCCTGCGCTTCCACCGATGATAAACTCGAATTTTGCCGGGAATGCGGTGCCGATGAGGTGGTAAATTATTCAAAGGAAGATTTGAAAAACCGATTGAAAGAACTCACTGGCGGCAATGGCGTTGATGTAATTTACGACCCCGTGGGAGGGCGGCTTTCTGAAGCAGCATTTCGAGCCATAGGCTATTTGGGAAGGTTTTTGGTGATCGGATTTGCGATTGGGGAAATTCCAAAAATTCCGCTTAATCTGCCATTGCTAAAATCCGCAGATATCCGTGGGGTGTTCTGGGGCGCATTCACCGCGCGCGACATAAAAGGCAATCAGGAAAATATCAGCCAATTGCTGGCATGGCTCGCCGATGGCACATTGAAACCGCATATGGACAGTATTTTTCCATTAGCTGAAACAGCAGCAGCAATAGAAAAAATTACTGCCCGTGATGTCAAAGGCAAGGTGCTGATACAAATTTAGTCCTACTCATTTTCATCACGCAAATCGGCGTTTGCTGGATCTGCGAGCGCATTTTTTGCCGCCTGCTTATGAGCGTCGGTGATATGGGCGCTGACGGTCGAAATCGCCAGACTTAAAACAGCAATATCATCGCCAAAGCCAACCAGCGCCAAAAAATCCGGGATCATATCAATCGGCATGATAAAATAGGCCAAAGCGCCGAGCAAAGTGCCCCGCACCTTTGTCGGCGTATTGGGGTCCATTGCGCAGAAATATGCGGCAACCACATCATCCATCATCGGTATTTTATTGGCCGCTTTGCGCGCCTTGTTCCAGAATTTATCACGCACAGAACGCTCGCGTGCATCTTGAAAAGAGCGGCCTTCTGGCGGCTGAATTTCACCAAACTTTACTTCATCAGAATTGCTGGACATGGAACCTCCCTCTTAAAATATGGATATATAGTGCAGTGAATTCAAGTATCTCTTGTTCTGCACCTGAAAATCGATAGGTTTATTTCAGCAAAAATTTCAACCATTCAGGAGAATAATGTGAAACTCGGATCAGATATTTCCGCCGTTGTAACCGGTGGGGCTTCCGGCCTTGGTGAGGCAAGCGCACGCCAATTGGCCAAAATGGGTGTCAAAGTCTCAATCTTTGATATGAATGCCGAGCGCGGCCAAAAAGTTGCCGATGACATTGGCGGCATATTTGCCCATGTGGATGTGAGCGATGAGACAAGTGTTGCTGACGGACTAACAAAAGCCCGCGCCGCCCTTGGTCAGGAAAATATTCTGGTCAATTGCGCCGGTATTGCTGTTGCCCGCAAAACCGTATCACGCGACCGGGAAACCGGGACCGTGCGCGGCCACGACCTTGCATCATTTTCAACCGTATTGAAGGTCAATTTAATCGGCACATTCAATATGATCACCCAATGCGCGGTGGGCATGCTGGATGTTGACCCGATTACCGATGACGGCGAGCGCGGTGTCATTGTCAATACGGCCTCGGTTGCAGCAACCGACGGACAAATCGGTCAGGCGGCCTATTCCGCCTCCAAAGGCGGGGTTCTCGGCATGACACTTCCCATCGCCCGCGATCTTTCCCGCGATGGAATTCGTGTTTGCACCATTTTACCCGGCCTGTTTCGCACCCCGATGGTGGAAGGCCTGCCGCAGGAAGCCATGCAGAAACTTGGCGCAAGCGTGCCTTTTCCAGCGAGGCTTGGTGAACCATCAGAATATGCAAGTCTGGTTCAGCATATCTGCGAAAATGGAATGCTCAACGGCGAAGCGATCCGCCTTGACGGAGCTATTCGCATGGCACCGAAATAGAATTAATCTTGACCCAGGAACGGGATTACAAATCCTGTCCTTGGGTTTTAACAATCATCGAGCGTTCGCGTAAAAACGGGTGGATTTTAACCGCCTGTTTAAGGATTTTTTGCGCAGTTGCAAAACGGCCCTGTCGCATTAAAATCTGAGCCTGTCCCGCCATCGCACCAAAATGCCGGGGCTCCAGTTCAAGCGCTTTTTCCGCATCGCTCAAAGCCTCGTCAAATTTTCCCTGTAAAAACAAAATAAACGCCCGCTGGTTCCAGCCTTCCGCATAATCGGGCGCCTTTTCAACGATCTGATTGAGCAGTTTTCGCGCCTTTTCAAAATCATACCAGCGCCGCGCCTCAAGCGCTTTTTTCAATAGAGTCTGAATTTCTTTATTCGGTGCGACCATCCAGTTCTGCCAGATTTTGTTTTCCACTTCGCGGCCACGTTTTTCGCTGGCTGCAAGGGCAAGCAATTCAAACAACCGGTCCTGATCAAACGCACCACTCTTTTGCTCCGAACTAATAATTAGCGGTTGAATCACTTCTGGATATGCGGGGTAAACAACGAAATTGAGCCCGGCAATGAATATAAGAACCAACTGAAATTTATTTCGCATCTATCTCTCCTTTTAAGCGGCAAACCTATCCATTGCCTTTGCCAGCGTAAAATCCAGATCAGTAATGCCGCCTGCATCATGAGTAGCAAGTATCACTTTTACTACGCCATAGACGTTCGACCATTCAGGATGGTGGTTCATTTTTTCTGCAACAAGTGCTGCACGGGTCATAAAACCAAAGGCCTCATTGAAGTTCTTGAATTTAAACTGCCTGAAAATTGCACTGCGTCCTTCAACAATTTTCCAATCTGGAAGCTCACTAAGCATTTCTTGAATTTGATCATCGTCCAGTCTTTTCGCCATTTCCACTCCAATCGAAATTGCCAGGCCCATTATTATTCATTGAATTTCCAATCAGCCTCAATCATACAATAGATTGTTAAATCATAGATTGGAAATCAAATGCCTACGACCGCAGCAAATTCAAAGACTGCAATATTATTTGTATGTTTGGGTAATATCTGCCGCTCTCCACTGGCTGAAGGGGTATTTCGCCATGTTGTTGAAACATCAGGCAAGTCAGATAAATTCCAAATTGATTCAGCCGCCACCGGTTCATGGCATATTGGCAACCCACCTGATGCCCGCATGATTGAGACAGCAAATCACCACGGAACAGATATTTCCGCCCAGCGCTGTCGCCAAATCTCACCAGATGATTTTTACACTTTCGACCTGATCATCTGCATGGATCATTCCAATGTTCGAAACGTGGAAGCGATTATGCCAAATGATGCCGACGCTAAAATAGTGATGTTCATGGACTATGCACTTGGCCAGAATATCGAAGTGCCAGACCCCTATTATATGGAAGCCGCGGATGGGTTTGAGCAGGTATATCAAATGGTATTTAGGGCCTCCAACGCGCTACTCGCAAAATTGAATGGCTAATTCCGAATTTTCAGGCCCTTAATAAACCGCTCCACATGGGGTAAAATCCGCTCAATCATCATGGCGATGCCCTTTTTATTGGGGTGAATTCCATCACTCAAATTAAGCGCCGGATTGGCCGCAACCCCGTCAAGAAAAAACGGATAAAGCATCACATTGTGCTTTTTTGCCAAAGCCGGATAGATCGCATCAAAACCCTTTTGATAATCCTCACCCATATTGGGCGGTGCGCGCATTCCAGCCAGAAACACCGCAATTTTACGTGCCTTCAGTCGGGCAATCATCGTATCAAGGTTTTTTCCGGCCAATGCAAAAGGCAGGCCACGCATTGCATCATTGGCACCAAGCTCCAAAATGACACCGTCAACATCTTCCGGCACCGACCAATCGAGCCGCGCCAGCCCGCCGCTTGTTGTATCACCCGAAACACCGGCCCCGATAATTTTCACATCAATATTGCGGGCAGTCAGGGCCAGTTGCAATTGCTCGGGAAACCCTTCCCCCGGCGGCAATTGATAACCCGCCACCAGACTATCGCCCAGCACCACAATTTTTGGCGTTTCAGCATAGGCTGCCAAAACAAAAAAAAGGCCAACAATCTGTGCGAACCCGATTGAAATTAGGTTTAACTTTACATTTCTTAACAACAATGTGGCTATTCCCGAATTGAATCCTGTGTGACCATGACCATATGGTGATGAATATCCCTCTAAAGGGTGCATTTCGATTTAGATGCGCCGAGATAGATCAATATGCAAGCAAACATTCCCGCAATTAAACTTGATCAGGTCCACCTGACTCTTGGCAACGGTGCCTCAAAAGTGCACGTTTTGAAAGGCGTCAGCCTTGCAATTGAAGAGGGGGAATCGGTTGGCATTGTCGGGCCTTCCGGGTCTGGTAAATCGACGCTATTAATGGTGATGGCCGGGCTTGAACGCATCGACGAGGGCTCAATTTCGCTTGCAGGCGAAAATTTCTCCAATCTCAACGAAGATGATCTGGCAGCCTTTCGCGGCAAGAATATTGGCATCGTATTTCAATCCTTCCATCTCATTCCCAATATGACCGCGCTTGAAAATGTTGCCGTACCGCTAGAACTTGCTGGAAGAGATGATGCGTTTGAACGCGCTGAATTTGAATTGAATGCCGTTGGACTTGGCGAGCGCCTGTCCCATTATCCAGCGCAAATGTCAGGTGGCGAGCAACAACGGGTGGCAATGGCAAGGGCGCTTGCCCCACAGCCCAAAATTCTGATTGCCGATGAACCGACCGGTAATCTGGATGAAACCACCGGTGGGCAAATTGCAGATCTGTTGTTTCAGGAACAAAAACAGCGCGGCATGACCCTGGTCTTGGTTACCCACGATAGTGGTCTGGCTTCTCGCTGCGAGCGGGTGTTGCAGGTGCGCTCGGGCGAGATTGAAAACGCTGCGCCGCTGGCTGAATCCAAATCCCAGGCTGCCCAATGAGTGCCGCAAACAACCACACATTTTTTAGCTCCAACGGTGCAAACCTGTCACTTGCCTTACGCTTTGCATTGCGCGAATTGCGCGCCGGGCTTCGTGGCTTTTATATTTTTCTTGCCTGTATTGCGCTTGGCGTTGGCGCAATTTCTGGTGTGAACTCGGTCGCTCGCTCGATCACCAGCGGCATCGCGGCAGAGGGTAAGGGAATTTTGGGCGGCGACATTGCCTTTTCCCTAAATCAGCGCCAATTCAGCTCGGATGAAATTGCCTTTATCAAGAGCTTTGGCGCGACCTCAACCATCGGCAAAATGCGCGCTATGGCAAGATTGCCCGATGGCTCCGACCAGGTTTTGGTTGAGGTCAAGGCCGTGGATAAAGCCTATCCATTGCATGGTTCACTCATTTCAAACCCGCCTGAAGCGGCAACAGCACTTACAGCAAACGATAATCAGGCCATCGTCGACCCCTTGCTGCTGGATCGACTGGGCCTGAAAATCGGTGACAAAATCAAGCTTGGATCGCGTGAGATTTCCATTACCGGCACAATCGAAAACGAACCCGATCGGGTTGGAGATGGTGTTGGCTTTGGCCCAAAAATCCTCATCAGCCATGCGGCCTTAAAACAAAGCGGGCTGGTACAGCCGGGCAGCCTGATTGGCTGGTCATACCGGTTATTACTCAATGAGCCATCGGACGAAAACCTCACCCGGATCATTGATAACGCCCGTAAAGATTTTCCTGATGCCGGCTGGCGCATTCGCTCGCGCTCAAATGCGGCTCCAGCCCTATCACGCAGCATAGATCGATTTTCACAATTTCTCACCCTTGTTGGCCTAACCGCTTTAATCGTCGGCGGGGTTGGCGTCGCCAATGCTATTCGCGCCTATCTCGATGGCAAACGCCAGGTCATCGCCTCATTTAAATCTCTCGGCGCACCGGCAAAATTTGTGTTCGCCGTCTATCTTTTACAAATCATGCTGCTTGCCTTTGTCGGCATATTTATAGGCCTGATCATCGGGGCTGCCATGCCCTTTATTGCCAAGGTCGCCCTTGCGGGCATTATTCCGGTTGGCAGCAGTGCTGCATTCTATCCAGATGCTTTGGCGCTTGGGGCCGTTTACGGGTTGTTGGCATCGCTCGCATTTGCAATCTGGCCGCTGGCGCAGGCCCGCGATATTCCGGCAACGGCACTTTTTCGCGAAAATGAGCGCAGCAGCGGAATTTGGCCCCGCCCGATCTATATTCTGATCATGCTTTCACTGATATTGGCACTGGCTGGCCTTGCCATATATTTTGCCGAACAGCGAATGATTGCAATGGTATTTGTTGGTGCCATCCTGTTTGCATTTATTATGTTACGACTGGTCGCCATGCTCATTCAATGGCTTGCCAAACGGGCACCACGGGTAAAGTCGCCCGGTCTGCGCATGGCTCTTGGCAACATCCATCGACCCGGCTCGCTTACTCAATCGGTGGTTTTATCGCTTGGGTTGGGCCTTGCGCTGCTGGTTGCCCTTGCCCTGATCGACGGCAATCTTCGCCAACAGATATCAGGAAACATCCCGGAAAAAGCCCCGGATTTTTTCTTTGTTGATATTCAAAATACTGAACTTGATGCATTCAGCCAGTTTATGAAAACCAATATACCGGAGGCTGATATTCAAACCGTGCCAATGTTGCGCGGCCGCATTATCACCCTCAATGAAACCCCGGCCGAAAAAGCCGATGTTAAAGAAAGTGGCAGGTGGGTTCTACGTGGTGATCGCGGCCTAACCTATTCCGCCGAATTACCAGTGAATTCGTCGATTGCCGATGGTAAATGGTGGGATGAAAATTATAGCGGTGAACCGCTGGTTTCATTTTCAGCTGAGGAAGCAGGCGAACTTTATTTAAAAGTTGGTGACCGGGTAACCGTTAATGTGCTGGGGCGCAATATTACCGCTCGCATTGCCAATCTGCGCAATGTGGAATGGCAAAGCCTGTCGATCAACTTTGTCATGGTATTTTCTCCCAACACCTTTGCCGGTGCTCCGCACGCCCATTTGGCCACCATGCAGCTGAAAGATAAAAACCAGACAATTGAACAAACCAGTAAACGCGATGCGGAAATTCTTCGTATTGTCACCAACAAGTTTCCGACCGTCACCACTGTCCGGGTTCGAGATGCCCTAAACACCATCAACGGGCTGATCGGCCAGTTGGCAACCGCTATTCGTGCCGCTGCAGCGCTCGCACTGGTGGCATCGGTTCTTGTGCTTGGGGGCGCGCTTGCCGCCGGCAATACTGCCCGAGTTCACGATTCGATTGTGTTAAAAACTCTCGGTGCCACCCGCAAAATGTTGATTTCCGCCTTCACCCTGGAATATCTGATTTTGGGAATGGCCACCGCAATTTTTGCCATCCTGACCGGCGCGCTTGCCAGCTGGTTTGTTATCTCAAAGATTATGGGATTCACCGCAATGTTCCTGCCCGAAGTTGCCATTGGAACCGTTGTCATAGCGCTGGTTCTAACCGTTGGGTTTGGGCTGATTGGCACCTGGCGCATATTGGGACAAAAAGCAGCACCCGTGCTGCGAAATCTTTAAAATTTCGACGGTATCAGGCCCAAACTGGCAAAAAATTGCGTTAAACCGCGATAAAATAAGCCAAAATTAACAACCTTTAATATAAGGGTCTTGTTACTGGCAGAATTAATCCTCATATTGAGTGCAAGTGGATTGTGATCCAAAACGTGGATTACAACCAATAAACTTAATAATTGCGATCAACGTAACGAGAGGGTCTAATGGCTGACTATCAAAATATTAATACACAACGAGGTATGGCCGCTGGTCGCTCACAAGTCGAAATCGACGAGGGCCTGCGCTCCTATATGTTGCGTATCTACAACTATATGGCACTGGCTGTCGGCCTAACCGGCGTAACAGCATTGTTCACCGCTAATTATGCAATGAGCAATCCATCTTTTGCCAATATGCTTTACAACACTCCGGTAAAATGGGTTGTCATGCTGGCGCCTTTGGCATTTATCCTTGTACTGTCATTTGGCATCAACAAGCTTAGAACCAGCACCGCGCAAATGGTTTTCTGGGCATTTGCTGCCGTAATGGGTATATCTCTTTCATCCATCTTTCTGGTTTATACCGGCGGCAGCATCGCGCAGACATTCTTTGTAACCGCTGCATCATTCGCATCCCTTAGCCTATATGGCTACACAACCAAGCGCAGCCTGTCTGCGATGGGATCATTCCTGATGATGGGCCTGTTCGGCATAATCATTGCATCCGTGGTCAACATCTTCTTGGCTTCAAGCGCAATGGCATTTGCCATTAACGTGATTGGCGTTCTGATTTTCGCCGGTCTTGTGGCCTATGATACACAGCGCATCAAAAACATGTATGATCAGGTTTCTCACGACGGAGAAATGATGGCCCGTGCAACCATTATGGGTGCATTGAGCCTCTATCTGGATTTCGTCAATCTGTTCTTGTTCCTGCTCAGCTTCATGGGCAATCGCGACTAACAATTAATGACGATATGAAAATCCAAACGGCGCTCTTTTTAAAGGGCGCCGTTTTTGTATTTATCAATTCAAATCGCACGTGGCGAAGTCTCGCAAGATTTGGATCACCTAAAAAGCAATCGCGCGTAGGGCATCAAGTAAGCCCACGTGTATACGCGCAAGCAAACGGGGAACTAAAGTATCCGCAATTTGGTTTTCTTCTCAAATACCCGCAATACCTGGCGTAGATCTGAGCCGCGCTTTAGCACCACGCCAGCAACAGTAAGCACACTATAAGTCCCCTGTTTGCGCGAAAGCTTTGGACATTTTTCGATCCGGTAAAGGGCGACTTCACTTGATTTTCTGAATACTGAAAAAACCGCCTTGTCTTTCAAATGATCAATCGCGTAATCCCGCCATTCTCCGGCTATAACTTTAAACCCGTATATCCGCAGAATTTCATTAAGCTCACGCCGATCAAACATAATTTGAGAAGGCTGCTCTGTATGGGCTGCCACTTGCGCATTTGAGGTTTGGATAACAACCCTTTTGGCGGATGAATGTGCTTGCGAAGAAATATTATTTTCAGCGACACGTCGTTTAAACGAAATTAGTTTCCCGGTTTTATAATATTGAGCCTTGTTTTCCGCGATTTCAGACATATATTCCCTTTAGATAAGGCCACTTTTAGTGTATAGTGTCGCGCAAGCGCCACCAATGCAAGTGGCTATGTGCCATTGAAGCACCTACTTGCGTTATCACGGATTTTTACAAATTCGTTGTAATGCGTGATAAATATTTCAAACTTATCACATTGTTGCCGCAATCTTGTCTCGGTGCGGTCACCTTTAATCGTCATTCTGTGTTTGTTGCCTCAGACGGTCCGGTTTAACCACACCTTGTATCACAGCCCCCCAGCCCCTCAAGGTGCTTTGTTGAACCGGACCAACTCTTTAAAGGTTACATCTTATTTAGAGACAAAATAGTCTCTTACAAGAACCTATTGACCGGCCATGTATTGCGTAAAGGCCGGTCTTTTTTTGTCCAAAATTTCACTCCCCTTTTTAGTCGTTCGCTTGCGCGTAAACGCGTGCGCTCACTTGAAATTCCCCCACCAGGCTTTTGGTTTAACCCGCTCGGCCCGGCTACTTTTATCGTCCCACCAAAGCGCCAACCTTCTAAAACGACTATAGGCAAGCTTCAAAAACAGCTGATCCTTCCAGCCATCATAGGGCCGGTTAAACGGGCAAACCCGCATACAAATAGCGCAATCAGTTCCCATCGCTGCCCAATAGCCAAAGCATTTTTCACAATTGGCCGACCATTTTTTGACTCCGCTGATGGTGGATTGATTTTCTCCACCGCTTTCAGGCGGACCAAAGGGCAGTGCTTTTGGCGGACAGGCATCAGCACATTTTGTACAAATATCACAAAACGCCCGCGCGCCTTTTGGCTGCGGGCGATCATGCGCTATCGGCATATCGGTAAATATTTTTGAAAACCGCACACGCGGGCCAAATTCAGGCGTAATCACCATTTGATTGCGGCCATATTCCCCAAGCCCGGCTTTCACCGCATAGGGTATAACCAATGCCGTATCATTCATCGAACCAACAGCGTTATAGCCAAGATTGCGAATATAGGTGACCAGCTGCACAACGATTGCCACCTCATGAGAATATTCCATACCGGTTGCGGCCCCGGCAAGCGCCGACGGGTAGGTCGCGACCAGATCATGGTCCATCGCATGGCCCATAACGATAACGCTACTCAATCCTTCGGGCAGTTCGCTATCCGCCTCACTAAAATCTCTTGTGTCCACCCGCTTGGAATAGTGCCAGCGCTCGTCATAATCAGTAACGCCGACAAGGTCTGCACCGAATAATTTTGCAATCCGCTTGATCTCACCGGTATGACGGTCAAGATCTTCAATCTCGATTTTTTCTGGCGCAATCGGGCCGCCCTCTTCAATAGGGGCCTGAAAACCTTCACGCTTACCCTCGCTCATACCGCGTGAGGAAATCACATTGGAAACAGCCCATGCCGCATTGCGCAGGGCCAGATCACGCTGGCGGAAACCTTCCACCTTTCGAGGATTTGCCGCAACCCGGTGTCCGTTGAAAAACGCATCAGTTTTTTTGGAGCGAATAGTGTCATCCCAAAATGCACGGGTGAACATATCATTGATCTGGTTGAATGGCTCAAAATCATCATCAACCTCGATGCCGGCCTCGACATCTTTTTGGGCATATTTCATCCGCCATAGCTTGCGCTGTTCTTCAAGCGAAATGGCTTCCGGCGGGTGATTTGCGGGCCAGTTAGTATTTTTTGTCGATATTTCCTTATCTTGCATGCGGCAATGCTATCTGATGATACGATGGTCGACAATATGGGAGTATTCTTTTCCGCTCAACCCTCCGGCCGTCCGTCCGTTCACTGGCTGGCACATTGCTTCCTAGTCGTTCGCTTGCGCGTAAACACGTGCGCTCACTAAACGCAATGCTTGCCCTGCCACGGAGGGAGCGCGCCCAAAATATTGTTCCGCTGCACTTCTGTCACCCACCAACTGAGCCAATAGGCGAAGCACGAAGCGCCCTCACGGAGCCATCGCAAAGCGATTGGCGTGAGTGCTATCAGTGAAAATCCCGGCTCTTGGGGATAATCCGCACATTACGCGGATGGCTTCGCTGGGTGTGGCCAGCCCTCGCCGCACGGCCCAAAAAGGGTCGCTCAATCACCTGGGATGCAACTTCATCCGCCCGCGCCAATACCGGCGGCAGATTTTCATCCGATAACCGCGCCAGATCGTCAGAAAGATCCACCAGATTGCGTGCAATAACATGAATAATCGCCCCCTGCCGTTGAACAATGCCTTTCACCAGCACCAGTCGAGCGCGCATAACCACCTTGCGATAGCGCTGCATCATCTTGCTCCAGACAATGATATTGGCAACCCCGCCTTCGTCTTCCAGCGTCATGAACACCACACCCTTGGCCGTGCCGGGCTTTTGCCGCACCAGCACCACACCGGCAATTTGCACATATTGCCCGTTACGGGTTTTCAAGAGATCCCGCGCTGAAATAATCCGGCGGCTTGAATAATCTTCACGCAAAAAGCTCATTGGATGGGCCTTGAGCGAAAGCCTATGGGTTTGATAATCAGCAACCACATGTTCTGAAAGTGGCATTTTTGGTAATTCGACCTTGTGGTCTTGCCCCAATGCATCAGTATTACTTACTTCAAACAGCGGCAATTGCGCATCACTCACCAGACCGCGCACTTTCCACAATGCCTGCCGACGGTCAACATCGAGCGAACGAAAACAATCTGCCGCCGCCAGCCGTTCCAGCACCGCGATTGAAAGGCTCGTCTTGTGGCGAATTTGCTCGATTGAGGTGAGGGGCACTTTATATTCATTCCGCACTTCCATAAACGCCTCCATCACCTCACGGCGCAAGCCATCCACCTGACGAAAACCCAACCGCACCGCATGAAATTTTCCCTCAACCACCTCCAGCTTATTATCCCAATCACTGAAATTAACGTCCACCGGCCGCACCTCGATATTATGTTCCCGCGCATCACGAACAATCTGCGCCGGGGCATAAAAACCCATCGGCTGGGAATTCAAAAGCCCTGCACAAAACACATCCGGGTAGTGGCATTTAATCCACGATGAGGCATAAACCAAAAGCGCGAAACTTGCCGCATGGCTTTCGGGAAACCCATATTCACCAAAGCCCTTGATCTGGTTAAAACAGCGCTGGGCAAACTCCGGCTCATAACCACGGGCAATCATCCGGCTAACCATCTTTTTCTCCAGCTTATGGATTGTCCCCATCCGGCGGAAAGTCGCCATTGCCCGGCGCAAGTCATTCGCCTCATCGGGCGAAAATTTCGCCGCATCAATGGCAATCTGCATCGCCTGTTCCTGAAACAGGGGCACCCCCAATGTGCGCCCGAGAATACGTTTTAGCTCATCTGGATGCCCATGTTCTGGAGAGGGAGATGGATATTCAACCTTGTCAATTCCGTCACGGCGACGCAGATAGGGGTGCACCATATCGCCCTGAATGGGGCCGGGGCGCACGATCGCCACTTCAATTACCAGATCGTAAAACCTCGACGGCTTCAGCCGAGGTAACATGTTTAACTGCGCCCGGCTTTCCACCTGAAATACACCAATAGCATCGGCCCTTTGCAACATCTGATAGGTTTCAGGATCTTCCTTCGGCATTGAGGCGAGCGTATATTTCTTGCCGTAATGGACATCAATAAAATCAAAGCATTTGCGGATACAGGTCAACATGCCAAGCGCCAGCACATCAATTTTAAGGATTTTCAGCGCGTCGATATCATCCTTGTCCCACTCAATAAAGGTGCGCTCCTCCATCGCCGCATTGCCAATCGGCATCATTTCCTCCAGCGGGTCTTCGGTTAAAACAAACCCGCCCACATGCTGGGAAAGATGGCGCGGAAAACCGAGCAATTGCCGCGTTAATATAATCGTGCGGCGCAAATGCGGGTCATCAATATCAAGGCCTGCTTCCTTCACCTGACTTTCCGGCATATCCGCCCCCCATGAGCCCCAGACGGATGAGGCCAGCGACGAGGTTACATCCTCACTCAAGCCCATCACCTTGCCCACCTCACGCACCGCACTGCGCGGGCGGTAGGAAATCACCGTTGCGGCAATCCCCGCCCGGTGGCGGCCATAGCGCCGGTAGATATATTGAATAACCTCCTCGCGCCGTTCATGTTCAAAATCCACATCAATATCGGGCGGCTCCTTGCGCGATTCCGACAAAAAGCGCTCGAACAATAAAGACGAGGTAGCCGGATCCACCGCCGTAATACCAAGGCAATAGCAAACTGCGGAATTGGCCGCCGACCCCCGCCCCTGACATAAAATCTCCTCGCGCCGGGCAAAGGCTACAATGTCATAAACGGTAAGGAAATAGGGCGCATATTTCAGTTTTTTGATCAGGGCAAATTCCTTTAACAAAAGTACCCGCACCCGGTCCGGCAATCCATCGGGGTAATAAAACTTCGCCCCCTCCCAGGTAAGATTCTCCAATTGCTGCTGCGGGGTTTTGCCGTTTGGCACCGGCTCATTGGGATAATTATAGGAAAGATCATCCAGACTAAAGCTACAGCGCTCAATGATGATAGCTATACCGGCCAGAGCCTGCGGATATTTTTCAAACAACCGCGCCATTTCCTCAGGCGGTTTCAAATGCCGCTCGCTATTGGCCGCAAGCAGATAACCGGCTTTTTCAATGGTGCATTTCTCGCGAATACACGTCACCACATCCTGCAAGGGGCGGCGCTCGGGAATATGATAATGCACATCATTGGTGGCAATCAGTGGAATACCCATTTCCCTCGATAGTTCTGCAAGTTGCTGCATGCGGCGGCGATCATCACCACGATAAAGATAGTGTGCGGCAATCCACAAATTATCAGGCACCGCGGCTTTTAATTTGGCAAGGAAGGCTGGCTCAAAATTTGATCTCCCCACAAGCCCAATCACACAGCAACCGGCAAGCGCTGGCAGCACCTCATCAAAACCCAGATAGCACGCGCCTTTTGGCGCGGCGAGTTTTCCTTTGCTCAACAATTTTGAAAGACGCCCATAGGCGGCACGATCATGCGGATAGCAAATAAAGCTCATCCCCTCCAGCGTGTTTATCCGGCAGCCAACCAGCAATTTTAGTCCAATTTTCTTTGCCGCAATGTGGGTGCGCACTATGCCTGCAAAGGAATTATGATCAGCAATGCCGATGGCCCGGTGGCCCAGCCGGTGCGCCTCTTCCACCAGTTCGTGCGGATGTGATGCCCCGCGCAAAAAGGAAAAATTTGTCACACATTGTAATTCCGCATAGGGAATTTCATGCACCATCATATCACCCGAACAGCCCGTGAATAAACCATTGCGGCGCATCACCGTTGCGCGTCAGCCCATAAAGCCCGGCGCGAAAAAGCCAGTAGCGGGTACCTTCCTCATCCTCCACCTCATAATAATCCCGCGCATTGGTGCGCAACAGCAGGGATTGACGATTGTCATATGAGCCTTGCCCTCCATTGCCGATCTCGCGCCACCATTCCGGCGCAATGCGCTCCGGCCCTCGCGAGCGGATGATTTTGCGCGTTAGCCTGCGCCAGACAAACCGCAAGGGCGGCCCGTCCGGCACCTCGGCAATGGTTTCAATCAGTTCCGGCCTCTCAAACAGCCGAAATGGCCGCGATACCATAATTTCCCATGCGGGCGCCTGCCCGCCCATCACCTGCCCCCCTATCGCTGGAACGCTTCTTTGCGCCCGCTCCGGCACATGGCTTGCAACTGGCGCAAGGCGAGTAATATGTTCAACCCCCAGCCGGTTCATCAACCGGTCAATCAGCGGGATCACATCCTTAGGCAGAGAATTGGCCGCAAGGCTTTGCTGGGCCTCACTCATTTTTTCCACCCGATCGGCAGAAAGAATGAAAAGATCAATGCCAAAGCCCGGATTGATGCCCTCCAATCGTTCACTAAAAAGCCGCGCGATATAATCGGGTTCACGCGCCGCACGCCCAAGCACAATACTCACCCCATCATAGCCGCCATCGCTGTGGCAGGCGGTGAGTGTAAGCGCTCGTGCGCCAAGCCCTTCACATTCAAGCCGATGCTCCAACCGCAACAACAAATGGTCCAGCGCCATAGCAATCGCCGCCGCCTCAATCGCTGGCTCCGCGCAGGATAAAACCTCGCGATAAGGGGCAACCTCCTTTAGAGGCACAAGCGGTTCACGAATGAAGCCGACCAATTGATCGAGCCGCAATTGCACCGAGGATGCCGCCTCGCGCGAACGAAACCGCCGCTCAAGCGCAGCACGGGGAATAGTGTGCAATTGGTCGATCTGTTTTAGTCCCAACCGGCGCAAAAGCAGCAAAACTTTCTCCTCCAGCCGCATCGCCTCTATTGGTAAATCTATAGTTGCCTCTAGAGATTGATTAGGCGGAGCGATCAAATCTTGCCCCCTGCCATATCGCGCCAACGCCCATGCGGCCCCCGGCGTGTCAGCAAGACCCGCGCGCGCGCTCAAACCAATCGCCTCAACCCGCAACATAAAATCAGTAATTAGAGCCTGTTCGCCGCCAAACAGATGATCGCATCCGGCAATATCGACCAGCAGTCCATCAATCCCGTCTATGGCAACCATCGGACTGTAGCGCATACCCCAATGGCCAAGTCGGGTAAGATAATCCCGGTCTGCCTCTTCATTGCCCTGTTCCACATGAATTTCGGGGCAGGCAGCACGTGCATCATTCAGCATCTGGCCAATTACCGCACCGGCTTTTTCAGCCATCCTATTGGTTGCCGTAATCCGCGTGCCTTTAACACCGGAATGCACCAGCACGATCGGCTCATTGTTATACTGCCTTTCCAATTCGTCCTGCCGGGTAAGCGGAGCGAACCGTCGGGCGCGTTTGCGCCCTATCTGCCAGCGCTCGATTGCCAGCCGTGGAAACCAGATCGAAAGAATACGTCGCATCATTCCAAAAAACCGTCGATGGAGGATTACCCGGATGAGCGCACCCACCGCGTGCGCGTAACAATGATACCGACCATGCAGCCATGCCCGGACCATCGAGATCAGCCGCATTTGGCGGGCCAATTGCCGGTGCAATGCGCCAGCGGGTTGCCGCCGCACTTGCCTCATAAGTATTGGTATTATTAAGAAAAAGGCACGGAATTGCCATTTCCTGACAGGCAATCGAAAGCCTTCGTGAAGCGGTAAAGCCAATTGGTGCACCCTCGCCAATAACGGCCGCCACCGCCCCCGAACGCAGGCTTTCCTCCATAGCAAAAGCCAGATCATGCTCCTTGCGCAGAGAAACAAACAATAGCCGTTCCGGCGCAAGCCCCAGTGCCTTCAGCCCCGGCCCATAGGGGTGCCCATGTTCACGCATGTTTAAATGGCTCTGACACCAGATAATTTCGCCCGCTTCCTTTGTCTGCAAAAACCGTTGCAATAAAGCCAAAACAAAATGATCCATTGCCGGTGTATCACGGCTGCGAAAGGTCGAAAAATCATGCAAAGCGTCATACGCCAGCCGACCTTGCGGCAAAACATCATCAATCGCCGCACAGCCCGATTGCCAGCCACGATCGGCTACCCCCTTGTGCCCATTGTTCGACGGTTTAAAGGTAATATTGCGCCGCTCGATCCTGGCAATCTTCTGTCGTAATTGTTCCAGTTGCATTGATTATTACTATTTGTTTATCGTTCGCTTGCCCCTCCGTGGCAGGGCAAAATTGGTTTTACCAAATTGCAAGCCCGTGAACGGATGTCGGGCCGGATGGCCTGACAGAAAGCATAAATGAGTATATGTTCCTATTTTGTTCTCAATCAAGAGTCAAATATTCCTGCAATTTTTTTCACAAAAACATAATGCAGACTTTATTCGAAGGCCCGAAACTCGCCCACGGAACAAATCCAAGGCATCCATTTGAGACGCTCGCTTCAATTCTCACATATCTGTGTACGAGATTGAATTGTATATGTTGGCGGAATAATCAAATTGATGCCAACAACGGAGTAAATACATGATCAAAACAATTTCTCATGCAACCGTCGCAATAATTGCGCTTGCGGGCATCAACACCACATTCATCAATCAGGCATCGGCAGAAAGCGCCAGAGCCATATTGGCTGGCGGGTGCTTTTGGTGCATTGAAAAAGACTTTGAGCATGTGAAAGGTGTCATCGACGTTATCTCCGGCTATACCGGTGGCACAACACCCAACCCCACCTATAAGAATCATTCAGCAGGTCGACATCTCGAAGCGGTGCAAATTACCTATGACCCAAAAAAAATCTCATATAAACAGCTGCTTCATATTTTCTGGCGCACGGTAAACCCCACCGATGCCGGAGGCCAGTTTTGTGACCGTGGCCTTTCCTATACAACCGCCATCTACGCCACATCAAAAGAACAAATAAAAATTGCCAAGGCCTCAAAGGCCGCGCTGCAAAAATCTGGCCGGTTAAAGGGAAAAATTGTTACCCCGATATATAAAGCATCAAGATTTTATCCATCTGAAGAATACCACCAGAATTATTACAAGAAAAATCCGGTGCGCTATAAATATTATCGCTATTCGTGTGGGCGCAACAAAGCCGTAAAAAAACTGTGGGGAAAAGAGGCCTATATTGGCGTTAATTACAGAACATAAATAATATTGGAGAGAAAAATGCGCTTAAACAAATTACCCCTATTGGCTACAGCTGCCGCAATGCTGATGATTTCCGCCCTGCCATCCAATGCGATGGAAGATTGGATCATCAAAAAAAGCCCGGATAATGTAAAAACAACCACAGATCGGCTGGTTGCCACAATCATCAAGGCGGGCGCTACAGTATTTGCCCGTATTGACCATCAAAAAGGTGCGATGGATGCGGGCCTGGAAATGCAACCCGCCACTGTTGTTCTGTTTGGCAACCCCAAGCTTGGCACCCCGATCATGAAGGCCAACCCGCGCGCCGCAATTGACCTGCCGATTAAGGTTTTGATCTGGAGCGAGAACGGCCAGACCAAATTGGGCGCACTGAAGCCTTCAGCCTTGAAAGCACGTTACGCTATTGAGGGCGTTGAAAAACCGTTTGCCAAAATGAATGGTGCGCTCAATAAGCTGATGGGCGCAGCCGCTGGTGAGTGAATTGAGATTATAGGCTTTCGCTCACGGCTATTCGGGCTTCCGCCCGGCCTCCGCGGGGGCGCTGCATAAGCAGCGGTTCGCGGTCCGCTCACTACACGGAAAGTTTAAGTAAACCCAAACAGCGCAATATGCGTATTGTGAGTGCTAATCTCACCGTATAGCAAGCTGACTAGCGAGCTGCCCGAACAGGGCGCCCTCGTGGAGGCGATGTGCTTGCACATCTGGCGTGAACGACAAACAAAGCAAACAGCGAGCCGCCCGAAAGCTCAAGTTGCACGTTGACCCCGGACTTGATTCGGGGGAAGCGCAAAACTTGAGCTACTAAAAAAGGCGCGCCGTCGCAGGTCCGAGCATGGCGAGGGTTAGCCGTGAGACAACTATCACTCTCCACACTCACAATCCGAGCTGTATCCCTCAACTAACCCCGGTTCAAATTGCGCAGCACGTAATGCAGGATGCCGCCATTACGGTAATAATCAAGCTCATCTTCCGTATCAATGCGTGAAAGCAAGGTGATGGTTTTAGTTGAACCACCCTCATAGGTGATGTGAGCCTCAAGGTTTTGGCGCGGGGTTAAATCATCAAGGCCGGCAATGGATACCTGTTCCTTGCCTGTCATGCCCAGTGATTCCCAACTGTCATCGCCGGTAAAGACCAGCGGCAACACGCCCATGCCCACCAGATTGGAGCGGTGAATGCGCTCAAAACTTCCGGCAATTACTGCCCGAACACCCAAAAGCCGGGTGCCTTTTGCTGCCCAGTCACGCGAAGAACCGGTGCCATATTCCTTACCGGCAAATACAACCAGCGGCACACCCTCTTCGGCATAACGCATGGCCACATCATAAATGGCACCCTGATCACCCGATGGCCAATGGCGCGAATAGCCACCTTCAACATCGTCCAGCATCTGGTTTTTAATACGGATATTAGCAAATGTGCCGCGCATCATCACCTGATGATTACCGCGACGCGAACCATAGGAATTGAAATCAACCGGACGTACCTGATGATCACGCAAATAATGCCCGGCCGGACTTTCGCCTTTTATC
>JALSIJ010000266.1 GCA_026981655.1 Rhizobiaceae bacterium | reverse complement strand
GACGTAGTGCAGGTCGAGCGTTTGATGCCTTTGGTTGTGGCATAACCACAAAAATTCGTCATCCATGCTTCAAATTTTTTAGAGGCATGGCTTTCTGTTGGCAAAAGCACGCCCGCGACCCCTACTGCCAATACAAATGTAAAAATGGCAAAATGAGGTTTTTTTTCAATCTTGTTTTCCGACATTCCGTTCTCCAGTTTTCAAACCTGAACTCCATAATTATTCAGACATTGGCCAATATAAGCACCAGATCCATCAACAATTCGTTTACTATATCGCGGTTTACATAACAATATTGTGCCAAAGTGGAATGCTAGGGTATGAATCCGAATAAAATCACTCTGAACCAAAAATTTGCAACTTCGTAAACTATCTTGTGTAACCACAATATGGCTATGTCACTGCTGAATATCAACAATAGGGGTTATGCAAAATGTCGACACAAAAACCGGTACGCAAGGCAGTTTTTCCGGTCGCAGGTCTTGGCACCCGGTTTTTGCCTGCAACCAAAGCAGTGCCAAAAGAAATGCTGACAGTGGTAGACCGGCCGGTTATTCAATATGTGGTGGATGAGGCGCGCGAAGCAGGTGTTGAACATTTTGTGTTTGTAACCGGGCGGAATAAATCGGTCATCGAAGACCATTTTGATCTGCAGGTCGAGTTAAACGACACCTTGAGAAAACGCGGAAAAACCGTTGAAATCAGGCAGTTAGAAGAGTTGCAGCCAAAGCCCGGTCAGGCGAGTTTTACTCGCCAGCAAGCCCCACTGGGTTTGGGCCACGCGGTATGGTGTGCCCGCGATATTATTGGCGATGAGCCCTTTGCTTTGCTGCTGCCAGACATGATTATGCAATCGCCAAAAAGCTGCCTTTCCTCGATGGTTGAGTTGCATAGCAAAACCGGTGGCAATGTTCTTGGGGTTGAAGAATGCAAACCCGAAGACACCCACAAATATGGCATCATTGACAGGGGTGATAAAGTTGGTAACGGATTTATCATCAACGACATGGTGGAGAAACCACCCCAGGGTTCGGCCCCTTCCAACCTCTATTTGAATGGTCGCTATATTTTGCAGCCAAAAATATTTGATATACTGGAGCACCAAAAATCTGGTGCCGGTGGTGAAATCCAGCTGACAGACGCCATGCTGCGATTGGCAGAAACAGAAGATTTTTACGGTTTCCATTTCAAAGGCCGCACATTTGATTGTGGCTCAAAGGAAGGGTTTATCGCGGCCAATGTGGCATTTTCGCTTTGGCGCCCGGATATGGCGGATAATGTACGCCACGAAATTGAAAAACTCCTGAGCGAAGTAAAACCGTTCGAGCGCCGCCAAAGTGACCGGCGGGAGCAATAGTACATACCCTATCGCTGTAAGCGCAGGCCAAAAATAACGCTGCCCACATCATAGGAAGAGCCAGCCACATTACTGTCGACCGTTTGATAGGAAACCCTGCCGGTTGCGGCAACAAACCGGTTGAACCAATAGGTATATCCAGCATTTGCACCAAGCGTCACATCCCGGCGTCCAGCTGTGTCATAGTCCTGCAATGATGCGGTCAAATTAGCATCCAACGTCAATTGCGGGCGAACCTGACGGGAAATTCCAACCGATCCCGCATAAAGGATCGAGCCATTATCATTAGCATTGGTGGAACTGACAAGGCTGGTTGATCCTGACGCGGTAATGGTGGTCAGGCGCATTGGTGACCAGTTGATTGCGCCATCAAAAGTTGTGCCTTTTAATGCGGCAATATTGATGTCTTTGAAATCTTCCTCGGCATATCCCAAGGCCACCTGCCCGGTCAGTTTTTCGCCAAAGTCGAGCTCCAAGCCGCCGCGCAATGCATAGGTGTTGCTGTCGCGACGATTGCCATTGCGATCAACGACGATATTATAGATGCGCTTACTAAACCGTCCCTCGACAAATGGAGTGACCGCCGGTGAAATCTGATAAGAAAACCGTGTTGTGATACCGGACAGAACATTGTCCCGATCACCCTGAAACAAATTGGATCCATTGCTTAGACTGGCATCCTCATAAAGCGTTTTGTCCAGCGAACCGCGCAACGAAAAGCGTAGTTTGCCTTCAATGCGGGCAAGCTCTGCCGATGCAGACAATATTTCAACATTCGGGCGATCCACAATTGTGGCAGCACTACCGGTTACCAGATTTGCGCTGCTGGCACTTTCCGTGGTCAGATCATAGGCGCCGCGAAAAGTTGCCGCATATTCCCGCCCCACATCGAGCCGAAGCGAGCCTTCAGCATTTGCTGCTGGAAGATTGGTGCTCGTACCATTGAAAAACCGCTGATATGTGGCACCAAGCTCTGCCTGAAACTGATGGATCGACCAGTTGGATTGCAATCTAAGCCCAAAATCCGTCTGCGAAAAGGTCGAAGAACGCCCGTTCTGGCTCTCATCTGCATTGGACGTGTAGCCAATGCTTTGTTCGAGTGTGGGAAACAAATCAAATGTACCAAGCCGCAAACCGGTTGCGGCATATGGGTTTGCCGATGCGGTAGCACCGCGCCCTTCAACGGCAGTAACCGGCCTGTTGTTGCGCGGATCGAGCAATCCGTTATCATCCAGCTCGCCTACTCCACCTTGTCGAAGCGTAGAGATCGCACGGCGGTTATTGTTGGATAGTTCGCGGATAGATGTCGGACGGGATGTCGGTGACACCAGATCAACCGGCGGTGTGCCGCTTTCCAGAGGCGTGGTAAAAATTTCAGGATCAACAGTGGGGGCCTCAGAAGCAATAACCCCACTGCTGCTAATAACCGGATCACTGATCCCCTGTCGTAAAATTGGAGCCTGTTGCGCCTTCGCTGAATCGACATTAATACCAGCAACACCCAGAACTCCAATCACACCAGTAGCCACGACCAAAAGACGCCAGGAATGATGGTGCTTAAATGCAGCAGGGTTTTTAGTGTCGAAAAATATGTGTTTCACAAGTCACGCAGTGTTAAAAGGACCAAATTGCATCAACAGCCAGCAGGTCCGGATACGGGTTAGAGAATGGTAAACAATTGTGGTTAACGATTTCTTTCCAAATCAATGAATGCCACACTGGCGTTGTGTAAAATAAGTGGTAAACACACCCCAGTGATGAATTGAGGATTGATAATGCCTGCCAACGACATAATTTCGTCTGCTAAACGGACACTGCAAACAGAACAGGCAGGACTGGATGCACTGGCAGAAGCACTGGTTCCCCCCTTGTCAGATGAATTCATCAAGGCGGTGGAAACAATCCGAAACATAGCTGGGCGGGTGATTGTTACAGGCGTTGGCAAGTCCGGCCATATTGGCACCAAAATAGCCGCAACCCTTGCCTCCACCGGCACGCCCGCATTTTTCGTCCATTCATCAGAAGCCAATCACGGCGACCTGGGTATGATTAGCGGCGATGACGCGATTATCGCCCTTTCATGGTCGGGTGAAACCACCGAGTTAAAGGGCGTATTGGCCTATTCAAAGCGCTTTAATATCCCGTTGATTGCGATTACTTCCGGCGGCGATTCTACCCTTGGCAAAGAGGCCGATATAGTGCTCGCCCTGCCCAAACAGCAGGAAGCATGCCCGCACAATCTGGCTCCAACCACATCGGCATTAATGCAGTTGGCTATTGGTGATGCGC
Source organism: Rhizobiaceae bacterium (assembly GCA_026981655.1). Taxonomy (GTDB): domain Bacteria; phylum Pseudomonadota; class Alphaproteobacteria; order Rhizobiales; family Rhizobiaceae; genus SZUA-100. The sequence goes on along the minus strand of JALSIJ010000266.1, from coordinate 3,847 downwards.
TGGCCATTGCGCTGTTGGAAAACCGTGGCTTTACTGCGGGCGATTTTCGCACTTTCCACCCCGGCGGCCAATTGGGCGCGAGCCTCACCTATATTCGCGATATTATGCATTCGGGCGACCGCATTCCGCTGGTTTCATCTGGCACGCAGATGACCGAGGCGATTATGCAAATTTCGGAAAAAGGCTTTGGCTGCGTCGGCGTGGTCGATGGAAACGGGCAACTGGCAGGCATTATCACCGATGGAGATTTACGCCGCAATCTAAAAACAGATCTGCTGGGTGAAGTGGTTGATAGCGTCATGACCGCCAACCCAAAAACCATTCAGGGTGATATGCTGGCCATTGCGGCAATGGAAATTCTCGATAATTCGTCCATCACCGCTTTGATGGTCACTGAAAACCACAAACCGGTCGGCATTGTGCATTTTCATGACCTGTTGAAAATCGGCGTGGCTTAGAGCCTGTCCGTCTTTGACGGACACGCTCTAGCTAACGGCTTCAACCCGAAGGGTGCTGCCGTCCACCTCCACCACCTTAACCTGACTACCGGCCGGCAGATCCGGCCCGACAACCCGCCAGATTGTATCACCCAGTTTTATCCGGCCCCTGCCGTTTTTAAGCGGGTCAGACAGCGTAGATACCTTACCAATCATTTGCGAACCACGCGCATTCAGGTTTGGTTGATCAGTATCCGGATGGACGTTGTACCAGTATTTTCGCCCGATTATCGCAGAAACCAGCGACAACACAGCAAAGACAATCAACTGCGCCTGCCAGGGCCACCACACACTTTCACCCAAGGTTAAGCTGACTGTGCCAACAATGATAGCGGCAATTCCAAACCACAGCATGAACACACCGGGCAGGATAATCTCCAATATCAAGAGAGCCAGCCCGATAATCCACCAGAGCCAGGGACCAAGCTCCGCTACAATTGCCATAACCATAATCTAGTCCTCACGTGGATTGATTGAACCAAACCCGCTTGGCAGTGTTTTGGTTTCGCGCTTAGGTGCAGGTTTTGGCCTTGTCGGCGGTGTCGAGCTGCCGCCTGAACCGCCGGAGCCACCACCCCCATTACCCGAACCGTCACCGGAGCTGCCCTTACCAAACAGATCTTTTGAAATCTCACCAATACCTGCAATTGAGCCTATCAATGAGGTCGCTTCCAGCGGCATCATAATGATTTTCTGATTATCAGCAGAGGCGATTTTACCCAGCGCTTCGATATATTTTTGCGCAACGAAATAATTGATCGCCTGGGAATTGCCGGCACCGATTGCATCAGAAACCACCTGGGTGGCACGGGCTTCGGCTTCAGCTTCACGCTCGCGCGCTTCAGCTTCACGAAATGCAGCTTCTTTTTGCGCTTCAGCTTCCAATATCACCGCTTGTTTTTCGCCTTCCGCTTTAAGGATTTCACTTTGCTTGAAACCTTCGGCTTCCAAAACCTGCGCACGTTTTTCACGCTCCGCCTTCATTTGCCGGCCCATGCTGGCGACAAGATCAGCTGGCGGATTGATATCCTTGATTTCAATTCGGGTTATTTTCAAACCCCAGGGCGCGACCGCCTCATCGACCACCCGCAATATGCGTTCATTAATCTCATCGCGCTTTGACAGCAACTCATCCAGATCCATAGAGCCCATGACGGTTCTGATATTGGTCATGGTGAGATTGAGCACCGCATTTTCAAGCCCGCTCACCTCATAGGCAGCCTTGGCCGCATCAAGTATCTGATAGAAAGTTACCCCATCAACTGCAACGGTGGCATTATCCCGGGTAATCACCTCCTGGGTCGGCACATCCAGCACCTGCTCCATCATATTGATCCGTACTCCGATTCTATCCAGAAACGGCACAATGATGCTTAACCCGGGTTGCAGTGTTCTTGTGTACCGACCAAACCGTTCGACGGTGTAATTATACCCCTGTTTAACAGTTTTGATGCCTGCAAACAGCACCAGAATAATAAGAACCACAATGGCAATGACGACAATATCTAAACCTTCAAACGGCATATTTGCTCCCAAATTTGTTACAATCTACACATTAAATAGGTATTCTAATTGCGAATTTCAATTGTTACGCACCCGAAACCGATCATTAAATCCAGCCTTTTAACTCATTACGAACCACGGTCTCAAAAACCTTCATACCATCTTTGGATGCATTAAGACACGGAATATGGGTGAATTTCTCGCCCCCCGCGGCACGAAACGCATCGGCGACCTCACCGGCGATCTCTTCCAGCGTTTCCAGACAGTCAGAAACAAAGCCCGGATTAAGCACCGCAATGTTTTTAATCCCCTCTTCGGCCAGCTTTTCGACTGTTTTATCCGTATAGGGTTTTAACCATTCTTCCGGCCCAAAAAGCGACTGAAAAGTGGTCATCAATCGCCCCTCTTCCCAACCGAGCCTTTCCTCCAGCAACCGCGATGTTTTCATGCAGTGACAATAATATGGGTCGCCCTTTTCAAAATAAGATTTTGGAATTCCGTGATAGGAGCAAATTACCCTCTCCGGTTCAAAATCCAGCCCTTCAAGATGGTGCTCGATCGAATTTGCCAACGCATCTATATAAGCAGGCCTATCAAAATAAGGCGGCACGGTTCGCAAGGCTGGCTGCCAGCGCATTTCCTTCAGGGCATCAAATGTTTTATCGTTCACTGTCGCAGTCGTGGTAGCCGAATATTGCGGATAAAGTGGATAGATCAATATTCGCTCGCACCCTTTTTCCTTCAAATAATCCAGCCTTGAGGCAATCGACGGCTTGCCGTAGCGCATGGCCCAGTCGACCACCACATCAGGCAAATCAACCAGCGCCAGAGCCAGTTTTTTACCTTGCTCGCGCGTAAATGTACGAAGCGGTGACTCGTTCCTCTCATTGTTCCAGATAGAGGCATAAAGCGCGCCGGATTTCTTTGGCCGTGTGTTGAGAATTATTCCATTCAGAACCGGCCACCAGATAATACGCGGTGTTTCAATGACCCGGCGGTCCGACAAAAACTCCTTTAAATACCGGCGCATCGAAACCTTGTCCGTACCATCCGGCGTTCCAAGATTGACCAGCAAAACGCCGACCTTGCCGATTTCTATATTGGGATGATTGTCCGGTTTCAAACTCATGTTTCAAGCCCGTATCTTGATGGGAATAATTTGGCCAACCATAGAACATCTCAACATGATAGCAATCATTACCATCGCGACAAATTACAGCCCATTTCACCAACGACAATGATATTTGCAGGGGGGTCGTTGTATATATCCACGAAAAATACCGCCTCTTTCAACAAAAGACATAGGCAAGAAAAAGATTCTAGGTGACGCAGCAGTTGATAAATGTAAAATAATACCAACCATAAAACGAAAATTAAAAGGGAGATACAGATGAAAAAACTATTAGGATCACTGCTGTTGGCAGCCAGCCTATCTGTCACATCCCTGGGCAACGCTATTGCCCAGGATATTGATGTGACATTTATCGCCATCAGCGACATCTATGAAATGGCCACCAAAAAATCCAAGCGAGGCGGCTTTGCCCGTGTTAACGCGCTGGTCAAGTCCGAGCGCGCCAAGGGCGGCAATGTGGTTTATGCTCATGGTGGAGATTTCCTTTCACCTTCATTGCTTTCAGGTTTCGACAAGGGCGAACACATTGTCGAACTAACCAACATCGCACCACCGGATATTGTTGCCCCCGGCAACCATGAGTTCGACTTCGGCAAAGATGTATTCCTCAAACGTATGGGCGAATTGAAGTCGACAATTCTGTCGGCCAATCTGCGCCGCGCCGATGGTTCAAAAGTTCCCGGCATCGAAGACACCATAATGAAGACATTTGGTG
>JALSIJ010000265.1 GCA_026981655.1 Rhizobiaceae bacterium | reverse complement strand
CGCATGATTTTAATTCAATTCTGCAAGGGTCAGTGTTGCATTGAAACTGGCTCCAAATCCTGGTTCCTTCTGGTCCTATTGGTTTAGGATTCAGTGCGCCTATCGTCAACTATGGAATTGTGCTGACTTTTTGCGGCACCATCCAATGTCACCGCTCATTCGACTGGATTAAGCCATGTACAATGTTAATACCCTTGAAAATCATTGGATGCCTTTCACCGCCAATCGTGAATTTAAGGCAAATCCGCGAATTGTCACCGCAGCATCCGGCGTTCGATTTACTGACCATAATGGTGGCACGGTACTGGATGGTTGCTCCGCGCTGTTTTGCACCCCTTTGGGCCATGCCCGCCCGGAAATAGCTGAGGCGGTAAAACAGCAATTGATGCAGACTGATTATGTGGCCCCGTTCGGGCTTGGGCATCCGGGCGCCTTTGAGCTGGCTTCAAAAATTGCGCGTATTACACCGGAGAAAATCAACCATATTTTCTTTACAAACTCAGGATCTGAATCAATCGACACGGCGTTAAAAATGGCGATGGCCTATCACCGTGCCCGTGGAGAGGGCCAGCGCACCCGCATGGTATCCAGGGAACGCGCCTATCATGGCGTAAATATTGGCGGCACATCATTATCAGGAATGGTGCGAAATCGCGAAACCTTTACCAATTTAATGCCCAATGTCGTTTGCATGCGCCATACTTGGAGCAAGGACGAATTATTTGTCAAAGGTCAACCTGAAACAGGTGCCGAGCTTGCCGATGATTTGCTGCGCATGGTGGAAACCTATGGCGCCTCAACGATTGCCGCATGTTTTGTTGAGCCGGTTGCCGGTTCAACCGGTTGTCTGGTTCCACCGAAGGGCTATTTGCAGCGCTTGCGTGAAATTTGCACCGAGCATGGCATATTGCTGATATTTGACGAGGTCATCACCGGGTTTGGCCGACTGGGCAAAGCTTTTGCCTCGCAGGCCTTTGGCGTGACCCCCGATATGATGACCCTTGCCAAGGCGTTGACCAATGGGTGCCAGCCAATGGGCGCAGTTGCTGTAAGCGACCTAGTCTATGACACCATCGTCAATGCAGCACCAGAAAATGCGGTGGAGTTTTTTCACGGTTACACCTATTCAGGCCACCCTGCCGCATGTGCAGCAGGCATTGCTACAATGGACATTTTTGAAAATGAAAGCATGTTTGATAAGGCCGCCACACTTAGCACAATGTTTCAAGATGCCGTGCACAAATTAAAAGACATCCCGATCGTCAAAGACATCCGCAGCCACGGCCTTTTGGCTGGTGTCGATATCAGCAAAGATGGCGTCAAACCCGGAGCGCTGGGCGGCGAAGCCCAAAAACGCATGTTCTGGAATGGCCTGCATATCAAATTTACCGGTGATGCAGGTATATTAGCCCCGGCATTTGTGATGAGTGAAACCGACATTGACGAAATGGTTGGAAAATTCCGCAAAACTCTTGAAGAACTGATTTAGAGTTTTCAAAATATCCGGCCTGAATAACAGGCCGGATTCATCACCGTAAATACTCAATCAGAATCTTATCTGACGATTTGGATGCGAGCCCGTTTACGACCGCTTCTATTAACCATCGAAAATAGTTTTGCCGCATTGGCCGGATGCAGGCGAACGCAACCATGCGAGGCGACCCGCCCCAAACGCTTGATTGCATCTGTTCCATGAATGGCATATCCACCCCTAAAAAAGATCGAATGCGGCATCGGTGAATTATAGTATTTTTTGGAAAAATACCGTTTGTACATCCGAGTTGGCTTATAGGTGCCAAGCGGTGTGCGAAAACCGCTGCGGCCTGTCGATACTTTCCAAGTATATTTCAACCGACCATTTTGATAAACTTTCATCCGCTGCGCCGACAGGTCGATTTTAGCCAGAATTCCGGATTGGCCAAACCGCCCCTCGGACAACGCTGATGTGGTTAGCATCGCAAAAACTGTAGCAAAAAGTACTAAAAAAAATTTCATTTCACCCTCCAGGATATTCATCTGTATCACGCGGTTTGAACTCTCAGGTTTTGCCCAACCTGTTATACAGAAGAACAAATTCCAGCACTAAGAGTTACATTTATAAGCTCCGCACCATATAGACGTTTTTTCGCGATACAATATATGTATTTGGTCACATTACCAAAATTTAAGATAATCCAGCACGTGAGCGGTTTTTCAAATAACCAGCTTTATCCCATAGGCGATAATAGTCAGAACAATTACACTAACACCCCAGAGTGCCACGAACCAAGCAAGTCTTTGCCACAGTGGTCGCATCAATGATATCCTTGGCCCGGGTCAACTTTGCCGCGGAAAACCCAATAGGAATAGGCGGTATAAGTAAGGATCATTGGAAGCAGGAACAAGGCACCCCAGCCAACAAATGCAAGACTGCTATCGGGTGCTGCAGCTTGCCAGATCGTAATGCTCGGTGGCACCATATAGGGATAAAAGCTAATCCCGATACCGGCAAATGATAGGATGAAAATGCTCAGCGAGGCTAAAAATGGCTCCACATCATTCTTTTCCTTCAATCCCCTGTAGAGCCGCCAGGAGGTGTACATCATCATTGCAGGCACAATGAGCGTAAACCCGGCCGTTGGCCAGGAAAACCATCGGGTCAGATATTCAGGGTTGAGGAACGGCGTTATCAGGCTAACGATGCCAATCAATCCAAGTGTCGCGATCGCAAGCCCCCATGAAAGGCGATAGCAAAGATCGCGCACATAACCTTCGGTCTTCATAACCAGCCAAGTACTGCCCAAAAGTGCGTAGCCAATCACCACCGATATGCCGGTCAGAACTGAAAACGGTGTCAGCCAGTCCCAGTTGCCACCCGAATAGGCCCTGCCGCTCACTTCAATGCCCTGCACCAATGCCCCAAGAGCAATACCTTGAGCAAATGCCGCCATGATTGACCCACCTGCAAATGCCCAGTCCCACAAGAACTTGGCCCTGACTGTCCGCCAGCGAAATTCAAATGCTACACCCCTGAAAATCAGACCAATCAGCATCGCAATTATTGGCGCATATAGCGCCGGTAACACAACAGCATAGGCCAGCGGAAATACGGCATAGAGCCCACCTCCCCCAAGCACCAGCCATGTCTCATTTCCATCCCAGACCGGTGCAACCGTGTTCATTGCAAGGTCCTTGTTTTTCTCGCCCTTAATCAGCGGAAAGAGAATACCAATTCCCAAATCGAACCCGTCGAGCACCACATAGGTTAAAACCGCAAAGGCAATGACACCAGCCCAGATAAATGCAAGATCAAATATCATTTTTTTGCTCCCCGCTTATCAGCGTTGCGGCAGGGCCCGGCACAATACCGGCAGTGCGGGTTGGCCCGAGTGCTCCAATATCAAGTTCTCTTTCAGGCGTTTGGTTCATCAACCTCATAATATAAAATGTGCCTGAGCCAAACAGCGCAAAATACACCAGTATAAATGCAACAAGCGAACTACCGACCGCAGAGGCCTCCAAAGTTCCAACACTATCGGCAGTGCGCAGCAACCCGTAAACAGTCCACGGTTGACGACCGACCTCGGTTGTAACCCAGCCCGCCAATACCGCCAAAAAACCCATCGGGCCCATTGCCATTGCGGCCATATGTAATAGGTTTGAATTATAAAGCCTGCCACGCCAGCGCAAATATAGGGCCCACATGCCTAAACCTACTATGGCAAACCCAATTGCAACCATAATTCTAAAACTCCAGAATACGATTGCCGCAGGTGGCCGCTGGTCTTTTGGAAACTCCTTTAACCCCTTGATTTCCCCGGTCAGAGAATGGGTCAAAATGAGGGATCCCAAATAGGGAATTTCCACTGCGTATCGGGTTACTTCCGCCTCATCATCTGGCATTCCAAACAGGATCAGCGGCGCCCCACCCTTATGGGTTTCATAATGCCCTTCCATCGCCGCAATTTTTGCTGGCTGATATTTAAGCGTATTGAGGCCGTGCAGGTCGCCAGCAAAAATTTGCAAGGGCGCAACCGTAATCAACATCCACATCGCCATCGAGAACATAAGTCGGGCATTTTGGCTGGAACTGTCGCGCAGCAAATGCAGCCCGCCAACGCCGCCAATGACCAGGGCGGTGGTCAAAAATGCCGCCAAAACCATATGGACCAAACGATATGGGAAGGACGGATTAAACACGATCTCGAACCAGTTTTCCGGCACAAACTGCCCGACATCATTGATCGAAAAACCCGCCGGTGTTTGCATCCAGCTGTTAACACTCAAAATCCAGGTTGCCGACATGAGTGTGCCAAGAGCCACCATCAATGTGGCAAACAGATGAAGCCCCGGACCAACCCTTTCCCGGCCAAAAAGCATAACCCCTAAAAAACCCGCCTCAAGAAAAAATGCCGACATAACTTCATAGGCCAGCAACGGGCCTAACACCGGGCCTGTTTTGTCTGAAAAAACCGGCCAATTAGTGCCAAATTGATAGGACATAACGATACCGGATACGACACCCATGCCAAAAACAACGGCAAATATGGTTTTCCAATAATTGAAAACCTGAATATATTTCTCTTGCTTGGTAATAAAATGCAGTCCGTTTAGCACAGCTAGATAGCTGGCAAGCCCGATGGAAAACGCCGGAAATATAATGTGAGCTGATATTGTAAATGCAAATTGAATACGAGCCAGTTCTAGTGCATCAAATCCAAACATTTTACGACTCCAAAGCCTGCGTCACAACTACTGGGAGGCTCGATCAAAAAGTTCAATCAAAACCAAACCTAGCTCAATTGACCGGCAAAAGCCAGAATTCACAACAATCGCGCCCATTTGGACAAATTGCCAGGTTTGATTCTATTAAAGTTCAATTGCAGTGACATCCATTGCAGGCGTGATATAAGCTTTAAAAACATCATTTAAAGAAGGGAGCCAAATTGTTGATTGAATATTTCCCGATAATTGAACACCCGCTATTGCTGACGACTTATGTTCTTGCCTGCATCGCCCTTACTATTGTTCCCGGGCCCACCGTCACGGTGATTATAGCCAACTCACTCAGACAGGGGCCAAAGGCCGGTATGTTCAATGTTGCTGGCACCCAGTCCGGTCTGATTCCGATGATCCTGATCGTCGCCTTCGGGCTGGATACAATTGTTACCTCATTGGCAGGCGCATTCTTCTGGCTTAAACTCGCTGGTGGCGCCTATTTGATCTATCTCGGCATTAAACTTCTGCGCTCAAACGGCAAATTCGGGTCTGTTGAAGGGAACGCAAAAAAATCCACCGGTAAAGAATTATTCTGGCAGGGGTTTGTGGTTATCTGGTCCAACCCGAAAGCCCTGCTTTTTCTTGGGGCCTTTATTCCGCAATTTGTTGACCCCACCGGCAACGCCATCACCCAAACCATAATCTATGGGGCAATATTCATGGGTGTCACCACCATTCTCGATAGTGGCTATGCATTTATTGCCGGAAAAGCCGGCAGCCTGCTCTCGCAAAAACGTGTGCGAACCGCTGAAATTACCAGCGGCCTGGCACTGATGTTTGGCGGCACATGGCTGGCACTGTCAAAACAGTAGTCACTATTTCGACAGCATTTCCAGAAATTCGAACGAGAACCGGTGCGCATCGCCCGGCCAACGGGCGGACAGATAGTTTTCATCTCTTACTGTAAAGCCACGCGACAAATGGTTTTTATCATCACGTAAAATTGGCATTGGCCCCGGCAAAAAATCCTCTGGGCTTTCCAATGCGGCAACTACCTCATCTTCAACCGTCGTGGGATAGGTACGATAATAGTCGCCCAACTTCAACCGGGTTAGTTGATAAGCAAGCAATTCTTGCCTTTTAAGCAGCGCGGTAGTTTTTCGCCCGTGCAATAGGGATTTTCCCGTATCAGGATTGATGGCCCGGCAAACCGGGATCACCCCATGACAAATTGCCCCCACAGGCTTATTGGCTACAAAAAAATCTACAATCACCTGCTGCAATTTTGTTGATTCCAGATAGGGAATAATACCTTTTGCATGCCCTCCAGGCAACAGCAACGCTTCATAAGCACTGACATTAATATCCTCAAAGGCAATCGGATTTTGAAATGCAGCAGAATCCAGCATCTCCCCATAGGCCTGCTGTCCCGATTTCTGGGCAATCAGCAGTGGCTTTAAGATACCAAAACCACTTCCGTTGAGCATCCTTTGATCGCAGACCCCGGCATTACCACTATCCGTAGCAAATCGAATGTCACAACCGGCATCATTGAAAACCTTCCACGGCACACCAACTTCAGTGGGATCAAAATCAAATGTACTGGTGGCAATTAATATGGTCATTCAACCTTTGTAATCGGTTCTATGGGTTTGACAATGCCCAAAGCCGGGCTAATTGCGCCCTTCAATACTGAAAGTGAACAACAAAGCGTGAAATGTCATTTCTTGCCCATCGCCTCTAACTAAGTTAGCCTCTGCGCTCCAAAAATATTAATTCAGGAGAAAACTTTGCGATTGCCCGGAATTTCAATATTACGATCCACCATCTATTTCAGCGCCCTGTCCTTCATGCTTTCCACTCCGGTTAATAGCGCCGACTTTTCTGAAATTCTCAATAAAATAAGGCTGAAGCCAGGGTTTAAGATCGCCGTTTATGCCGAAATGCCAAAACCCCGGCAAATGGAAATAAATCCGGCCAATGGCGTTGTTTATGTTGGCTCCAGGCATGGACACATCTATTCACTGCTGGATAGCAACAATGATGGAACCGCCGACAAAATCAGCGAGCGGGCCCGCGGGTTAAACGGCCCTAATGGCGTAGTGATCATTGGCTCCGATCTTTATGTCGGCCTGCAAGACAGGATCGCCCGCTGGCCCTTGCCAAAAGTTGATGACTTTTCACTTCCCATCAATCCGCTAACAACAATTAATTCCAACCTGCTTAATAACAATTGGCATGGATGGCGATCGCTCGGCGTTGGACCAGACAAGAAACTCTATGTCGCGCTTGGCGCTCCCTGCAATATTTGCACTCTTAAACCCAATACCGGCAAGATTGTTCGCATGAACCTCGATGGCTCCGGGTGGGAAGTGGTCGCCGACGGGGTTCGAAACTCGGTCGGTTTTGACTGGCATCCCAAGACAAAGGAACTTTGGTTCACCGACAATGGCGCAGACGGCATGGGTGATGATATTCCAGCCGACGAATTAAACCGCGTCACCAAGGTTGGCCAGCACTTTGGCTTCCCTTATTTGGGGGGCAAATCTGCCAGACTTCCGGGTTTTGAAAACAACAGTCCGGCGATAGAAATGACCCCGCCAAAGATTGAATTTCAGGCCCATACCGCCAATCTCGGCATCGAATTCTATGAGGGCGACATGTTTCCCGCAGAATATAAAAACGATGCATTCGTGGCCCAGCGCGGGTCGTGGGACCGCAGTGAACCGGTCGGCTATCGTATCATGCGGATTTTGTTTGATGATGATGGAAATGCGATCGGTAAAGAGGTTTTTGCCGATGGCTGGCTTTCCAATGGCGCTGCAATTGGGCGTCCGGTGGATATAGAAGAATTACCCGATGGCTCTATTTTGATTTCCGACGATTTTGCCAGCGTAATTTATCGAATCTCCTATGAAGAATAAAGGG
>JALSIJ010000264.1 GCA_026981655.1 Rhizobiaceae bacterium | reverse complement strand
ACAAGGTTGTTTTACCGCTGCCCAAAAAGCCGGTGATTACGCTGAGCGGTATAGGGTTTTCCCGGGTCATTGATTAATTGCTGATGCGCGATAGGTCGGAAGCGGAATAGAGCCGCGCAGTTTGCTTTTGCTGAACGGAGGAAGATCATCAATACGGGCCATATTGAATTCCGGTCTTTTTATTGGAATAGGAATATAGGGCGGCGGCGCGTGGCCATCGACGGTTTTTATGCCCGTTGGGCTTGGACCAAATGCATTACCGAGGATTACCACAACCGGTTCAACTGGTTTGCGGGGGGTGAAATAAATCAGATTTTCAGCTTCTCGCTTAATAGCTTCCGCCTTCCAGCGGGCTCTTCGTTGTTTTCTTGTTTCTTTTTTTACCTGCTTTTTTCGTTTGCAAATTTCATCACGTATATTGTTTGCAACATAACGCGACGTTCCATAGGGGCGCAGGTTTTCAATCGATCCAGCACTTTTGCCGGTTTTTCCTTCAAACCCTGAATTCAACAATTTTGCCGTGCGAATTCCACGTTCATGAGAGCTTGCCGCGCCAAGTACAATGGCAATCAGCCGCTTACCGGAACGGGTTGCACTGGCAGCGATATTGAATCCCGAAGCGCAAATATAGCCGGTTTTTATACCATCTGCGCCCTCAAAACGGCCAAGCAAGCGGTTGTAGGATTTTAGCTGCTTGTTGCCAAAACGCAGCAAAGGAACCTTTAACAGGTGGGCATATTGCGGGAAATCGCGAAATAGGGCCCGTGCCAGCAATGCCATATCACGGGCCGTGGTATATTGCTGGGGGTCGTGCAGGCCGTGGGGGTTGACGAAATTTGTCCCGTTCATTCCAAGTTTGCGGGCGGTCTTGTTCATGCGTGCTGCAAACGCCTTTTCACTGCCTGAAAGGGATTCAGCGATTGCCACCGCAATGTCATTGGCAGATTTTACCAAAATTATCTTGATAGCATTTTCAATGTTCAAAATTGTGCCAACCGGAAATCCCATCTTGCTTGGGGGCTTTGAGAGTGCATATTTTGAAACTCGCACCGGTGAACCCATGGTAATTTCGCCCGATTTAATCGCGTCAAATACCACATAGGCCGTCATCATTTTGGTCAGTGATGCGGGGTGCCATCGATCAAAGGCCTGTTTATGTGAAAGCACCTTTCCGGAATCCGCTTCCAGCACGATTTGCGGCCGCGCATGCGAAATGCCGGATTGCAGGGAAACTAAAATCAGCAATATTATTGCTACCATTGAAACCAAATGATGACGCACTAAAATTGCCCTTTTGCTATATTATCCGAATTGTTGTGTTTGCTTATGATCGAGGTTGCGGCTTTTCTCAAGGTATTCGTGTGACTGCATTTCAATCAATCGTGAGGCGGTGCGTGCGAATTCGAAATGCTCGACCCCGGATGTTGCGGTATAGAGCTTTTCAGGTGTTGTCTCGGCGGTACACAGCAGATTGATGTGGTTGTCATATAGGGTATCGATTAGAATAATAAAGCGCTTGGCCTCGTTGCGCATATGAAGCCCCATTTGAGGGATTTGGTCAATGAAAATTGAGTGATACCGGTTGGCAAGTGCAATATAATCGGCGGCACCCAGAGGCCGGGCGCATAATTCATCAAATGTGAACCGCGCCGCGCCGCGAGATGCTTGTGGTACGATCAATTCCCGGCCTTTGACCAATAGTTTTTCGCGGCTCCCCAACACTGTTCCGGTGAGTTCGTGCCATAAGAAATTTAAATCGGCAGCGCCCGTTGGCGATGTGGAAAGGATGTAAACGGTCGCCCGGGCGAGCTTTTCAAGCCTGAAATCTGTGCGGGCATCCAGCCAGAAAGTATTCACATTGTTTTTCATCAGCTCGATAAAGGAGAGGAAGAATTGACGGTTCAATCCGTGCGGGTACAGTGCTTCAACGGCCACATTAGATGTTGCAACGACTATAACACCTTGCTCAAACAGTTTAGTAAACAGTCTGGAAAGTATCATCGCATCAGCGACATCGGTTACAGAAAATTCATCAAAGCACAATAATTGCGCATCTGCAGCAATTGCCCGAGCAACCGGTGGCAGTGGGTCTTTTTCTGTTGTTTCTCCGCGCTTCAGTTTTTGGCGGTGGGCATGGATTCGCTCATGCGTATCTTGCATAAAATCGTGGAAATGAACGCGGCGTTTTTTAATTCCGCTTGCCTGTTCGAAAAACATATCCATGAGCATGGTTTTGCCACGCCCGACCGAACCCCAGATATAGAGGCCTTTGTTTTTTGCAATGGCCGTGCGTTTATTGGAGAATAGCCAGCCAAGCGCGCTTTGCTTTGAGGCCAGTTGTGAGTTTTGCAGCGACAATAGCAATGTGTCGAGTTTTTTTACTAAAATTCGCTGGGCGGGATCATCATCAAACTCACCCTTATCAATTCTGTTTTGATAGGCATTTGCAAGGCTGGTTCCATCGGGAACAGAGATGCCAGGGGATAGATGTTCAATGGCCATTTAGGGTCTGGGCTCAATTAAGAATATGGCTGGGTTGGATTCAGACCCTAATCAATACTCAAGAAAATTGACAGCCTGAAGATTTCATCTGGTAATTGGCGTTCTTAGCGCGAGAATGAAATGGCACCACCGGCGGCGGTAGAACCGTCATATCGCGTGCTGGCGGAACGATAAAGCCTGGCGGCCGTTCCACCGCTTGAATCGACCAATATAACCTGTTTCCCCTTAACGTCCCAAGCCTGCACATCGGCAAGAGCAGCTGCTGCGCAGCCGCGAGATGCGGCACGATACCCGCCAGACCACTTGGTCAGGGCAAGGAATATCTGACATTGGGAGCCACCGGTGTTCACCTGCCAGGCGCCAATTAGGGCTTCTCGCGTTACCTCTTTACCGCCATCTGCGGGAGGCGGAGCGGCTGCAACTTTAATGTCTGGCTCCAGCGTTGTATCTGTTCCAACTGTTCCATCTGGATTTACCGCATTGGGGTCTTGAGGTTGGGCCGGGTCAAGCTCTTTTGCCTCAACGACACCAACCGGGGCAGGTGTAAGAGGGGCTGGTTGGGAGTTGTTTCCGCCGAACCTGGAGGTTTGCGTACAGCTTGAAATCAGGATGCCTGACATTGCCAGCAGTATGAGTGTAATCAGCGATTTTGATGCAGACATTTCCGCCCTCAATTTTTGAACCAATATTCGCGCGCCTTTTGGCACATATTAGCGGCTATTATACGGCTTTATGGTAAACCAAGCCTAAATATATAATGAAATCAAATATTTTCAATTCAATTACAGCGATTATTGTAATTTACCAATATATTACTTCCTGGACATTAAGTCGAGTAGATCATCAGCCGTGGGTTGTGAATGTGGGTTGTTATCACCATTAATTTTTGTGTCTGGCCTCACAACTTTTTCAAGCACCCAGCGAATCTCTGTCGAAGTCTCAATTGTTGCAGACAATAGAATTTGTTTGGATTGTACGGATTCAGGATGAAAATACACAGAATCGCCGATTTCAATTCGCGCATCAATGCAGGTGAATATCCAGCTTTCGCCATTAGGTGATGTTAATTGTACGGCGACATTGTTGTTTATGAACTTCGTACTTAAGTTTGGATGCAAATGAAACCGGATCGATATTGTATTTAATCGGTTAGAATTTTGTTCGGCCTCTTTTTCTGTAAACTGATCTGTTCCATTTACAATATCACCGCCTTCGCACAACTGAATTATGCGTTGGTGAGTGATGCCAAATAGTTTTTCATATCCGTTATGAGATGCGGTTACCTGCTCGCCTTGTTCGTTGGAGGTTCGATGTATCTTAACATCGTCTATTCCGGTTGATATGGGAGGGGAAATCAGCGCACTGTCGTTTGATGGCGGAACATAGTTTTTTTGGAATTGGCACGTTGATGTGTCATTGATGATGGCGGTTGAATGAGCCGCTGTGGAGCGGGCCGCCTGACTTAATTTGAGTTGGTGATGGGCTGGAGCGCCACAATTAACAATTATTATATTTGAGCCGGATGACATTTCAAAGGATAGACATGCGGCGTGGGCGCGGTGTGAATATATACTGTTTGGGGAGTTGCCGGTATCGATGATGATCTTGGTTCTTCCCGATTGCATTTTTTGATATCCGGAAAGTGCCGCATTTTCAGGTGGTTTTCCAGAATGACCACCGGCCTTTAAAACCGATGCCAGAAGCTTTTTATTTTTTAATCCGCTGCCGTTGAAATGGGCGACGCTACCATCTGGATGGGCAAAGAATTCGAGCATTGGTAACATTCTATCCAGCGCGTTGGTAAGCTGGATTGGTGGGTTTTCCTGACGCTGAAGATAAAGGTGGTGCAAAGGCAATAACACTGAAGCGGCCGAAATTCCCATATCTGGATTGCGTGTTATATGCCCGCCATCGGCAAAAAACTGTATCACTAGCTCCTCTCCAAGAGCATTGGCGGCGGATGCAATTTGTTTTTTCTGGTTGGCGGGGCTTTGCCCCTGCATGCACAGGGAGGCATAAGCTATAGCGGTTTTTGCTAACAATCTTGGAAGGCCAGCAGGGGCCGAATTTACCGACAAAATCAGATACCTTGTTTGGGCTGCGATATTTTGCAGAAAGTTCAGGTAAAATGTCTGATCTGAATTTTCGATGATCAAACGCGCATGGGCCAACCATGAAATTACCCGGTTTGCGGTTACCTCTACGGTCCAGGCGATATAGGTTGTATCATTGCAATATTTTTCCAACCAGTCGCGGACCAGTGTTTGGGCATTTGATTTAGCAATTGGACTGCCTGCCTGATGTAAATGCCGAAGCCAGGTAAAACCGTGCAGGTCGGAGGTCCATTCAGGTGATGCATTTGTTATGTCGAAGGGTGAGGAACCTTCTGTTTTATGTAACTCACCATTAAAATTGAAACGGCCGGCGTAATATTCGCGGGCTTCATCAATATTGCCAGGATTGAGATATAGTGGAATTGCCACCAGATCTTCGGGCGAGGGAACGCCGGTGCTCCATTGTACCAGCGAACTGGTACGCCAAAGGTTCGACATTTGCCGCAAGGGTTGAAAGCTTGCCATAGGCAAATTCCTGAGGTCGATAAGTTTTGTTTCGAATCATATAATACAGGTAAACGTTGGCGTTGTATTGACGTCTTGTTGATTCATTTACGTCGTAGTCGCGCAGCAAAAAAACCGTCGAGACCAGCCAAGCGAACATCTGAATTTGGAAAATGGATCGGCAGTGTTCGCAAGGTGCCTTGCCCGGTGATTGCATCATTTAGACCGGGTGCCTCGCTGGCCAGAATAGGATCGGGTTCTATATCATCGCGGGATTTGAGAATTTTTGCGTATAGGTCTTCGCCTTCTTCACGATCCAATGAGCAATTTGAAAAAAGTATCAATCCGCCGGGTTTCAAAAACTCAATGGCCTTGCTCCACAGATCAAACTGAAGTTTGGCAAGGGTGGTAATGTCCTCGCTGGTTTTGGTCCACAAAATATCCGGGTGGCGACGAATGGTGCCGGTCGATGAGCAGGGCGCATCCAACAAAATTGAATCGAATAATTGTTCAGGCTGCCATTGAAGTATATCAGCGTTGATAATGTTTGCTGATAGCTTTAGTCGTTCTAAGTTTTCCTGCAGCCGCTGCAGGCGAGATTGGGATTTTTCAATTGCAGTAACCTGGGCGCCAGCGTGAATAAGTTGTGCGGTTTTACCACCAGGGGCCGCACATAGATCAGCCACCCTTAAACCGGAGATGTCGCCCAAAAGAGTTGCGGGCATTGCGGCTGCGGCATCCTGAACCCACCACTCGCCGTCATCATAGCCATCCATATCAGGAATTGGGCCCTTGGGGATCAATCGTACCGATCCGTTTGGCAATACAATACCAGAGAATTTTTCTGCCCAAAATTCCGGTGATGATTTAACCGTTAGATCGAGTGCGGCTTCGTGGCAGAGAATTTCTGCAATTGGTCCGGCCCGACTTTTACCAAATGATTTTCTAAACCGCTTGAAAAGCCACGGCGGCATACATAATTGGCCAACATTTTGCGATTGCAGGATCTCTGTTTTTTCCTTTGACAACCGGCGCAATACTGCATTTGCAAGACTGGAAAACCGGGCAGTACGCCGGTCTTCTCCTATAGCTGTTACCGCAAGATCTACTGCTGCGCGGTCTGGTACGTCGAGAAATAAAATCTGTGCGGCGGCAACCGAAAGAGAATGGGTTAGATGGGTGGCATTTTTTGGGGTCTTGCGATCAAGGACCTTAGATAGTGCGTCATCAATCTGACCTTTTCGGCGCAGGCAGGTCATCAGGATTGCACGTATCAGGGCACGGTCCTTGGCAATCAGGGCGATATAGGCATAGTCGCCATGCTTTGCGTCAATCAATGCGTCGAGATTTTTTTTCTCGTCTAAAACGCTGCCCAATAGCTTTGCTGCAATTTTGCGGGCAACCAGCCCAATCCTGTCTTTGCCTTGCAACTGCTTATTGTTGGGTGGGTTATTTTTTCGGTTCTGCTTCAAGGCAGGTCCTTTAAGTTTTACGAGAAATTGGTTTGCAGCTGATAACGCAGAACTTGTCTATTACCAACTAAATTAAACAGGCAGTCTGGCTATCAGGCGCGTGGATGGGCGCTTTCATAAACTTCAAGCAGGCGGTCGTTATCAACCGCGGTGTAGATTTGGGTGGTTGAAAGGCTGGCATGGCCAAGGAGTTCCTGGATGGTGCGAAGATCTCCGCCGCCATTGAGCAGGTGGGTTGCAAAGGAATGGCGAAGTGCATGGGGGGTGGCGCTATCCGGCAGCCCGAATGCCTGGCGTAGCAGCCGCATCGAGCGCTGCAATACCGCGGGCTGCAATTTACCACCTCGCGCGCCACGAAACAAAGGCTGGTCAATATTCAGATGGTAAGGACAAAGCCTTGTGTATTCAGCAATAGATTGGTCGATGAGGGCAAATGTTGGGACAATGCGACTTTTCCCACCTTTGCCTTTAATGCGCAGGGAAGTTGATTTGCCTGATGGAAAATCACCGGGAACAAGCGCCAAAGCTTCTGATATTCGCAACCCACATCCATAAAGCAGAGTTAAGATTGCGGCATCACGTGCGGCAATCCACGGTTTTTCGTTGAGTTGCTGATCTGTACTGGTCATTTTCAACGCATCTTTTATGGGCAGGGGTTTTGGCAATGTTTGTGGTTGTCTAGGTGCGCGCATGGCGGTTATTCCAGCACTTGAGGCAAGATTGTCTTTTTCCAGGAACCGGATAAATGAGCGTATGCCAGCCAGACCACGGCCTATGGTTCTTGCGCCTGCACCATTTTTTCGTCGGGTGGATAAAAATCCGCGAATATCAACAGGCTTTAGGTTGGCCACATGTTTCAATGCGGGTGGGTGCCCTAAATAGCCAGTTAAAAATATCAAAAATTGGCGCAAATCGCGCTCATAGGCATCCAGAGTTTTTTCGGCCAGGCGGCGCTCATTTTTGAGGTTGGACAGCCAGAGTTTGCGGGCATCCAGTAAATCAGGTGCGGCAATTATCAGCAATTCAGAATTGCGATTTGGATTTGATGGTAGATTTGTAAATTTTGTTGGGGGCAAGATCGGCTCTAATGTTCACCGGCGCAAAGTTTATGGTTGGCCAGTGCTTGAATGACATAGCAGTTTTCGACTGTTTC
>JALSIJ010000263.1 GCA_026981655.1 Rhizobiaceae bacterium | reverse complement strand
CCCAAGACTTTTGGCAAGCTGTACTGCAAATGTGCCAACACTGCCCGATGCGCCATAGATGAGAACCTTGTCGCCTTTTTTCACCTTGGCTTTCTTGAGAATGTGATGGGCGGTCAAACAGCCATTGGGAACGGTGGCGGCGTCCTCATAGCTTAAATTGACAGGTTTTATGGCCACTGCGCTGCTCTGCGGCAGCAAGGTGTATTCCGCATAGGTGCCAAACCGCATATCGGTTGAAGCAAATACCGCATCACCGATCTTAAAAGATGAAACATTCTTGCCAATTGCTTCAATATCACCGGCCAATTCCATACCGAGAATTTTCTTTCGTGGCCCTGCAAGCCCGATGATTACTCTCATAACTGGCTTGATAAATATATCTTTGATCGGCCCCATTCCCGGTTCAAGGCGGCGAATTTTACTGTCACCAATATGTACCGTCGTGGCACGAATTCTCACCAGTATCTCGTTATCTTTGGGGTGAGGCTTTTCGACCTCTGCAAGCTTGAGAACCTCGGGAGGGCCGTATTTTGTGCAAATAACTGCTTTCATATTTTCCGCTTCAATATGGGTAATTTCATTTATGGTAATTTAGGGTCAGGACCCATTAATGTCACCCATTCTGCGCAATCCAGTTTGCCTGCTGAACAGAAGCAATATCGCAGGTAACATCAACATTATCAAGATATTACGACGTATTCAGCAGGCAAACTGGTCGCTCACGAAGGGTTTAAAAGAAAGCTTCCGCCTAATCGCAACAAATGCTCGAAAAGATCCCGATCTGCCCTTGCGCTTTGTTACAACTATTCGAATACTTCTTTCCAAACAGAATTGTGTGAGATTAATGGGTCCTGACCCTAACAATTACGAGAGAAATAGGGCGAAAATCACCCTGCGCTCTGACCCTGGCTTTCAGCCTTGCCCTGCCTCAGCCAGCTTAGGTGCAAACCATCTTGTTTTGCGAAATATCCAGTAAAACAACATCACATGGATAAATCCGGCAATCTCCACCCCAACAATATACCAGGGCCAAGGGCCAATAAGCAGCGGATTATCAACGGCCGGTTTTTGCATTAGATAAATATAATTTGCCCCAATCAGCCAATCGAACACAAAGACTACGGCCAGAACAACATTGACGGCAGCAAAAACCTTTAGCCAGCTGCCAATGCGCGGTCGCATCCCCATATAAAGCGTCATTACCAGCGGCACCAATATTTGCGTTGCATGGGAAAAGTAGTATTCAAACAGCATAAAATTTGAATATCCCCGGGTTAGTTCCGGCGTTAACAACGAATGCACCGCAGCTGGAAACCCAACCAGAAGTGCCCACTCATATAGAAATTTATGACGTGTTATCAGTGCGATACCACAAATAATGAAAGAAATGTCGCAAAATTGTAATGGCAGTGATACGCGCGCATCCCAGATATCCACAACCAGCCAAAGGTGAAGTTGCATATAGATAGATAGCCCAAAAATAAACAGGCCGAGATATTGCGACAGAGTTTGCAATTTGCTTTCACCGAGCGAACGAAAAACCATCAGCCCAAGAATAATATAGAGCAACGCCGAAATACCTGCCCAGACCCACAAGGGCGAAAGAATTGTAACGACGAAGTGTCCGTTCATGCTAAAGTCCTGAATACTAGGCGCATTGAAAGCAGGATTACTGCCATTTTGCCGAGCACAAATCAAATGCCGCCGCCGATAATTTTTACATGGTTACGAGACCGATAGCGCCTACGGCTTCATTCGCGCAATAAATTGCCTGTACAAGCCAATTGTACGCTTGAATTACCCCTACCCTTCTACCTAAATAGATGACAATAAATCAATTTATCAGTTTTCGGAGCATTACATGGCTGAGCATCATTCTAACGTCGTAATCATCGGGTCTGGCCCCGCCGGCTACGCAGCAGCAATTTATACCTCGCGCGCACTTCTCGAGCCGACCCTGATCGCTGGCATGGAACAAGGTGGCCAATTAATGATCACCACAGAAGTTGAGAATTACCCGGGCTACGCAGAAACCGTTCAGGGCCCCTGGATGATGGAACAAATGCTGGCCCAGGCTAAAAATGTCGGCACCAACATCGTCAGCGATATTGTTACAAGTGTTGATACCACCGCAAAGCCATTTCGCCTGGAAACGGAATCCGGCGATATTTATACCTGTGATGCACTGATTGTCGCGACCGGCGCACAGGCCAAATGGCTGGGGCTGGATTCTGAGCTGAAATATCAGGGATTTGGCGTTTCAGCCTGCGCAACCTGCGACGGTTTTTTCTATAAGGGCAAGAATGTAATCGTGGTCGGTGGCGGCAATACCGCCGTTGAAGAAGCACTCTACCTCTCCAATCTTGCTGCCAAGGTCTATGTGGTTCACCGCCGCGATGAATTTCGGTCCGAGCGCATTTTGCAAAAGCGGCTTTTCGCCAAGGATAATGTGGAAGTGCTTTGGGATAGTGAGCTGGCAGAAGTCGTCGGCACTGAAGGGCTGGTGAAGTCTGTCAATGGTGCAAAAATTCGCAATGTGAAATCAGGAGACATAACCGAAATGCCCATTGATGGTATTTTCATCGCCATCGGTCATGCACCGGCCGTTTCACTTTTCGTCGGTAAATTGAAACAAAAGCCCAATGGCTATCTGTGGTCAGCACCCGATTCAACCAAAACTGATGTGCCAGGCATATTTGCTGCCGGAGATGTGACCGATGATATTTACCGCCAGGCCGTCACTGCAGCCGGGATGGGCTGTATGGCAGCGCTCGAAGCTGAGAAATATCTGGCTGAACTTGAACTCAAATACTAACCGCAAGTCAAACCAGATATAACATCGCCTCAGATATATTTAGCATTTCTGCCGTTTATCAGGGATTTGTCGTCCCTAATTCAGTTTATTCCTCAACCGTTTCTTGAGCAGGTTTAGATATTCATTGTCCAGCGCATTAGCCGGTGAGCCTGCGGTTTTCGCCGCAAGCGGCCGCTTACACTGGAATTTGTAATTCAAAGACAGTCCGGTTTTCACACACTTTCCAACTTTCCAGCCCGGCGGAATGGCGGATAGATCAACATTGTTCCATTTGGGATGCCCCTCACGGCGCAACCGATCAAGATTGGTTACCAGCAGGTTTGAAAAATCAGATACGGCCTTACAGCTTTGGCGCAGATAGTTATTTTGTCGAGGGTTATATTCATAAGTCATCAACACGGCTTTCACCGCCACCACATTCACCGGTTCGGTTACAAAAGGATAGGTTCCTGCCTTAATAACTGTTGGGATATAACTTGCTTGCAATGCCGGCTCCACCAGTGGCAACAAATGAAATTGTGCACTGTCTATTTGGGTTTCACTAAACAATTTTGCCGGTGCCCCGGTAACATAGAACATCGCGTCAATTTCGCCATTCAGCAGCTTTGGTAGAGCATCACTTGCGCCCACCGCCAGCCTGTCTACATTTTGCACCCGGCCAATATCCATAATCAGGGATGCAGTCAGGAATGTACCGCTATCCTTTTTGCCAATTGCAACCCGACGGCCTGAAAGGTCAGCCAGGCTTTGAATATCACGCCTCGCCAATACATGAATTTCCTCATTGTATAGCGGGAACATAATACGCATGCCCCAAAGTGATTTTTGCAACTCCTTGTCACCGGCCTGAAAAGCTTTCAGGTAATCCAGCACATCACTTTGTACAATACCAAACTGGGTATGCGGTTTACTTCGAACGCCAACAAGGTTTTCCAACGAACCGGCACTTTCAACCACATTAAGCGGTCGTCCGCATTCAGCACCAAGGGTCGCCAGATTTTTTCCGATCTGAATATAGGTCCCCTTTGGTCCACCAGTCATAATATTCAGCTCAAATGGCTTTGCTATCAACTGCGCAGGCGAAAACACCAGCAGCAGCAGCGCCATTATTCTGATCAAACCAAACATTATCTTCTCCCTTGTCATCGCCCAGCCTTAAGCCTTGGCTGACGAATTACTACCCACTTCAATAATGGAAGGACCGCCTCCTTCATTGTATTGATACATTCTGTTGCCGTATTTACAGCATCAAATTATTCTGTAGCTCACACACTAACAATCACTATTCAAACGGGTCAAAAGATCCCGCATCAGCACCGGGGAAACCCTGCCGGCAACCTCTTTAAGAGACGTTGCAACACACGCGCCACCAATAAGTTTGGGCATAAGTCTGCTCTTTTGATCTTCGGTTAGCGTATAACCAGCCTTTGCATTCAGCATAGCCAACAATACTGTTTTTTCATCGCGGCCTTTTGCTGAAATTTTATTCGAGGAATTGAATGACAGTGTTTTCACCGGCCGGGCCCGTACTCGTGTTTCATTGCGAGGCTGAACAGCGACAGTGTTTCTTGGCCGTGGTTTTTCGAGAACCTTATTAAAATTATTAGGCCTTTCACGGCTCGCAACCAGCGCCAGAGCAGGTCCGGATTGCCCGGTCTTGCCAATACGCTGACCAGATTCAGTTTGAGCCAGCGCACGCGACACCTGCAACTTGGTGGCAAGATTAGAAAGGATTTCCTGGAAATCCGGCTCCTTGACCAACTCAGGCATTTTAGCAACCACCGTCACACCGCCCGCAGAACTTTGTTGATGCGTTGATGAACTAACCATGAGCTGTTCGCCCGTTTCCGGCGCACGTTGCGCTGGCTCAAATCTTTCAAAACTTTCAGTATTTACGACCGCATTGGCAAATACAGGTTTACCAATAACAAGCGGTTGCTCGTCCTGCGAACCCTCTTCTTCGGTACTGGCAATAAATCCATTTCCCTTATTGGAATTCAGTCCGCTGTCGACAAACCGGTTATTTGCTTCAGTTTGTTCCGGTGAACCTGGAATAATATCAGTCGCGAATTTCAACGCGACCTCAGGACCAGAATAGGCAAAAGCCGCAACCATCAACGATGCCAGCACAGTACCGGTTGCAAGTGTTGGTCGCCCAAAAACAAACCCTGAAACTGCCGTTTTGACCCGGCCCAACCCAATTTCCTTGGTTTTGCCACCCATGCCAAACCGCGACACAGGCCCAAGACCTTCCCACTCGCTGACTTTTGGCATCGAAATAGGATGATCTTCGGAATAGTCTCTGATTTCTTCGCAAACCTCTGCAACGTCCTGAACGACAGTTTCAACTTTCAAACTGTTTTCAAACGCTGCCATAACGGCCAGATGTTTAACTTCCTGTTCAGGCGTTAAGCCCGAAAGCTCGGCTTCCATTAGCTCTTCCAGCGTCGCTTCAGCCGAATTTATCTTGGTATCTTCAATACTGGAAACACTGATTTGCTCAGCGCTCATCTGCGGATTTGGTTGATTGTTCATCTGTTGCTTCGGTTGCGCGTCAATAGGTGTTTTTTGGGGTTCATGTGCCTGCGGAATTGGCTTCACTTCAACCCGTTGTTTTGGCTGAATACTAGCCTGCTGTATCGGCTGCACATTCACATGTTGATCCGGCAATGCATTCGCATGCATTTCTGTCGAAGGTTTTTCAGCCACAATTTTATCCGCAATGAGCATTTCAGATCGAGCTTCGACTAGATGCTTGGGTAACCCATTTACCGGATTTTCTGCGGCTGGCTGATCTGGCGCGTGTACAAACTTCACCGCATCCATGCCTAACTCATCAACAGGGCAACTGGTGTTTTTTGCATTTTTTTTGTTTTTATTACTGTCATTAGAATTCGCATTTGCGCCTTCTGGCCAAGTCTCATCATACCACATGGTGGTTACTCCATACTATCGACCCCCTGTCGAGCCCTTACGTTAGTCTGGTTTATGGCGACATTAGGAAATGTTGCGATTCAAATGTGCAATCCGGTAAAATAATTTTACATAGCAATATATATCTTCTCAGAGATTATTATTTATTAAGTAAAATCAAATAGTTACAGATGAATTCAGTAATTTTTTTATACATGATTAATGCTTGAAGCATAAAATAATTCACGCTGAATCCGTGAAAAAACTCACACACATTCCCTAACGGCAACACGAGAATAAGGCATGAATTAAGGCAAAACGGCCCGAGCAATCCAGAACCTGCCCTATTTCCCGTATGCATATCTCAAACCTTAAAACAGGCTTTCATTTTCAAGCCAGTGGAGTTTGAAGCGGTTTCTCCACGGATATATTTGCTAGTTCCTCGCAAATACTCCGGAATCATGCCACATTATCAAAAAAATAATGGGAACAATAATATGGACTGGGACAAGTTACGCATATTCCATGCGGTAGCCAAAGCTGGCAGCTTCACGCATGCGGCCGACGCTCTTAATCTCTCCCAGTCGGCGATTTCCCGGCAGGTGAGTTCGCTTGAACAGGATATTGGCGTTCCGCTGTTTCACCGCCATGCACGTGGCCTAATTCCAACCGAACAGGGCGACCTTTTATACAATACCGCGCAAGAGGTGATGATGAAGCTGGAGGCGGTCAAACATCAATTAACCGATTCTCGCGAGCGCCCGACCGGAAAATTGCGTATCACCACGACCGTTGGGCTTGGGTCGGCCTGGCTTTCCATCCGCATGCACGAATTTCTCGACCAATATCCAGGCATCGAGGTTGATCTGCTGCTTTATAACGAAGAGCTGGATCTATCCATGCGCCAGGCAGATTGCGCGATAAGACTTCGTCAACCGCAGCAGCCGGACCTTATCCAGCGCCGCCTGTTTACCGTGCATTTTCATGTATTTGCTTCGACTTCATATATAGAGAAATTTGGCGAGCCTAAATCCGTAGACGATCTTGATGGCCACCGGTTGATCACATGGGGTGATCAGGCACCGTCTTACCTGAAAGAAGTCAACTGGCTTGCAACAGCTGGCATGCCATCCGGCACCAAAAGACCATCAGCATTGAAAATCAACTCTATATTGGCAATTAAACGTGCCGTATTGCGTGGTGCAGGCATCGCCATGTTACCGGATTACTCGGTAGAAAATGACACCTCGCTGGTGCCCATTATGACCGATATAGACGTACCCAGTTTCGACACCTATTTCGCCTATTCAGCCGAACTGAAAAACTCTGTCCGGCTTAATGTTTTTCGCGATTTTTTGTTTTCAAAGGCCAAATCCTGGTCATATTAAGAAAATACTATCTCACGGCTATTTCGGTGCTATGCGCCGAGCCTGCGATAGCGCGCCCTATTCGGGCGGCTCGTTGATCAACGCGCCATACGGTGAACACTTTTTACTCGATCTCACCGTATGGCGAGCGAAAAGCAAGCCGGTCGGTCAGACCGCCCCCGTGGAGCCGATGCGCAAGCATCTGGCGTGAACGAAAACAATGCACGAGCGAACGAATAGGAAGCAATGTGCAAGCCCGCGAACAGATAGTCGTCCGGATGGCCGGGCGGAAAACAAACAATACGCAAGCAGGTGGCGAAGTCGCGAACCAAGAGCGAGCCGCGGGCATTCCCGCGCGCCATCGCAGGCTTGGTGCAAAGTACCGAAATAGCCGTGAGATAAACCAGAGAGCGAAGCTATGCAATTTCTGCATAGCTGACATGCGCAACACCCCCTTGAAGATGCATTAGTAAACACGCATATAGGGTTCAGATGTTGTGCATGAACAAACCCTCCTCCCGGTAGTTTATGCCTCATCTGTTCCCCTCCGAAGGGATAGATCCAATAGATCTCCCTTCTGAACTCAACCGGACCCTAGTGGTCCGGTTTTTTTTGCCTAAATTTTGGCGAAACCCTAGGGTCAGGTTTT
>JALSIJ010000262.1 GCA_026981655.1 Rhizobiaceae bacterium | reverse complement strand
ACCAGCACAACGGCGCTTGAACTGGAAACATTGCCCCAATCCATTCTCATTATAGGCGCTGGCTATATTGGCGCAGAAATCGCCCAGATATTCGCCCGCGCAGGTGTTGAGACAACGATTGTCAGCCGCCGTGGTCTGTTGCCGGAAGCGGAGCCAGAAATTGGTCAGGCACTTACCGAATATTTTAACGACGAAGGTATCAATGTGATCCGTGACATTACCTATGATCATATTGAGGAACATGACGGAGCAATCAATCTCCACCTTTACTCCACCAGTGGAACCAAAATTATCACGGCCGAAAAAGTCATGATTGCCACGGGCCGCATACCCAACTCTGATGGTATGAACCTTAAAGCCACAGGCATTGAAATCGCAGCAAATCAGGGCATCATTGTTGATCAACAAATGCGCACCACGCGCGAAGGGGTATATGCAGCAGGTGATGTGACCGGCAGCGATCAATTCGTCTATATGGCAGCTTATGGCGCAAAAATTGCCGCTAAGAATGCCATGAACAGCAATTCGCTTAACTATGATAATTCGATCATGCCAGCGGTCGTATTCACCGATCCGCAAGTTGCCAGCGTCGGCTTAACCGAGGCGCAGGCCCGCGCTAATGGCCATCAGGTAAAGGTCTCAATCTTATCACTCGACAATGTGCCGCGCGCCTTGGCTGCGCACGATACGCGTGGGCTGATCAAGCTGATTGCGGATGCAGAAACCAAAAAATTACTCGGTGCTCACATTTTGGCACCGGAAGGTGCAGACAGTATTCAAACCGCTGCGCTGGCAATCAAGGCCGGCATGACCTACGAAGAATTGGGTGCAATGATTTTCCCCTATCTCACCACAGTCGAGGGCTTAAAACTCGCGGCACAAACCTTTGACATGGACGTCAAAAAACTCTCCTGCTGCGCCGGATAGCGCAGTGCCGGTAACACGGAAAATATAAAGATTTCTATAAATCAGCGATATTCGCTGCCGCGTTCTTTCTTCCACACCGCCAATTCAACAACCTGCGGTAATTTTCCCCCATCTTTTTTCCACGAGTCTATTGCCCAGTCCTTGCCTTTGATGTCCCTGACAACTGCAGTACGGTGCGGATAACGGCCATCAAACAAAAAACCACGGCCAACAATACGTGTCGGTTTATTAAATTTCAGCAGGCCGTTGCGATCAAGAAACTGAATGAAAGCAAGGGTGTTGCTGGATTCATCCACACAATCCATTTGCCCCACTTTCCCGGCATCGCGCTGGTAGCTCAACCTTGTGTCTGTCACCATACGCAATTTGGATTGGGCCAGCCGTTCTTTCCATGCGATTAGATCAGCTAACGATTTGCGTTCATCGGCAGGCGTGGCAAAATCCGTCTTCAACACAGAATTGATATGCTTAAGATCTGCTCCGCTAAATGCCAGTTGCGCGGAATAGATACAGCCAAAACCAGAACAGATTTTCACTTCCTTGTTGCCACTGTCGAGAACCCCCAGACTGCTCGATGAGCCGTTTGATTGACACGCAGTCAAAACGGTTAAAAGCATCAGGGCTGAGGTACGGGATATATTTTTCATCTTCATTTTTCCGGTATATCTGCCAATCATGTTCATTCAGCGATATTCCTATCAATTTGATTGCCCAATGTCATGTAAAGTTCTATTGAGCGCGGATGAACAAATCAGCAATACATATTATCGGTGGCGGGCTCGCCGGATCAGAAGCCGCATGGCAAATCGCGTCGATGGGCATTGATGTGATCCTGCACGAAATGCGCCCGGTACGCGGCACAGATGCCCATCAGGGCGATGGCCTGGCCGAGCTTGTCTGTTCCAATTCATTCAGATCAGATGACGCAGAGCAAAATGCCGTTGGCCTCTTGCACGCGGAAATGCGGCGGGCAAATTCGCTCATAATGCGCGCGGCAGATGAAAACAAGGTTCCAGCAGGTTCAGCACTGGCGGTCGACCGTGTTGGTTTTTCCGATTCTGTCAGCCAGGCGCTCGAAGCCCATGAAAGAATTGAAATCCGCCGCGAAGAAATCGCCACATTGCCCAGCCCGGATTGGGAACAAACCATTATTGCCACCGGCCCGCTCACCTCGCAAGATCTGGCCGAAGCCATTCGTGCAGAGACCGGCGAAGATGCGCTGGCCTTCTTCGATGCGATTGCGCCAATTGTGCATTTCGACAGCATTGATTTTGACAAGGCGTGGTTTCAATCACGCTATGACAAAGTTGGCCCCGGCGGAACCGGTAAAGACTATATCAACTGCCCACTCGACCGCAGCCAATATGAAACCTTCATTGATGCGTTGATTGAGGGCGACAAGACCGAATTCAAGGAATGGGAAGGTACGCCCTATTTTGATGGCTGTCTGCCCATTGAGGTGATGGCCGAGCGCGGGCGCGAAACCCTGCGCCACGGCCCCATGAAACCAATGGGGCTTACCAATACCCACAGACCGGATGAAAAAGCCTATGCAGTGGTGCAATTGCGTCAGGATAATGCGCTGGGCACGCTGTATAACATGGTCGGTTTCCAGACCAAGCTGAAATACGGCGCGCAAAAAGCAATTTTCCAGATGATCCCCGGATTGGAAAGTGCGGAATTTGCCCGACTTGGCGGATTGCACCGCAACACATTCATCAATTCACCCACCCTGCTGGATGAGACCTTGCAGCTGAAGTCGCGGCCCGGCCTTCGGTTTGCCGGTCAGATCACGGGCTGTGAGGGCTATGTGGAATCGGCTGCCATTGGCCTTTTAGCCGGGCGCTTTGCGGCTTCTGATATTCTGGAAAAGGGCCTCACACCGCCACCGGAGACAACAGCTTTTGGCGCATTGCTCAACCATATCACCAAGGGCCATATTGCCTATGAGCAGGAAATGGGCAAGCGCTCGTTCCAGCCGATGAACGTCAATTTCGGCCTGTTTCCACCGGTGCAAATCGTCAAGCCGGATAATCATGAAGGCCGCTTTCGCGGCAAAGATAAAGCGATCATCAAACGGCAGGCAATTTCAAAGAGGGCATTGCAGGATTTCGATCAATGGCTGGCGTCTAACCCGGTGGTTTGACTGATTCCCAGTCACTTTTACGCAGGAAAATCGTACCTGAGCCGGAAACCAGCTCCACTTCTTTGTTGATTGCAAGGCGCATGTTTGATGGAATCAATAACAGTTTTCTTGTTCCAGAGGTCAAAGTGAATACCTGAGCATCTTCATTTCTTTCGCTATTATTAAAAAAATCACGCAATGGCTCAAATGTAAAACTGGCAACATCCTCACCCATGCTTATTTTGATCGCCCTCGATTCCAGGTCAACCTTGAAGGTCATATCGCCAGGAGCCTTTAGGTATTCCACCCGATCAGGAATAAGAGACAGGTTTGACAAATACAAATCGAACCCCTTAGAGGAAATAAATCCACGCGAAAATCTCACAAATTTCACTGTGCCAGACTGAGCATCAGGTTTATTTTTGTCGTCGGCATAAAACGCTTGCTGCAGCCGTGTTTGCAAACTGTAGCTTGAATCATTTGGCTCAGGCTTAAACGGATCTTTTGCAAAGCCTGCAGTCAAAGGCTTAAGTCTTTCCAGGCCGCGATTTTTACGCAGGAATGTCAATATACTCCTTGCGCGTGTTTTATTCGGCTTTTTTACAAAATTGTTCTCATCCAGCAATTGGGTGAAATGACGAACCTGGCTGGTGATCGAAACATGAACCGCACCCCAGGGGCCAAAGCTGCCAAGGAACAAAACCATTACGGTAAGAGGCGCAGCACCGGGTAGCCAGTTGCGCGTAGCAGGGACCGCCTGCATCAGGGCAAACAACGCCATTAATCCACC
Organism: Rhizobiaceae bacterium; assembly: GCA_026981655.1. GTDB lineage: Bacteria > Pseudomonadota > Alphaproteobacteria > Rhizobiales > Rhizobiaceae > SZUA-100. The sequence continues at coordinate 3,941 of JALSIJ010000262.1, read as the reverse complement.
AAATGCCGCCAGAAAATAGCGCTCTGGCGTAATGCCGTAATTAACAATGCGAAGATAGATAGCGTAGAAAAGCAATAATAAAGGAATGACGATTAAGGCTGGCCAATAGGCTAAGAATAACTTCCCGGAACGCGTCAGCACCTCCCTAAGCGGCAACATCACTTTCCAGAAGAAAATAACCAGCGTACCAAAGCCAACCACCATCCAGCCAATCTGGCCCTCCGGCACATCACCCGTAATAACAATTTTAAGTGCATAGACATGCAACATCAGGGCGTAAATCGCCAGCATGGGGGCGGCAATAAAATCGCTCAACAGGCGTAAGCCCGCAATACCGTTATTGTTGCCATCAATGATCGGGCTTGCATCAAAATCATCGGGAACCCTGCCAAGCGCAAATATGGGGCCGGCACCTATCAACACGGTAGTCCACACATGCCCAAAAACTTTATTGGGAATGCCAACGCCAAACAGGTAGTCAAGACTTGTCAGTATCGCAGTTAAGCCAATGCCAAAAATAATTACCGCAACGAAGGAAAGACCGGCAGCAAATATCACCTGTACTACAAAAAACCAAAACCCTTCACTGGTGCCACGAAACCAATGGGCGGCGGTTAAAATTCCGCCGGCAAGTGCTGCAAAAAAAGCAACCTCTGTCATTCCCACATCTGATGCAAACCAGGCAATGGCAGCAGCAACAAGCCCGGCTGTACCCGCCCCGATATGTTGCAGTACCGCGCCATAGCCATAAGACTCTATCGCAATTTGTTTTATCAAGGATGCCATTGCGAAGGCCGCAAGCGCAGAATAAAGCTTGATCTGTAAATCACTGTTGAAATTTAGCACATTGGCAATTTCCAGGTTTGCCAATAATGTAGTCACCAACAGAGCAATCACCGTCAACGGAAAGCGCTGAAAACCATCAATCGCAGAACCAAACAGCATTCGGGCCGTTTTGTTGATCATTATCATCTCCAGATTCGACTTCTATTCAGCTGCGTCAATAGCATCAACTGATGATGGCAATCCGGGCATGCCTGCCTGATCAGGATTACGGCGCACAAAATCTCGCTTCAGAACCTCGGAACCACCTGATTTTTCATCATGGCGCCAGCCCGGCGGCATAACAATATATCGAAACCGCTGGCCGATCGTCAGCCCCGGCTGTGCGGCATCCTTAAACATCGAAATCCATTCGTGAAACGCCACTTTAACCGGGTTATAAGTTCCAATATTTTTGACAATTCCGTAGCGCGGCGCATCCTCCTCCAATTCAGGCACAAATGTTCCAAACATCTTGTCCCATATAATCAAAGTGCCCGCATAATTCGCATCAAGATAACGCGGGTTGGTCGCATGATGAACCCGGTGATGCGAAGGCGTATTCATCACCGCTTCAAACCATTTTGGCATTTTTCCAATGGATTCGGTATGTATCCAGAACTGATAGACCAGATTAAAACCATAGACAAAGGCGATAAAAGCCGGATGCACTCCCAATAAAACCAGCGGAATTTGCAGGACAAACATACCGGTAAAGTGCCCGGTCCAGGACTGGCGAAGTGCAGTCGATAAATTATAATGCTGGCTGGAATGATGCACGATATGTTCAGCCCAAACCCACCTCGCCCGGTGCGCAATGCGGTGATACAAGTAATAACGAAGATCATCAATAATGAAGACGATCAACCCAAGCCACCACTGAAACCCGAATGTAAAAAGCCGGAACTGATAAACCCACAAAAGCGCCCCATAGGCGACAAATCCAAACAACAAACCGGCAACAACATTACCAACCCCCATCAGCAGGCTGGTTGCGGTATCACGCGTTTCATACTCCCCGTGCGCTTTGAAATAACGGATGGAGAAAAGCTCCAGCAAAATAAGCAAAACAAACGCCGGAATGGCCATTTGTGTCACACTTGGGAATACCGGGAGGACCAAAGAAACATTTTCCATCGTCTAAAACCTTCCGGTTTGTAAAGTGGCTTTTAGTCTGCGCTCAATATCACCACGCTGCTCACTGTTTGAAAATACAAACTCAACATTGGGTAAAGTCATATCTTTCAAACCAAACATCAGCCCTTTATCACTTCGTGTAATTGAAATCAGCAGATCAGCATCGAGCATCCGGGTGAGCGAATGGGTTCCCATTGCCAATACAAGACCAGTATTGCCCGAAACATCCCCAAACAAAATGGCAACATTATTATCATCGCTTACAATTATTTCTTCGCCGGTAAAATCCGGGTAATCAAGCAAAAATCGCTGTTTGACTTGACCCATGTTTTGCAATGATAATTTACGGGTTCCACCAGCCAAATGCACTGCGCCAACCACAAGCGACACACCAACAAGAACCAGCACTAATAGCAATGGTAATGACATCAATACGTTCCGTTTCGCGCTGCCCGCCAAAGATAAATTTGCTTGCGCCATTGCGGAATGTCAACGGGTGTTTCCATTGCTTTGCCAGCTATCTTTTCAAACCTTGCCAAATATGGCTGTGAAAGGCTCATAGGCAGAAATACTGCTTTCAACTGCTTTGGTAAATGCTCAGAGTGTTTTTGAAATTCGGATATATGATGGCGCATATAGGCCAATAGCAGCCCGTTCAGCTTGCCTGTGGCAACCTCGTTTTCAGCAGAATAATATTGCTCAAGCGTCAATCCCGCTTCATCAAGCATGGATACCGGAATATAGCATTGTTGGCGCGAGCGATGCATTGGCAGGTTTTTCACCACCTCAGTTAAAACCAGTACAACCCCGGCATGCCCGGCGCAATCCGAAAGGTTTCCCGGCACCTCTCCTGCCTTCTTTACCAACATCATAGATATTTGAAAAAACAGAAATGAACAGGTTTCTCCCGCATAGCCCTCAAGTGTGCCCTTATCCGGCATTGGGTCATTGTAAAGATCAAAAACCCGGGCATTCAAATAGTTCTCAAAACCCATAACAGGCAGTTCAAACCGATTGATCGCCGCTAACAAACCGGCAGCCACAGGGTTATTATTTGCTTCCCCTGAGCGCCCTCCGGAAATAATCTCCCGCCACCATTGAAGGCGAACCTCACCCATCATAGGCTCTTTAATCAGCGAACGAATATGGGAAATTTCCGCATCAAAAGCGTAAAAAGCATAAACATAGGGACGAATATCAGCGGGTAAAAATAGAGTTGCCAGATAAGCGTCGATCCCGCTTTCACGCACAATCGAGCGGCAATAATCTGCAATTTCCGGGGAAATTGTTGCACCGTCCTCGCTCACTATTCAACCGCAATCAGTGCAGCAGCAACCGCGCGTTTTTCAGCCAACAGTACATTAAAGGTTCGAATTGCAGCACCAGTGCTCATTGGGTCATGGGATATTTCATGATCATGCAGCAGGCTCTTTATCGGCGCACTCAGCGGAACAAGGTCTTGCCCGGTCCCAACCAGCAGAATTTCCACCTGCCCGGCCTCACGCAACAGCTGGTCGAGTTTCTCAGGCGCCAACCCTGATATATCGGAAACATCCCAAGCATATATACCGCTGGGCAAGCATAAAATACTGCCCCTGTGCGACATATCGGCAAAGCGAAATCCGCCATTGCCGTAGAAATCAATCGCAGCACGCCTGGGGAAATGAGCCTCATGCATTTCAATTCCTGCAGGCATCGGCTAATTCTTCCGTTCTATTTGACTTCCTGTGCCTCCTGCCCCGTATAGGGAGAAGGATCATCTCGGTCCATCGCGCCCGGTCTAAGATTAAACAGGATCAACAAAGGAGCCGCGATAAATATTGACGAATATGTACCGACGAAAATTCCGAATATCATAGCGAAAGTAAATGATGCAAGAACTTCACCACCGAGGAAATACAAAGCGGCCAGAGCCAACAACGTCGTCAATGACGTCAAAACTGTCCGCGATAGCGTGTGGTTGATCGACATATCCAAAAGAT
>JALSIJ010000261.1 GCA_026981655.1 Rhizobiaceae bacterium | reverse complement strand
GTTTTGCGGCCGTCGCACTTTCGAACAATATGGAAGGTTGGGGGCTGACCTCGAACTTCATCATGTCAAATAAGGGATGAAGGGCCGGGTCATGAAACACCGTTTCCGGTACAATCAACTCACTCGGGTCAATGCGCGCCAATTCGGCACCCAATCTATGGGCGTCCGTCTCGACCAGATGAAATGAGCCAGTTGAAATGTCTATCCACGCAAGCGCGATATTGTTTTCATTTTGGGCGCCCTTAATACGCGCCAAAGCGCAAAGGAAGTTAGATGATGAAGGATCAAGCAGCTTGTCTTCGGTCAATGTACCGGGGGTAACCAGCCGCTTGACTTCGCGGCGAACAACGGATTTTGGCCCGCGCTTTTTGGCCTCTGCCGGGTTTTCCGTTTGCTCGCACACGGCCACACGGAAACCAAGCGCAATGAGGCGTTGCAAATAATCGTCGGCTGCATGAACAGGCACCCCGCACATGGGAATATCCTGATCCATGTGCTTGCCACGTTTGGTGAGGGTGATGCCCAGTGCACGCGATGCCTCTTCTGCATCATCAAAGAACAGCTCATAGAAATCGCCCATCCGATAAAACAAAAGAGACCCCGGATTGGCGGCTTTGATCTCAATATATTGCGCCATCATCGGCGTTACGGAATTTGTCACTGGCTGAAAACTTTTCCTCAAATTAAAGCGTAGTACCTATGAGATTGCCCGTATAGGTTCGCTAAACAATTATATTCCTAGCAGATGAGGCCGCATGTTTCATCCGCAAGCATAATAATTCACAGATTGTAGCCTTGAGAGTTTCCAGTGGCTTGGATAGTGTCTTTGTTAATAAATAAAACCCATACAATCGAAGTTCCACGAAAGTACCGTATGAAATCCTCCGATAAAAATGCCAAATCGAGACCAACAATTACTGACGAGGAGGCACTTGATTTTCATGCCAAGGGTCGGCCTGGAAAACTTGAAATCACACCAACCAAACCAATGGCCACACAACGGGATTTGTCGCTGGCCTATTCGCCCGGCGTGGCTGTGCCTGTGCAGGCGATTGCAGATGACCCTTCGCGGGCATTTGATTACACCACCCGAGGCAATATGGTTGGCGTAATTTCCAACGGCACCGCCATTTTGGGCATGGGAAACCTTGGTGCTTTGGCTTCAAAGCCAGTGATGGAAGGTAAGGCTGTTCTGTTCAAGCGATTTGCCGATATTGATGCGATTGACCTTGAGGTGGATACGGAAGATGCGGATGAATTTATCAATTGCGTGCGCCATCTTGGCCCCTCTTTTGGCGGCATCAATCTTGAGGACATCAAAGCGCCGGAGTGTTTTATAATCGAACAGACCCTGCGCGAGATTATGGATATTCCGGTATTTCATGATGATCAGCACGGCACCGCGATCATAACGGCTGCCGGTCTAATCAACGCGCTCTATTTGACCGGGCGCGATAAAAAGACCACCAAACTGGTTTGCAATGGAGCGGGCTCTGCTGGCATTGCCTGCGTTGAACTTATCAAGGCAATGGGTTTTAATCCTGAGAATATCATACTGTGCGATACCAAAGGTCCAATTTACAAGGGCCGTCAGGAAGGCATGAACCAGTGGAAATCCGCCCATACAGTTGAAACAGATGCCCGCACTCTGGCAGAAGCTGTTAAAGGTGCCGATGTATTTTTGGGGCTTTCCGTCAAGGGCGCTTTAACCGCTGATATGTTGCGTTCAATGGCCGATAAGCCCATTATTTTCGCAATGGCCAACCCGGATCCGGAAATCTCGCCCGATGAGGTGGAAAAGGTTCGCGATGATACAATTATTGCAACTGGACGCTCAGACTATCCAAATCAGGTGAATAATGTTTTGGGCTTTCCTTATATTTTCCGCGGTGCGCTTGATGTGCAGGCAACCACCATCAATGAGGAGATGAAGATTGCAGCCGTTGAAGCACTTGCTGCTCTTGCGCGCGAAGATGTGCCAGACGAGGTGGCTGCCGCCTATCAGGGCAACCGGCCAAAATTTGGCCCGGATTATATTATTCCCGTGCCCTTTGATGCGCGGCTGATCAGCGCCATTCCGCCTGCGGTTGCAAAAGCGGCCATTGATACGGGAGTTGCCCGCAAGCCGATTGTCAATTTTGATGCCTATATACAGCAGCTTTCAGCCAGGCGTGACCCGATTGCCTCAACTCTGCAACGCATCTATGATCAGGTTCGCCGTGCACCCAAACGGATTGTCTTTGCCGAAGGTGAAGAAGAGCAGGTTATTCGCGCTGCCGTTTCTTTTGCCAATCAAAAACTTGGGACCGCTATTTTGGTGGGCCGCGAAAAACAGCTGCACCGAGCTGCCGATGAAGCAGGAATTGATGTGAACCGCGAGGGCATTGAGATTATCAATGCGCAGTTAAGTGACCGGGTTGATGATTATGTGGAGCACCTCTATTCGCGGCTGCAACGTGAAGGATTTTTACTGCGCGATTGCGCCCGGATTATTAAAAATGACCGTAACCATTTCGCCGCCTCGATGGTGGCGCTTGGCGATGCGGATGGCATGGTTTCTGGCGTCACACGCAACTATTCAATTGTTCTAAGTGATGTGCAACGAGTAATTGACCCGCAGCCAGGGCACCGGATCATTGGCGTTTCGCTAGCCCTTTGTCGCGGCCGCACAGTATTTGTTGCCGATACAGCCGTTATTGATATGCCCACATCGGAAGAACTTGCCGATATTGCTATACAGGCGGCTGATATGGCGCGTCGATTCGGGTTCGAGCCACGTGTTGCAATGCTTGCCTATTCTACTTTTGGCCACCCTTCGGGCGAGCGCTCAGAAAAAGTGAAAGAGGCGGTGCGCATTCTTGATAGTCGCAATGTTGATTTTGAGTATGATGGAGATATGGCTGCTGATGTGGCATTGAACACCGAATTGCGCGCGTCCTATCCATTCTGTCGACTGTCTGATTCTGCCAATGTGCTGGTCATGCCGGCATTTCACTCGGCCTCGATTTCCACCAAAATGCTGCAGGAACTTGGTGGTTCTACCGTAATTGGGCCGCTGCTTATCGGGTTGGATAAACCGGTTCAAATCGTACCGCTGGGCGCACGCGATTCTGATCTGGTTAATATGGCTGCAATTGCCGCCTATAATGCAAAAAGCTAATTGGCCAGTTTAGCGTCGTAATAGTCCACATATCGCTGCTTGATATTGGCAATCGGCATAATAATAAATACATCAGTGGTGCCGAACTGGTGATCGACCACCGCCTCATCGCCCACCCAGGCGCCAAGGCGAATATAAGCGCGAATGAGCGGTGGCAGCGCCTGCAAGGCCTCTCTTGCATCAATATCTGCTTTGGCCATCTGGTTCATTTCAGAACCGCGACCCTTGGCGGCACCAACCCGCCAGCCAAGCGGCGCCCTTGCTGTATGAAACAAATAGGAAAGCGGCAGAGCCAGCTGTTCCGGATCAGTCCCCTGGAATGATGCGCAGCCGATCATCACATCGACTTTGTGCTGCTTGATATAGGACCACACTCCCTGCCAAAGCAGCTCAATAGTTCGCTTATCCCGGTAAGCGGGGGACACACATGAACGCCCCAATTCCAGAAAGTCCAAGCGGGAATGTCGGGTAAGCAACGGCTGGAAATCAAATTCAGATGCAGAATAAAAACCAGCATGGTTTTCCGCAACTTCCTGACGCAAAAACCGATAGGTTGCAATCACATTTTCGGACTTATGTTTTGAGCGATCGAAAACCAGCAAATGGTCGCAAATTTTATCAAAACGGTCTCTGTCCCGGCCGGTAATCTGTGCTAGCGCATTGCCTTTGGCGGCCATTTCGCGAAAAAACACCTGATACCGTAAGGTTTGAGCCAGAGCAATTTCTCTGCTCGATATTGCCAAACGGGTTTCCAGCCGATTTTTAAAATTCAATTCTGGCGCCTGGCTGTTCGACAGAGCCTGCCGCTTAGACTGCGGCAAGTTTCTTAACAGGGCTGCGCTGGAATTCTGCATCCACCGATATATTGATGGCTGAATTGCACTTTGCGGCATGCCGGGCTCCAAATTCAATTGATCGAAAAATTTGAAACCGCTACTCAGAAAATATGCGCTGTTCCAAATTTGAATGTGGGTCTTATAACCCTCCTAATCAACAAACTTATGACGCTTTATCACAAATACTCGGCTCGTCAGGCTCATTTTCACCAATTGCCAGCCGGACCGCATTGCCAAGTTGCTCGGCATCAATGGGTTTTGACACAAACCCATTGGCTCCGACCTCCTTGGCGGCAATGCGCACTTCGTCCTGCTCGTCAGCACTTAATACAAGAATTGGTGTTTCCAATAACCCCTTTGATGCTTCGATGGCCCGGATTTTTCCGATTGCCTCAATCCCATCCATATCCGGCATATGCAGGTCCATCAAAATCAGATCAAAGCTACTGCCGCTGGCTGAAAGCGATTGCTCAAAAGCATCAACCGCAGAGCGCCCATCATCAACCACGGTAGATGAATGGCTAGAACGCTCCAAAAGAGCATTTGCCAAAAGCTGATTTATTTTATTGTCATCGGCCAGCAGGATATTCAATGCGGTGTCAGTGCTAAGAGCAGAGGTATTCGATGGCTTTTCATCCTCGATGCTTTTTTGCAGCGTTTTAAAAGATGGTTCACGACCAACCAAATTCTCTTCAATCGACCTGGCTCGAATGGGCCGTATGAGCCAACCATCTATGCCCTGTTTCAGCATTTCTTCAACTGAAGCCCGATTTACGGGATCAATCGCGACAACCGCCTTAAAGGGATGTTTCGTCAAACCGCGCAACTGCTCAATAAATGCCGGCACATCTAATGGCAGACGGCAATCAACAATAACCATATCCACCGGCCTTATATCCTCATTTGAAGAGATTACGGCAACGGCCTCCGCCTCAGAGGCGCAGAGCATGACCTTACCACCATTGTCACGAATATGATTTGCCGAAACTTTTCGCTCAAAACAATCCGGCGCAATGAGCAAAATGTTTTCATACTTCAGATTAGTCGCGGTCTGTATTTTCGTCTCTGCTTCGACGATTGGAATTTCAAGCTCAAATGAAAATTTGGAGCCTTCCCCCAACTTACTTTCCACGTGGATTTGGCTGCCCATCTTGCCAATTATGCGCTGTGAAATAGCAAGGCCCAAGCCCGCCCCATTGTGATGCCTGTTGCGGGCAGTATCAACCTGCTCGAATTCTCCGAATATTTTATTCAGATCTTCCTCGGCAAGGCCCTGCCCGGTATCCTGAATGAGAAATTTTAACCGCGCCATGTTTTCACTGGAACAAGCCTGCACATTTGTGACTTCAACCAGAACGCCTCCCTCAGTGGTGAATTTAACCGCATTATTGACGATGTTTAAAATAACCTGACGCAGGCGATCCTTGTCGACCCATACCCGGGCGGGCACGTCGGGTGACACATAGGAAACAATCTCCAATCCCTTTGAATGGGACGCATTGGCAAGCAACTCAACAACACCTTCCACTAACGAATGAATGGATGTTTTTTCCGGTCGCAATACCAGTCTTTCGGCCTCGATTTTTGCAATATCAAGGATGTCTTCGACCAGCGAGAATAATGACTTCCCGGAAGTTTTAACCGCCTCTACATAGGAGTTCTGGGTGGGAGAAAGTTCGGTATCAGATAACAAATTTGCCATGCCCAGAATACCGTTGAGTGGTGTTCTGATCTCATGGCTTACGGTCGCCAGAAATCGACTTTTTGCCCGGCTTGCACTTTCAGCCCGTTTCTTTGCATCCAAAAGAATGGCTTCGGTCTCTTTTCGGTCGGTAATTTCACGGGCGACAGAAACAATAGCCGACATTCCTGTTACTTCATCGCGAATTGCAATATCCAACCAGGAAAACCAAAGTGGTCCTTGCAAGGTGTCCAAATGAATATCACGTGCTTGCGGTTCCGATTGTCCGAACTCCATTGGCCCCGGATCACTGTCCGGCAGAGGGTCAAGCTGAAATCGACGCCCCTCAAGGCTAAGGCTTTGATCTGTCATATCACCAAAATTCCGGCGGAATGCTTCATTGGCAAACAGGACATTGCCTTGAAGGTCACGGTGAACAACCAGATCGCCAAAGGCTTCAGCAAGACTGCGGTAACGCTCTTCGCTTTCGCGTATTTCCCAGGACTGATCCTCAATACTTTCCAGCCTGTTTGCCAATGTTTCGGTCTTGTCTTTCAAGGCCTGGCTTTGAACCCGAATGAGCCTGAAGGCTGCAAAAGAAAGCGAAGAAACCATGGCAACAACAGTTACCGGCATAACCCACGCAGAGCTAAAGCCGGACAGTATTGCCAATAGTTGCAAATAAATTATTGTGGCAAATACCGCACCAAATGCGGCTATTTCGAACAGATGGTATTGGCCTTCAAACGTCTGCTTTCTTGGAATACTGCCCGTAAATTCAGAGTTTGTCTCATCTCGCCTTATCCGCCGCAACTTCTCCAAGCCAGCCGAAGGCCCCTCAAATAGCGTGGCATTGCCCGTAGTTGGGGCAGTTGACCCGTTTGGAAACTCTGCCGCCTCAAAGGTTGCAGCTTGACGCTTATTTTCAAGCACATCTTGTTCCGGGCCGACTGTTTTGCTGGAATATTGCATATTCACAATTCAGGTTGTTAACAGGCTATGCCAAATATTGTAACAACTTACTCTTGAAATTTGTTTGAGGTTTAATGTTAACAAAATCACAATATATCAGCACCTTAATGATGATTTGAATCATTGCGAAAAACGTCCTAAATTGATCGGATTCAATCATCAAACCCGCCATGATATTCACCAAGCAAGAGGCCCCAATATGCCATTTGGATCTGTTCCCAAAATACCTTCCGTCCGCCACACCAAAAGTGCGCAAGTTTCTGATGACATAGATTTTGAAATCAAGGGCGTGGAAATGCAGTTCGTTGAGATTGAACTTGATCCTGGCGAATCTGCGGTAGCCGAAGCCGGTTCGATGATGTTCAAGCACCCCGAAATCAAAATGGAAACTGCATTTGGTGATGGTTCTGGCCAATCATCGGGCCTGTTTGACAAACTTGTGGGCGCGGGCAAAAGACTGGTTACCGGCGAAAGTCTGTTTACCACCGTCTTTACCCATGAGGGCGAAGGCAAGGCTCGTGTCGGGTTTGCATCCCCCTATCCTGGCCATATTCTGGCAATTAAACTGGATGACGTTCAGGGTCGTTTAATCTGCCAAAAAGATGCATTTTTGTGCGCGGCGCGCGGTGTTTCGCTTGGAATAGAGTTTCAAAAACGCATTATGACCGGTCTTTTTGGTGGCGAAGGCTTTATTATGCAAAAGCTTGAAGGCGATGGATGGGTATTTGTTCACGTCGGCGGAACCACCCTGCAACGCGATTTAGCCCCGGGAGAAGAATTGCACATCGATACCGGTTGCGTTGCCGCCTATACCGGCGATATTGACTTTGATGTGGTAAGAGCAGGATCCATCAAATCTATGATATTTGGTGGCGAAGGCGTGTTCTTTGCAAAACTGCGTGGCCCGGGCCGGGTGTGGATACAAAGCCTGCCATTTTCACGGCTTGCCGGTCGAATATTTGCAGCGGCCCCTCAAGGTGGTGGCCGCCATGTTGGAGAAGGCTCGCTTCTCGGAGGAATTGGCAATTTGCTTGATGGAGACGGATAACATTCGCGGGTTTGATTTAATCAATGTGCTTGTGATTGCGAGAAAATTTCGAGCCCCCTTCAGCAAGTTCAAGAGCCTAAGCGGCGTGCCTTCGCAGGCTCAATGTGCAGCATTGAATTAGCCGTGAGAAGTATGAAACAAAGGCCATCGCCTATAGATAGTCAACAGGCTTGATTGACAACGAATAACATATTTGATCAAT
>JALSIJ010000260.1 GCA_026981655.1 Rhizobiaceae bacterium | reverse complement strand
GGGCGCGGGGATGACGGCGTAGGGGCGCGGGGATGACGCTGTAGGGCGCGCGGAGATCACGGTTGAGAGAGTGGTTGTTTTCTGTATGCGAAACATAATTCCTTGCACCTTTATGGCGAATATTTCATTGTGAGGCGAAGGAGTGCTTGCTTGGCTGAAATTACTGATCGCAAGAGTTTTGAAGAATGGCTTGAGGGCAAGCCGGTCGAGTGGGCGCAGGTGCTTGCCGTGCGCGCTGCCTTGCGGGTTTTGCCATTGGTTGGGCAGGTTTTCGACATAAATTCGCTAAAACCTAAAGACCAGGAACAATTGATTTTTGCCAGTTGGCGTGCAATAGCAATATCATGGGTTGGCCGCAAATATCCAACCCATGATATTGCTATTGCCGCCCGTGACACCTTTGCCGCCGCAGATGCCGCAGATGCCGCCGCCTTTGCCGCCGATGCCTTCGCCTTTACCGCCGCCCGTACCGCCGCCTATGCCGCCCGTCCCGCCGCCTTTGCCACTTTTGCGGCCGCCCGTGCCGCCGATGCCGCCGTCCGTGCCGCCTCCCGTGCGGCCGATGCCGCCGCCGCCGCCGCCGATGCCGCCCGTGCCATATTTGCCGCCGCCGATACCGCCGCCGCCGCCGCCCTTGCCGCCTTTGCCACCGATGCCGTCTTTGCCGCCGTCCGTGCCGGTTTTTGGAGCGCACTCAATCGGGAGGCTGAGTTTTTGGCAGCCTATAAAGGCACGCCAGAATTCTCAGCCCAAGCACTGGCCGAACAGGTGCTGTGGCTGAATGATAAAGGCGATAACGCAACACCGGATTGGGCGTTGCTTGAAACCAAAAAATTGACTGATAAAATGTCTGACTTAAACGATAACTGGCAGGTTTGGGGCGAGTGGTATCAGTCAAGGTTGGATGGCAAAGAAAGCTGGGGCTTGAACCCAAATAATGCCGAAACCCTTATGCTGCGGATTGCCGATCAGGAAAATGATTGGTGGGAGCAGGGACCATCTATTGTCAACGCTGAAATTGCCGGTTGGCTAAGTGAATTTCGCACTGAAGAAGCGAGTGATGAGATTTTACCTGATAAATTACCGGAAAGGCCCACGCAAGAGCTGGTGGAAAATTCGGCTGCGACAAGCTTCATTGTTCGTGATGGAAAATTTGAAGTGTCCCCGACAAATGTATGGGCTGATGATCTGCACCGTGCTGAGAATTTGCGCAACATGGCAGTGGTTCTCGCACAAAAAATGCATCAGCAATTTTTAAACACAAATGCTGAACCGGGGTTGGCCAGGAATATCAGCGATGGATTGAGTATTTTACAACAACCAATTTCGTCAATTCAACCAGATCAATTACGATTGTTTGGGCAGTCGATTTCTGCCAAAGCACGAACCTATGGGCATCCCAATGCAGAATGGGAATTAAGTGCAGAAATTGTTCAAAACCTGTTTGGACTTTCTACATTGCTTGAAGATTTACAGGGGTTTGTGAAATCTGATCTTAAGGAAAATGCAGAAGCAATTCGCGCTTTGGATATTAATCCGGAAAACCTGGATAAAGCAAAAGCGCTCGGTGATGATGTCTTGGCGGCGGTGCAGGCGCATGGCTCCTTTTTTACTGATAGTGCAATTGGTGTATTCGAAATAGCCAGCAAATTTAGCGAAAATACACCAACGGAGCATGTGCAGGTGATGGTGGAAGGTGAGCGCATTCTGCTTACTGAAAATCTCGCTGTAGCCATTGCACGTGAGTTGGCCAAGCCCGATGTACAGAATGGTGCAATATCGAGTTCTCAGAAAGATGTTCCCTATTTGATTGATTTCAAAAACCGATTTGTTGATCGATTGTCTGAAGATTTACCAGAGGCGATTGCGGATGGATTGAAGAAAGATATTCCCAAATCAATTGGATATCTTGGCGGTAGTATTGCGGCAATTATCTATGCTTTGAGTAGCCTTGGTATCATTACTGCTGCTTCATCAATAATAATTGCAGCGGCATGGATTACCTACGAATTGCGTAGACGGATACGCGAATTGGATGCGCAGGATGGGAAAGGCAATAAGGACGATGAGCCGTAATAAAATCTGCGAATAGCTGAAGCCGGTTGACCCCGGTTTGAAAATCCTTTAGTTAACAATTAAGTTAAATAAAGGAAATTGTAATGCCCAATATTGTCAGCCGTGAAGAATGGAATGCTGCGCGAGTTGCTCATTTGGCGGAGGAAAAGGCCTTTACCCGCGCGCGCGATGCGCTGTCGGCCAAAAGGCGGGAAATGCCCTGGGTGGCGGTGAGTGAGAATTACAGTTTTACCGGTGCCGATGGGGAAACTAAATTATCTGATCTTTTCGCCGGTAAATCTCAGTTGATCATTTATCATTTCATGTTTGGTGCTGACTGGGAGGAGGGGTGTCCTTCATGCTCATTCTGGGCGGATAATTTCAACTCAATCGCGCCCCATCTGGCCGCACGCGATGCAGCATTTGCGGTTGTGTCGATAGCGCCTTACGACAGGCTTGCGGCTTATAAAAAGCGCATGGGCTGGCAATTTCAATGGTTGTCGGCGCAGGGTAGTTCGTTCAATCAGGATTATAATGTCAGCTTTTCAGATGCTGAAATTGAAGATGGTAGCGCGATCTACAATTACAAAAAATCCACCTTTCCCGGTAAGGAGGCCCCCGGAGCCAGCGTATTTGCGCGCGATGAAGCAGGAAATATCTACCACACATATTCAACCTATGCCCGCGGGATTGATATGCTCAATGGCGCCTATCACTATTTGGATATTTTGCCCAAGGGCCGTGATGAGGACGTGCTGGACTATAGTCAGGCCTGGATTAAACGCCGGGATATGTATTAGCCGCTTTTGCCCTGTACATTGCCATCCGGCTCCATTATATTAGTATTTACTTATATAATGGAGCCGGATTGATTTCCTGAACATCTGGCGGGTCAAAGGGTTGATTTTATGTCAGATGAAAAAGCCGCCGATATTGAACGGCTTGAGCATTTTCCAATTTCGTTTTTTGCCATGATAATGGGGCTTTCAGGCCTCACACTTGCCTGGCGCAAGGGCAGTGAGGTTATGGAACTGTCGTCGATGCTTGGTAATGTGCTTGCCGCTTTCACGCTGATCGTATTCGTGATGTTGTCGATGATCTATCTGATGAAAATTGTTAAACACCCGGCGGCTTTTCGTGCCGAGTTGAACCACCCGGTGAAATTGCCGTTCTTTCCAGCGACTTCTATATCGTTGATATTGCTATCTGTTTGCTTTTTACCACTCGCACCAAACCTTGCCCATGCGCTTTGGCTTGCGGGTATTGTGCTGCATCTGGGCTTGTTGCTCTATGTGCTCAATTGTTGGGTTAATCATGATCATTTTCAGATTGGCCATATCAATCCGTCATGGTTCATTCCAGCCGTTGGCAATGTGATAGTGCCGATTACCGGGGTTTCACTTGGCTATATTGAAATCTCGTGGTTTTATTTCTCAATTGGCATGAACTTCTGGATCATCTTGCTGGTGATTGTGTTCAACCGCATTTTGTTTCACGACCCATTGCCGGGCAAATTGCTGCCCACCATGTTTATTCTAATTGCGCCGCCTGCAGTTGGGTTTGTCGCCTATGTCGAGTTGGTCGGTGAGCTCGATACATTTGCCCGAATTCTTTATTATGTGGGCTTGTTTTTTACCCTGTTTTTATCGACGCAGATTGTTCGATTTGCCCGATTGCCATTCGCCTTGTCCTGGTGGGCCTATTCATTTCCACTGGCTGCGATGACCATTGCAACATTTGTTATGTATGAAAAAACCGGCATCGTTGGCTTTCACTGGTTCTCGATGGTTATGCTTGTGGTGCTGACATTGGTTCTCTCAATGTTGTTGGCCAAAACGGTGAAAGCTATTCACAATAAAAGAATATGTTTGCCGGATTAAGTCATGCTATCAAGGGGAAACCAAACATTTCTGGAGCCCCAAATGAAACGAACTCTTGCCGATAAAACGCTTTTTATTTCCGGTGGCTCGCGTGGTATCGGGTTGGCGATTGCCTTGCGTGCCGCGCGCGATGGGGCAAATGTGGTAATCGCCGCAAAAACCGCCGAGCCGCACCCGAAATTGCCGGGCACGATTTATACGGCTGCCAAGGAAATTGAGGCAGCAGGTGGGCAGGCTCTGCCGGTCGTCTGCGATATTCGCCATGAAGATGAGGTGATGGAAGCAGTTGAGCGGGCGGTGGGTAATTTTGGCGGTATTGATATTTGCATCAATAACGCTTCTGCCATTCAACTGACCCCAACGCCAATGACCGATATGAAGCGGTTTGACCTGATGCATCAGGTGAATACGCGTGGCACATTTCTAGTCTCCAAAACCTGCCTGCCGCATTTAAAAGAGGCGGCCAATCCGCATATTCTCAATCTTGCGCCACCGCTTGATATGTCGCCCAAATGGTTTGCCGGCCATGTGGCCTATACGATGGCAAAATATGGCATGTCGATGTGCACTTTGGGCATGAGTGCGGAATTTGCCAAGATGGGTGTGGCGGTCAATTCACTTTGGCCGCTAACCGCGATTGATACGGCCGCGGTGCGCAATCTGCTCGGCGGTGAGGCGGTTGCCAAAATGAGCCGCAGTCCGGAAATTCTGGCCGATGCGGCCCATGCGATTTTCACCCGCGATTCGCAAAGCTGCACCGGGAACTTTTTCATTGATGAGTTGGTATTGATGGAAGAGGGGGTTGAAGATTTTGCCAAATATGCGCCGGGTGGCGAGGGTTCGCTTGCCGGAGATTTTTTTGTGCCGGATGAGGTTTTTGATCAGGTAAAAACCAAAGTTCTTCGAAGCTATGGGTAAGCGCGATGCATTTGCAGGAAGTCATAACTATTGAGACGGATGGTCAGGGTTTGTATCAGTTTACTGATCGGGTGATGAATTTTGTGCGTGGATGTGGCGCCTCGCAAGGGCTGGTGACCCTTTTCGTGCAACACACATCTGCCTCGGTGATTATTCAGGAAAATGCCGACCCGGATGTGCAAGCTGATTTGAATGAATTTTTTGCGCGTATTGTACCGGAAGGGATGGGCTGGTTGCGCCATACCTGCGAGGGACCGGACGATATGCCGGCGCATATAAAATCGGCTTTAACCGCCACATCTGTATCCATACCCCTGATGAATGGTCATTTGGTACTTGGCACCTGGCAGGGGATATATTTGTTTGAACATCGCACCATGCCGCATCGCCGAAATGTTGTGCTGCATCTTGGCGGTTAGCGCGCAATTGCACAAAAAGAAGGCGGAATTACTCCCGCCCTCCGGGTCCAAAACCCTGCGATACCCCACATAGGCGTCGGATAGGTTTTTAGTTCTTTTTCAAGGTGTTAAGGCCAAGAATTGAATAGAGCGGGCAAGTGCCAACAATGCCGGTAATCAGCGGGACAAGCCCAATCCAGCCCCAGGGTGTTTGAAGCCCGATAAATACCATTGATACAAGTACCAGACCAACGATTACCCGAAGGGCGCGATCAATAGTGCCTTCATTTGCTTTAAACATGATTTTCTCCATCATTTGGAATTTCGATGATGACAAAATAGCCGGTTCTTTACGCCTCGTATGTAACTTGATCACATAAGAGGTAATTTCTTGACCTTGTTAACCCGGCATGATTATTACGCGCCATAGAGAATTTACGAGGATAGTATCGTGAGCGCAGCCAGATTAACCCCTGCCGAATTAACTGAAAAATATGCAAGTCTTAATCCGACTGGGTCTTTCCAAGGGTTGATTTTGACCTTGCATCAATATTGGGCCGAATATGGCTGCGCGATTTTGCAACCCTACGACATGGAAGTGGGTGCGGGCACGTTCCACCCGGCCACCACCTTGCGGGCGCTTGGGCCAAAGCGCTGGAATGCCGCCTATGTGCAGCCATCGCGCCGCCCGACCGATGGTCGCTATGGGGAAAACCCCAACCGGCTACAGCATTATTATCAATATCAGGTGATGTTAAAACCTTCGCCGCCAGACCTGCAACAGCTTTACCTTAATTCGCTCTATGCGATCGGCATTGACCCGCTCTTGCACGATATTCGCTTTGTTGAGGACGATTGGGAATCTCCCACACTTGGCGCATGGGGTCTTGGCTGGGAAGTGTGGTGCGACGGGATGGAAGTCTCGCAATTCACCTATTTCCAACAGGTTTGCGGCCAGGAATGTTCGCCGGTTGCCGGTGAATTAACCTATGGGCTGGAACGGCTCGCCACCTATGTGCAAAATGTCGACAGCATTTACGATCTTAATTTCAACGGTCAAACTGGTAGTGAACGGGTTTCCTATGGCGATGTTTTCCAGCAGACCGAACGGGAGTATTCGCGCTGGAATTTTGACGTGGCCGATACGAAAATGTTGCTTGAACATTTTGATAGTGCGGAAAAAGAATGCCTCAACATTTTGAACGAGACAGATATTGATCCGAAAAAAGGCCGCGAAATCGTCATGGTGCACCCGGCCTATGACCAGTGCATCAAGGCCAGCCACGCCTTCAATCTGCTGGATGCGCGCGGGGTGATTTCGGTTACCGAACGGCAAAGTTATATCCTGCGGGTGAGGGCACTTTCCAAGGCCTGCGGTGAGGCTTATCTCAAAACCGAAGCCGGTGGTGCGGTGGCTGCCTGAAGGCTATATGGGGTAGGGATGTTGATTGTTCTTGGTTTGCGGAATGATTGTTCGATAAAAACCCATTGTGTTTCAGTGCGTTTGCCGTAGGTTCCATCTTTTAACCAGAGAGGGAATATAATGGCAAAAGGTGAAGTGGCAGCAAAGGCCCCGATCGCAGTGGACGTTGAAGCGGGCAAAAGCTATTTTTGGTGCACCTGTGGAAAATCTTCGAAACAACCGTTTTGTGATGGTTCTCACAAGGAGACCGATTTTACCCCGATGAAATGGACAGCTGAAGAAGATGGCAAGAAATTCTTCTGTGCCTGCAAGCAAACCAATGGCGAACCTTTTTGCGATGGAAGCCACAAGGGATTGTGAGTTTGTTGGGGAATTGAATTAATCCTCATGGTGAGCGTGTCGAACCACGGGGATTTAAAATATATCTCGCGGCTATTCGCAGCTTGCGCTGCGGCTTGCGATGGTGCGCGGGAATGAATACCCGCGGCTCGCTGTTCGCTCGCAATACGGCGAGGCCTTTTGTTCCTGATATTCGGTAATGCGTGTGAAATCTCCATCCCGCCAGTCACAACCCATCCTGTATTCATTTCTCAATATAATTAGAGAAATAGAATAGATGACATTTGCGCCTGCTCTTGCTAAATCGCTCGTACTTAGATTCCTTGACCCGGTGCGTTTTTCATATGCCTGACTTACTGCTTGAACTTTTCTCCGAAGAAATTCCTGCCCGCATGCAGAAAAAAGCAGCGGGTGATTTGAAAAAACGTGTCACCGATGCGCTGGTCGATGCCGGGCTGACCTATGAAGCGGCAACCGATTACTGGACACCGCGACGGCTGACGCTTGATTTGCGCGGGCTTATTGCGCGTTCGGCAGATATTCGCGATGAACGCAAGGGCCCGAAGGTGGGCGCGCCGGATAAGGCGATTGAGGGCTTTTTACGCGGTGCGGGATTGTCTTCTCGTGACGAGGCTGAAATTCATAGCGACCCTAAAAAGGGTGAGTTTTATGTGGCCGTCATTAATAAGCCCGGTCGGGCGGCGGAAGAAATAATCGCTGATGTGATGCCCGAAATTATCCGCTCTTTCCCCTGGCCAAAATCCATGCGCTGGGGTGATAAATCAGCCGATGCCGGTTCGATGCGCTGGGTGCGGCCATTGCAATCTATTCTCTGCACATTCGGGCCGGAAACCGAAGAGCCGGTTGTGGTGGATTTTGAAGTGGGCGGG
>JALSIJ010000259.1 GCA_026981655.1 Rhizobiaceae bacterium | reverse complement strand
ATGGATATGTAGGCTATGTCCAATCCAATTCATTGGGTGAGCGAAACACTATTCCGACGCACCGGATTATCGTGCCGCGAACTTTCCTGTATCCGGGTGCAGATTTACGCTTTCCCCGATGTGGCTACCTTTCAATGGGGTCGGAAATTTGCATTACTGATGTGGCTGAAACCCGTGGCACCCAATACAGCCAGCTGGTCGATGGTAACTGGATAGTTTCCAAACATATCAGTTCGGTGGAAGAATATGCCGATGATTTCATTGAGGTTGCAAAAACCTTGATGTACACGCCCTATTTATGGGGTGGGAATACCGGTTTTGGGTTGGATTGTGCAGGGCTATTGCAACTATCGATGATGATGACGGGAAGGGTGGTTGCCGCCGATTCTGATTTGCAGGCAGTATCAATTGGTGAGATTATCGACACCAGCAGCGGGTTTGATGATTTGCAGCGTGGTGATCTAATTTTTTGGCGCGGTCATATTGGTATCATGGAGGACGCGAAAACCCTGTTGCATTCCTCAGGCCACACAATGAATGTGGCAAGCGAGCCGTATAAACAGGCAATTGAGCGGATAGCTTATCTCTATGAAATGCCGACGCTGGCCCGTCGTCCTTAATTTTTACTGAATTGGACGCAGTCATGGCCGACAAGTTCGGCCGGGGGCTAATGCGCCGCTCGCGCGAAGCAATGCGCCTGGCGCATTTTGCGTGAGCGAAATCATTCAAAGCGATAGAGTGAGCGAAGAAAAACGGAGATTTAGCCGATCATGGAACGCTGATGCTGCAATTCCATGCGCTCACGTTCCAGATTAATCGCTTCGCGGGCTTTACCGCCATCGCGCTCATCAAGCATCTCTGCCTTGTCCAAGCCTTCCTGTGCCTCTTTGAGGCTCAATTCTGCTGCCGCTAACTGATCTTTCAGTTCACCAATGGAACCGTGAAGATTATCGCGACGCTGAATAGCGGCCTTGGCAAAGGTTGGGTAGGCAAAGTGATTGACATCACTAATCCCGGCCTTTTGTTCTTCAAATGCTATCTGGGAATCCAGGTCCGCACTCATTTTATCAAATTCACCGATCATCGTCTCGATCTGTGTAAGTTGACGTCTTTTTTCTTCTACTTGGAAGCGCTTCAATCGAAGCAAACCTTCACGCGACTTCATAACTCAATACTCCCGCAAACAGCGTGATACTCAAATACAGCCGATACCATGAATGAAATTTGTTAAGATTGTTACAATTTCAAATAATTCGCTAAAAATCGATGCAATTTGATTCTCAAATTTGCAGTTTTTGGCAAATATTTATGAAGAAATTGAAATTGGTAACCTTTCGTTTACCTGAAAAGTTAATCATGCGGTAACGGATTGGTTTACTGGTATTAACGACCATTGAGAAAATTCGCGATTTGCGATTGAGTCTAATGAATCACTTACAAGTGTTTCTTAATGTGGTTTCTGGGCAGTTTTGATCAGGATTCAATCGTAAATATCAATACGATAAATATGCATTCTGATACAAAATATTAAAACTTGCGTTAAGGAATTATATTTTGTTAACCATTAACTGTCAGTTTGTGTTAACGAGCAACGAAATTATACCGACACCCGTTCGAATCGGAAATTTTTCCGGCGACGAGTGCAGAAAAGGGGAAGAATATGCGAGTATTG
The DNA here is from genome assembly GCA_026981655.1 of Rhizobiaceae bacterium. Classification (GTDB taxonomy): domain Bacteria; phylum Pseudomonadota; class Alphaproteobacteria; order Rhizobiales; family Rhizobiaceae; genus SZUA-100. The sequence goes on along the minus strand of JALSIJ010000259.1, from coordinate 36,875 downwards.
CTGATTGAAGATGACAGCGCTACCGCTCAAAGTATTGAGTTGATGCTAAAGTCTGAAAGCTTCAATGTTTATACGACTGACCTGGGCGAAGAAGGCGTGGATCTTGGAAAATTATACGATTACGATATAATTTTGCTGGATTTGAATTTGCCGGATATGTCTGGATACGAAGTATTGCGTACTTTGCGGCTTTCAAAAATCAAAACGCCAATTCTCATTCTCTCCGGTCTTGCCGGTATCGAGGATAAGGTTCGCGGACTTGGATTTGGTGCAGATGACTATATGACCAAGCCTTTCCATAAGGATGAGCTTGTTGCACGAATTCATGCAATTGTTCGCCGCTCCAAGGGGCATGCGGAATCGGTCATTCATACGGGCGATCTGAAAGTTAACCTTGACGCTAAAACCGTCGAAGTTAATGGCCAGCGGGTACACCTGACCGGCAAAGAATATCAGATGCTGGAATTGCTTTCGCTTCGCAAGGGCACCACGCTTACCAAGGAAATGTTCCTTAACCATCTATATGGTGGTATGGATGAGCCTGAGCTTAAAATTATCGATGTGTTTATCTGTAAACTTCGTAAAAAGCTTGCATCAGCAACCGGCGGGCGGAACTACATTGAGACAGTATGGGGTCGCGGCTATGTATTGCGCGAACCAGACGACAACGACATGCTGCAAAGCGCCTAAATCGTCGAATAATTGAATTGATTAGATGAACCCGTGCAAATAGCGCGGGTTTTTTCTTGGGTAAGTAAAAAGGGGCGGATAGGTTCTATGCCGCGCATTCAATATTCGAATCGCTGATTTCAGCAAGTTTTCTGCTCAAAATCTTTTTGTTAAATGGCTTCATAATAAAATGAGTTGCGCCGGCCCGTTTAGCCTTTGCCATCGCCGGAATATTCATTTCATGGGTGCAGTATATCAGCAAAGTGTTGGCGGCTGTCTGACCAAATCTTGCTTTGAACTCGATAATAAATTCCGTTCCAGACATGCCGGGCATCGTCCAGTCAACAATTATCGCATCTGGCATGTCGTGACGACAGATTTGCATTGCTTCCTGAGCATTTTCCGCATCCCAAACTTTGCAACCCATATCTTCGATAATGCGTCGCGCAACTTTCCTGACAATGCTTGAATCGTCCACAATCAAATAGTTGACCATTCTCTTCTCCCAAATCCGTCATTTTGTTTATAGGATGGGATGTTGAAAATTCTCTTTATAAACGAAGTTAAGAAATGCCTAACCGAAAGGTTGAGAATGTGATGGAGGTCTTTAGAGAGTCATCCAGAAGATCACTAAAATAGAATTATAACTCATAAAATTTAGAGAGTTTAGTATAATTTCTTGATCAGTGGAGGTGTTCGTGCATTATATAACCTAATTCAGGCTGGAGATGCTCATTTGCCCCAAATAATTGATTTTCAAACCAATCCCGCCCGCTATCAACATTGGCGGGTTGAATATAATGGTGAGATCGCCAATCTCTATATGGATGTAAACGAAAATGGCGGTCTTTTTGAGGGATATGAGCTGAAGCTGAACTCTTATGATCTGGGCGTTGATATAGAGCTGGCGGATATTGTCCAGCGGATGAGGTTCGAGCATCCGGAAGTCAAGGCTGTTATATTGCAATCAGGCAATGACCGGGTATTTTGTGCCGGGGCCAATATCAGAATGCTGGCGGGCGCCACCCATCCCCACAAGGTGAACTTTTGCAAATTCACCAATGAAACCAGAAATACATTTGAGGCGGCCGGAAAAGAATCCGGCCAGAGCTATATCTGTGCCGTCAAAGGTTCCTGTGCTGGGGGCGGTTATGAACTGGCGCTTGCCTGTGATCATATTATTTTAGCCAATGATGGTTCCTCCAATGTGGCCCTGCCGGAAGTGCCATTGCTTGCCGTATTGCCGGGAACCGGTGGGCTGACCAGAATAACTGACAAGCGCAAGGTGCGCCGTGATCTGGCCGATGTGTTTTGTTCTCTTGAAGAAGGGACGCGCGGCCAAAAAGCCGTGGATTGGAACTTGGTCGATGAAATTGTCGCCACGACCAAACTTGTTGAGGTCGCAGAACAGCGCGCCCATGAATTTGCTGCAACTTCCAGCCGTCCATCGGATGCCAAAGGCGTTGAGCTTAAACCTTTAGACCGGAATATTGATTCAGCCGGTAATGTTGAATATTCCACTGTTAAAGTCGATATAGACCGCCAAAAGCGGGTTGCGCGGATTACAATTTCCGGCCCAGTGGGCAAGGTCCCCTCATCAATGGATGAAGTCTTGGGCGAAGGCGCGTCAAACTGGATGCTGTGTTGCGCCCGCGAGCTTGATGACGCGATTTTGCATCTAAGGTTTAATGAACTGGAACTGGGAGTGCTGGAAATTTGCACCCAGGGCGATCCGCAAGCCGTGATTGCACATGAGAAAGTCCTGTTCGATAATCGTGATCACTGGCTTGCCAATGAAATTTTGCTGTACTGGAAACGCGTGCTGAAACGGGTCGATATGACCTCGCGCTCGCTTGTGGCGTTGATTGAGCCCGGCTCGTGCTTCGCTGGCACTTTGGCCGAACTGGCTTTTGCGGTCGACCGCTCCTACATGGCGGAAGATGAGTTTGAGGACGACGACCGCCCCATTGCGGAAATGATCTTGAGCGAGGCGAATTTTGGCCCCTTTCCAATGTCCAACGACCTGACACGGCTTGAAACACGTTTTCTGGGTGCGAAAGAAAATGTTGCCAATGCCAGGCAGAAAATCTTGTCACCACTCAAAGCGCAAGACGCTGATGATCTGGGCCTTGTCACATTTGCCTATGACGACATCGACTGGGAAGATGAAATACGAATTTTTGTGGAAGAGCGTGTGAGCTTTTCCCCTGATGCGATGACCGGCATGGAAGCGAATCTTCGGTTCCCCGGACCGGAAACCATGGAAACCCGAATTTTTGGCCGCTTGACCGCATGGCAGAACTGGATTTTTCAACGCCCTAATGCGGTTGGCGAAAAGGGCGCACTGCGCAGTTATGGGTCCGGCGTTCGCGGTGAATTTGATAAACGGCGGGTTTAAAATAGATCACACGACCCTCACTATAAGTCTACGACAGATATAACAAAGGTAAAGAAAATGAAAAATAATCTTGATGTGAGTTACGATACGCTCATTCCAAACAATGTGAATCTGTCATCCGACCGAAGGGTTTTAAAGGCGCTGGAGAAATGGCATCCGGGCTATCTCACCTGGTGGAATGACCTTGGCCCAAAGGGTTTTCAGGAATCAAATGTATATCTTCGCACCGCCATTAGTGTGGACCCGAAAGGCTGGGCGAAATTTGACTATGTTAAAATGCCTGAATATCGCTGGGGCATATTGCTTGCCCCGCAGGTGGAAGATCGCCGCATTCCGTGTGGAGAACATTATGGTAAGCCCGCATGGCAGGAAGTGCCGGGCGAATATCGCTCCCTGCTGCGCCGGCTGGTAGTTATTCAGGGCGATACGGAACCTGCATCGGTTGAACAGCAGCGTTTTTTGGGCAAATCCGCACCATCGCTCTATGATATGCGCAATTTGTTTCAGGTGAATGTGGAAGAGGGGCGACATCTTTGGGCGATGGTCTATATCCTGCAAAAATATTTTGGTGCCGATGGCCGTGAAGAGGCCAATGGGCTGTTGCAAAGAGCATCGGGTTCCGAAGAAGCCCCCCGCATGCTTGGGGCCTTTAATGAGGAAACACCGGATTGGCTTTCTTTCTTCATGTTTACCTATTTCACCGACCGCGATGGAAAAATGCAGTTGGAAGCACTGGCCCAATCGGGTTTTGATCCGCTTTCGCGCACCTGTCGTTTTATGTTGACCGAAGAAGCTCATCACATGTTTGTTGGCGAAACCGGTGTGGGGCGTACAATTCAGCGCACCTGCGAAGCGATGAAAGAAGCTGGCATTGAAGACCCGAATGATATTGAGGCGGTCAGAGCGCTCGGCGTCATTGATCTGCCGACCATTCAAAAGAAAATGAACCTGCATTATTCTTTGTCGCTTGATTTGTTCGGTTCCGAAATTTCCACCAATGCTGCCAACGCATTTACCGCCGGAATTAAAGGGCGCTACGGCGAGAACAAAATCGACGACGACCATCAATTGCATAATGATCTATATTCAGCTGTATCTGTCAAAAACGGTGCGATTATCACCGAGGATGTGCCTGCTCTTTCCGCAATTAATATGCGGTTGCGGGACGATTATTCCAAGGATGCTGCGGGCGGCGTTAAGCGCTGGAATTTGGTCATCTCAAAGGCCGGTGTTCCCTTCGAGCTGACATTGCCGCATCAGGGTTTTCACCGCCAGATTGGCACCTTTGCTGATCACAACCTTTCGCCAACCGGTGAAATTCTTACCGACGAGCAATGGAAAGACGCAAAAGGCCAATGGCTGCCTACAACCGCGGATGGCGATTTCATCAAATCATTGATGAAGCCTGAATGGGAAGCTGGAAAATATGCCGGATGGATTTCGCCGCCAAGAATTGGCATCGACAACAAGCCGGGTGATTTTGAATATGTTGAAATTCACATGGCATGATGCATGTGCTACCGGTGCATTTTAACAATCTGGAAACATGCAAATTATGAATGCACCCGTTAAGCAGCATCTGATCGACCCTGAAATTTGCATTCGATGCCATGCATGCGAAGAAGCATGTCCGATCGGAGCAATTACCCACAATGACGATAATGTTGTGGTTGATATGGAGAAATGTGGTCACTGCCTGAATTGCATTGGCCCTTGCCCGACCGGCGCAATCGACAATTGGCGGGTCGTGGATCGCACTTACTCCATTGAAGAGCAGTTTGAATGGATGGAGCTTCCAGAGCAGCAGGATTTTGCCGCTGAAAATGAAGGCGGTCCGGCCCTGGATGAGGCAATCCAAAACCTGCTCAATGAAGCCCATTCGGGTGCGGGCGGTGCAACCAGAGCGCCTCAATCCGCCTCAATGCCGGTGATCAATCAGCACATGATCAGCGATCCCGTAAAGGGGCGTGTGCAGGGAAATTTCAGATTGACTGAAGAGGGGTCAGGCAGTGATGTGCGCCATATAATCATTGATATGGGTGATCATCCATTTTCAATATTAGAGGGGCAATCGATTGGCATCATCCCGCCGGGCTTTGATGGGGCGGGCAAACCGCACCTTCCGCGCCTGTATTCAATCTCCAGTCCCCGCGATGGCGAGCGACCCAAAACCAATAATATATCGCTCACCGTTAAGCGCGAGGAGCATGGCATCTGTTCCAACCATGTTTGCGACCTCGAACGAGATGATGAGGTTGTGTTGGTCGGCCCGTTTGGCTCGACCTTCCTGATGCCGAATGATCCCGATGCCAATATTATTATGATCTGTACCGGCACTGGTTCTGCGCCCTTTCGTGCCTTTACCATGCAGCGGCAGCGAACTGCGCCGGATTTAGCCAACAAACTTATGCTGTTTTTTGGCGCCCGCAGTTCTGATTCATTGCCCTATTTTGGTCCATTGGAGAAAATCCCTGACAGCTTTTTGAAAAAAGTGTTTTGCCTTTCACGCGAACCGGGCGAGCCAAAAAAATATGTACAGGACGGTTTGATTGGCGAAAGTGCAGCACTGGCCAAACTGTTGGAAGAACCGGAAACCTATATTTACATCTGTGGTTTGAAGGCTATGGAAGAAGGTGTTGAAACGGCGTTCGGCGAAATAATGTCGAAGGCGGGGAGAGACTGGCACAAGATCAAAACTCTCATGCGAGAGAGTGGCAGATACCATGTTGAGACCTATTAGAATAAATTGAGCCAGGCGATGGATGTAAAACAATCGACAATAGCATCAGAAAGTTCGCCGCGGGATGAAGCTGATGAACGCGCGTATTTGGGCTTTATTGGTGACCGGGTTCGAAAAATTCGCGTCAATAAAAAGTTGTCTCGAAAAGCTCTATCTGAATTGTCGGGTGTCTCCCAACGCTATCTGGCGCAACTGGAAGGCGGGGCCGGTAACATTTCAGTGCTGTTGCTATATCGCATAGCCGAAGCCTTGGGCGAGCGGGTTCAAGGGTTGTTGAGGCCGGACAGCAAGCAGGAGACGGATATTCTTCGAATGATTTCGCTGATGAAGAATGCCAATAATGAACAACGCCAGCAAGTGATGAAAATCCTGGAGCCGGAGCAGGCGAATACGACAATCATCCGCCGGTTGGCATTTATTGGTCTGCGTGGTGCTGGTAAATCGACCCTTGGGCGAATGACAGCAGAAAAAATGGGGCTTCCTTTTCATGAATTGAACAAGGACATTGAAAAAGGCAGCGGTATTCCGATCAACGAAGTCATGGCGCTTTATGGTGCGGAAGGCTATCGAAAACTGGAACTTCTTTCACTGAAAAACCTGATAAAATCCAACAAAAGCATTGTGTTAGCGGTGGCCGGTGGTATTGTAAATGAGCCGGAAGCTTACCATTATTTGATGCGCAACTGCGTCACAATCTGGTTGAAGGCAACGCCAGAGGAGCATATGGAGCGGGTGCGAAATCAGGGCGATGAACGACCAATGGCCGGCAATCCTGATGCGATGCAGCAGTTAAAAGCCATGCTTGCAGAGCGCCAGTCGCAATATGCGCAAGCCGATATTGTCATTGACACCTCTGGCCATACAAAAGAGCGCAGCCTGTCAGAAATTATCAATATTCTAAATCGCCAGATATGATCTCTGCCATTGCCCGGCCTGATTTTTCATTTCCGATTGAACTTTTAAGTTGTCGTTCCTGGTTGAAATGCGCATGATATGGTTGCGGGTTCTTAAAAAGGCGAAAAATCGCCTGCAGATACCGGATCATGCCCGATTAAATACGTTTTCATTAAACGTCAAAATCAGCGGATGATGGGTTGAGGGTGAATAATTTACAGCAAGATCGGAGGCGGGAAATGCGACAATTGCATCCTCGGCAATCAGACATATTTGAAATAGCAAAGCGCGAGGGTAGGGTTGATGTGGATGCGCTCGCATTTCAGTTTCAGGTGACACCGCAAACGATCCGCAAGGATTTAAACGATCTGTGTGAAATCAAGGCGCTCAACCGCATTCATGGCGGGGCCGTATATCCATCGAGTACGGCAAATTTTGCCTATCGCTCACGGCGCGAACTGGCGGTCGATGCAAAAAGTGAAATTGCCAAAATGGCCGCAGAACTGGTGCCGGATAATTCGTCATTGTTCATGAATATTGGAACAACGGTTGAAAGCGTTGCCATTGCTTTACGTGCTCATCAGGGCCTTGTTGCGGTCACCAATAATCTGAATGTGGCTTATATTTTGTCCGATGCGGCCAATATCGAAGTTGTGGTTGCCGGTGGTACGGTGCGCAAAAGCGATCGGGCAATTGTTGGTGCGGCGACCGTTGATTTAATCAGGCAATTCAAGGTCGATTTTGCTATCATTGGCGCATCTTCCATTGATGAGGATGGCTGTCTGCTGGATTTCGATTATCAGGAAGTGCGCGTAGCGCGCGCCATATTGGAGCAGGCTCGCACCAGAATTCTGGTCGCCGATGCGATGAAATTCGAGCGCCGCGCACCGGTGCAGATCGGCCATTTATCGGATATTGATATATTCGTAACTGACGCTCCTCTATCAGAAAAAATTCAACAGATCTGCGATGAGGCAGGCGTAATTGTAAAAACAACCGACGGGCTGACTGCCAGTAAATCTGGCGGGTAAAATTAAATTTTGACTGGTTTATTCATGCCAATCAAGGTTTGGTGAATGTTGATTAGGCTATTTTTGTGTGAAAAGTACCATTAATTTTATGTGCTCATGAAAAAATGATTGATTTTTTCATAGACTTGTATTGCTATGCCTTAAGCCCAATACCGGTTGGAAAGACATGATAGCAAAGCCGCAAGAAACATCTGCACTTGAAATACGTGAAATAAGCGAAGCCCAATCTTTGGGCCGCGATATTCGGGCCTTGCGCAAATCTCGCGATCTGACGCTTCAGGAACTGTCACTGATCATTGGTCGCTCGGTTGGTTTCATCAGTCAGATTGAACGCGGTCTCTCCACCCCCTCTATCAAAGATTTGCGAACCTTGGCCAAGGCCTTTGATGTGCCTGTAAGTTGGTTTTTTGTGGTCAATGAGACACCTGATAAAGAGCGGGAGTTCATTGTTCGGGCGGGATCAAGGCGTGCACTTGGAACGACCGAAGATGGCATCGTCGAAGAATTGCTCTCACCGGATCTTGGTGGATCATTCGAGATGTTTCGTTCGGTATTGGAACCCGGTGCCGAATTAAGCGAGCCGGTGCTCAGAAAGACCGAAGAGGCCGGATATATCACATCCGGGTCGATTGATCTGTGGATTGGCAGCCGATTATTTCAATTAAAGGCCGGAGACAGCTTCCGTTTCGAAAACAAACCTTACCGGTGGCGCAATCCCGGTAAGGAAAAGACTGTTATCATTTGGGTGGTCAGCCCACCCGTTTATTAATTAGAGGTTTTACCGATGGCAAATCTTCCCTCCCATGCACGTGTGGTTATTGTTGGTGGCGGTGTTATGGGGGCGGGGCTGTTATATCACCTGGCACTTGAAGGCTGGACCGATTGTGTGATGATCGAGAAGGCAGAACTGACCTCCGGCTCCACCTGGCATGCGGCCGGTCTTGTGGCCAATTTTGTCGGGTCGCTTTCCATTGCGCGCATTCACCGCAAGGCAGTTGAACTCTATCCTACTTTGGAGAAAAAGACCGGGCAATATGTTTCCTGGCACCCGTGCGGATCGCTGCGGCTTGCCTATACGCGCGAGGAGGTGGACTGGTTCCACCAGATTGCCGGCCTTGGGCGCGAGGTCGGGTTTGAACTTCAGGTGCTGGGGCCGGATGAAATCAAGAATGTTCATCCCTTTATTGAACCAAAAGATGTGCTGGCTGCCGCTTTTACCCCCGATGACGGCCACGTGGATCCGGCCGGAGTGTGCAATGCGATGGTCATTGGCGCGCAAAACCTGGGCGCAAAAGTCATTCGCCGCAACCGGGTGACAGACATAAACCAGATGCCCAATGGAGAATGGCAGGTTCAAACTGAACACGGCAATATTGTTTGTGAACACGTGGTCAATGCAGCCGGGTGCTATGCGCGCGATGTGGCGGCAATGGTCGATCATGACCTGCCGGTGGTCAACATGCTCCATCAATATTTCATCACCGATACCATTCCCGAACTAGTGGGTTTTGATGGCGAGATTCCCGCCACCCGCGATCCTCGCTGTTCCTGTTATATGCGTCAGGAGCAAAAATCAGGCTTGATTGGTCCTTATGAAACCGCCGGTGCGCAAGAGGCCTGGCCCGGCACATCGCAGGCCTGGAATGCCGAGCATGAGTTGTTTGAGGCCGATTATGATCGCACCGGACCCCATCTCGAAGGGGCAATGGAACTGATGCCGATCTTTGCCGACAAGGGCATCAAAAGCGTCATCCATGGGGCCATTCCCCATACGCCCGACGGTAATCCCTATCTTGGACCGGCACCGGGATTACGCAATTACTGGCATTGCAACGGTTCGGCCATCGGCATTGCCCAGGGGCCGGGCAGTGGTGAATATTTGGCTCAACTGATGATCTATGGTGCGGCTGATATCTGCATGGCTGCCTATGATCCGCGGCGTTTCCAGGCTTACGCAACCCGGCAATATACGCTGGATAAATGCGTCGAAGAATATCACGAAATGTATGTGGTACCGGTCAAGGGTATGGAGCGCCATGCGGCACGTCCGGCCCGCACCAGCCCCCTTTACGCAAAGCTTGGCGCAAAGAGGGCGGTCTATACGGAAGCGGCCGGATGGGAGCGGCCCAAATGGTTCTCGCTTGATGGGCGTGAGGAAAAATACGGTTTTCGTCATACCAATATCTTTGAAGTGGTGGGTGAGGAATGCCGCGCCGTGCGTGAACGTGTCGGCATTATGGATATGTCGAGCTTCGCCAAATTTGAAGTCTCCGGCAGGGATGCGGAACGCTTTCTTGATCGTATTGTCGCCAACAGGCTGCCGGGCAAGGTTGGCGGCATGGTTCTGGCCCATCCGCTCACACAAGGAGGCAGGATCGCCGGTGAGTTTACTATCACTCGAACCGGCGATGAGAGCTTCTATCTGCTTTCGGCAGCAACGGCTGAGTTGCGTGATCTTGACTTGTTGAATCTGCAGAAAACCCAAGATGAAGCCGTCGAAATTTCCAATGTCACAGAAAAATACGGTGTGCTGGTGCTGTCCGGGCCAAAATCGCGTGCTGTGCTGGCTGCCCTCACAGAAAATGACTTGAATGCCCCAGATTTTCGCTGGTTGACCGGGCAGAGAATAATATTGGCAGGTATCGAACTGCTGGCGCTCCGGGTCAGTTATGTCGGTGAACTGGGCTGGGAATTGCATATGCCAATTGACGATCTTGAGGCCGTATATGATGCGGTCTGGAAAGCTGGTGCGGCACATGGCATTACCGATTTTGGCGCCTATGCGATGAATGCCCTGCGGATGGAAAAATCCTATCGCGGCTGGGGTTCGGAACTGACCAGTGAGATTACTCTTGCCGAAGCGGATATGGCGCGGTTTTTGAAAATCGACAAGGGCGATTTCATTGGCAGAGAGGCCTTACTTGCACAACAAGGGGAGGCACCCCGTACAAGGCTTGTCTATCTGGAGGTTGATAGCCCGGGCGCGGATGTCTGCGGTGGTGAACCGGTATTCTGCAAAGGCAAATATGCGGGCGTTACGACCTCTGGAGGCTATGGATTTTCAGTTCAAAAAAATCTGGCTTTTGCCTATGTGAGCCCTGATCTCACTCAACCGGATATCCAGCTTGAAATTCTATTGCTTGGCCAAATGTGCAAGGCCCAGGTCTTGTCTGAACCCGTATGGGACCCAAAAAACGAAAGATTATGTGCATGAATAAAACCCTGCCGATTGAGGCGAGTGCTGTCATTATTGGCGGTGGTGTGGTTGGCTGTTCCGTTGCCTATCATCTGGCAAAACTTGGCTGGAAAGATGTGATTTTGCTGGAACGCAAGCAATTGACCTGTGGTACCACCTGGCATGCGGCGGGTTTGATTGGCCAGTTGCGCGCCTCATCCAATATGACCAAACTGGCCAAATATACCCAGGAACTTTATTTCAATCTGGAGGCTGAAACCGGCATCGCGACAGGCATTCGTCGCAATGGCTCCATCACCGTGGCGCTGACAGAGGAACGAAAAGAAGAGATCTATCGTGGAGCCTCGATGGCCCGCGCCTTTGGGGTGGAGGTGGAGGAAATTTCATCTTCCGAGGTTAAAAACCGTTACCCGCATTTAAATGTGGAAGATATTTGCGGCGCGATCTATCTGCCAAAGGACGGGCAGGGCGATCCGACCAATATCACGCTGGCGCTGGCCAAGGGCGCTAAACAAATGGGCGCGCAGATTTTTGAAGGCGCAAAGGTTACGGGAGTTGATCTTGATCGCGGTAAGGTCGCGGGCGTTAAGGCAGAATTTAACGGCGAAGTGGTTGCGATCAAAACGCCCCATGTGATCAATTGTGCCGGCATGTGGGCCCGCGAACTGGGTAAGATGGCCGGTGTTAATGTGCCGCTTCATGCCTGCGAACATTTTTATATCGTCACCGAAGCGATAGAAAATTTGGCGCGCCTGCCGGTGCTGCGGGTGCCGGATGAATGCGCCTATTACAAGGAAGATGCGGGCAAAATTTTGCTTGGCGCGTTTGAGCCAAAATCCAAGCCCTGGGGCATGGAGGGAATTCCTGAAGATTTCTCGTTCGACCAATTGCCGGAGGATTTCGATCATTTCGAGCCTATTCTTGAGCGCGCCGTCAATCGCCTTCCGATGCTGGCCGAAACCGGTATTCATACATTTTTCAACGGGCCAGAAAGTTTCACCCCCGATGATCGCTATTATCTGGGTGAGGCGCCGGAGGTTGAAAATTTCTGGGTCTGCGCAGGCTTCAACTCCATTGGCATTCAATCCGCCGGAGGTGCCGGGCAGGCGCTGGCCCAATGGATGCATGATGGTCATCCGCCTTCTGATTTGTGGGATGTGGACATACGCCGCGTCCAGCCCTTTCAAAATAACGCGCATTTTCTGCGCGAGCGTGTGTCTGAGACTTTGGGGCTGTTATATGCCGATCATTTCCCCTATCGCCAGCCGGTTACCTCGCGCGGTATCCGTCGCTCTCCCATCCATGAGCAATTGAAGGCTAAGGGTGCTGTATTTGGTGAGGGTGCAGGCTGGGAGCGCGCTAACTGGTTTGCTGATACCGGGCAAAAAGCGGAGTACGAATACTCATGGAAGCGGCAAAACTGGTTTGAAAATGCCAAACGCGAACATATGGCCGTACGCGAGGGCGTTGGGCTATTTGATATGTCGAGCTTTGGTAAAATTCGGGTCGAGGGCCGCGATGCCTGTACATTTTTGCAACATATCTGCGCCAATCAGATGGATGTTGAGCCGGGCAAAATCACCTATACGCAAATGCTCAATTCTCGCGGCGGCATTGAATGCGATCTGACGGTCACCCGGATTTCAGATACGGCATTTTTGCTGGTAGTGCCGGGAGCCACCCTGCAACGCGATCTTTCATGGTTGCGTAAAAACCTCGATCCGCAATTGCATGTGGTAATCACGGATGTGACGGCGGGTGAGGCTGTATTGTGCCTGATGGGGCCAGATTCACGCGCGCTTTTATCAAAAGTCAGCCCGGCCAATATCTCCAATGAGGTGCATCCCTTTGGCTCGATGCAGGAGATCGAAATCGGCATGGGGATGGCCCGCGCGCACCGGGTAACCTATGTCGGCGAGCTTGGCTGGGAGCTATATGTTTCATCCGATCAGGCCGCTCATGTTTTCGAGGCGCTGGATGAGGCGGGTACGGATTTGGGATTGAAAATGTGCGGTCTGCATGTGCTGGATTCCTGCCGTATTGAAAAAGCCTATCGCCATTTTGGTCATGATATTACCGATGAGGACCATGTGCTGGAAGCGGGCCTTGGCTTTGCGGTCAAAACCGACAAGGGCGATTTTATTGGCCGCGATGCGGTGTTGAAAAAGCGCGATGAAGGGATGCAAACGAGGCTGCTGCAATTCCAGCTGAACGATCCGGAACCGTTGCTTTATCACAATGAGCCGATCCTCCGCGATGGTCATATTGTTGGCTATCTGACCTCTGGAAATTACGGTCATTATCTCGGTGCCGCCATTGGCCTTGGTTATGTGCCATGCGTCGGCGAGAAACCGGATGAGGTTTTGGCCTCCCGCTACCAGATCGAAATTGCCGGTGAACGCTTTGACGCCAAGGCAAGTTTAAAACCCCTATATGACCCGAAATCTGAACGCGTGAGGATGTGAGCATGAACCTGTTGGAACGACATAAGAGCTTTGCAAAATTGCATGAGGAGGGCTGCTTTATCATGCCCAATCCGTGGGATATTGGTTCAGCGCAGATGATGGCAGCCCTTGGTGCCAAGGCGCTGGCGACCACCAGTTCCGGCCATGCCTTTACCCTCGGCAAAAAGGATATGGGCCACGTTTCGCGTGAAGAGGCCCTAGCCCATGCAAGTGATATTGTGCGCGCCACGCCGCTACCGGTAAATGGTGATCTGGAAAATGGCTATGGCGATGCACCTGATGTGGTGGCTGAAACCATTAGACTTGCGGCAGAAGCAGGGCTTTCGGGCTGCTCGATTGAAGATGTTGCAACAAGTCAAAGCGATAATTTTTATCCGATTAATCTGGCGGTGGAGCGGGTTAAGGCCGCAGCTGATGCCGCTAACAGCCTTGATCAGCCGTTTATTTTTACCGCTCGCGCCGATGGTGTCATGCTTGGTGTCTATGATATGGATGAGGCAATCGCCCGCGTTATTGCGTTTGAAAAGGCCGGTGCCGACGCGGTCTATGTGCCCATTCCACCCTCATTGGCCGATATAAAACGGCTGTGTGAGGCCGTATCCATCCCGGTCAATGCGCTCGCCGCAGGCCCATTTGTAAAACACAGCCACTCAGAATTTGCCGCTGCCGGTGTGCGCCGCATCAGCCTTGGTTCTGCGATTGCGCGCGCCACCCATCGCATAATTTTAGACAGCGTGTCGGCCATGTTGAGCGAAGGTGATTTCTCACCGCTGGGCCATTCGATAAGTGGCGACGAAGTTGAAAAATTGATTGAAAAAGGCAGCACCTGACGAATCCAAATTTACACCGGGAGATAAATTATGAGCCAACCAGCACCAACAGGTTCCCGTCGTTCGGGCGGGCGGGCCGCCCGACATGCACTGCGTGCCGCACCGCTTGCTGATGCTATCAAACCGGTGAAAATGGGTATGCCCAGCGGGCGCTATCAACCGTTGTCGCAGTCTGAAATTGAACAGATCCACGATGCCGTACTGGATGTGCTGGAAAATATCGGGTTATCACTGGCAACGCCAGGCTGCATCAAACATTGCACAAGTGTTGGCGCGATTTATGGCGATGATGAACGATTGCGTTTTCCGCGCGCGCTGGTGAAACAGGTAATTGCCGATGCCAATCGGGATTTTGTGCTTTGCGGGCGCGACCCAAAGCACGACATTCACCCAATGGGGTCAAAGGTGCATTTTGGAACCGCCGGTGCTGCCGTTCATGTGGTGGATGTGGAGAAAAATGAGTATCGGGAAAGTTATCTGAAAGATATTTATGATGCCGCCCGCATTGTTGATGTGCAGGACAATATTCATTTTTTCCAGCGACCAATGGTGGCGCGCGATATGGAAACTTCTCTCGATCTCGACATCAACACGCTCTATGCCTGTTTTGCCGGTACTAAAAAGCATATCGGTACCAGTATCTCCTTTCCGGAAAATATCGAACCCGTCATTGATATGATTTACAAGGTTGCAGGCGGAGAAGAAGCATTTCGCGCTCGACCATTCGTTTCCATGTCGTGCTGCTTTGTCGTGCCGCCCTTGCGTTTTGCCGAAGATGCCTGCGATGTGCTTGAGGGCTGTGTGCAGGCCGGTATTCCGGTTTTGCTTTTGTCTGCCGGGCAGGCGGGCGCCACATCTCCAGCAGCGATTGCAGGTTCCGTTGTGCAGGCAATGGCCGAAGTTTTGGCAGGCCTTGTTTACGTTCATGCCATTTCGCCGGGCCATCCGGCGATTTTTGGCGCTTGGCCCTTTGTGTCGGATCTGCGCACCGGCGCGATGTCCGGTGGCTCCGGCGAGCAGTCGCTTTTATCCGCCGCCTGTGGTCAAATGGCGCTTTACTATGATCTGCCCAATGGGGCTCCCGCAGGCATGAGTGACGCAAAAATGCCGGACATCCAGTCAGGCTACGAAAAGGGAATTACCACCGTCATGGCCGGGCTTTCCGGCAGTAATCTTATATATGAGGCGGCCGGAATGCATGGTTCGCTGATGGGCTTCTGTCTGGAAAGTCTGATTGTCGACAATGATATTCTTGGTCAGGTCTTGCGCTGTATTCGCGGCATCGAGGTTAATCAGGAGACTTTGTCGGTAGAAACCATGCGCAATATCTGTACCGAGGGGCCGGTGCATTATCTTGGCCACCAACAAACCCTGTCTTTGATGGAAAGCGAATATCTCTATCCGGTATTGGGGAATAGAATGAGCCCGAAGGAATGGGTGGAGGCAAAAAAACCGGATATTGTCAATCTGGCGATTAAAGAAAAACAGCGTATTCTGGGCGAGTATTTTCCTGAGTATATTTCCCCGGAGCTTGATGAAGAATTGCGTGAAAATTTTAAAATTTGCCTGTCCCAAAATGATATGCGTCCTGGTGAGAAATAATGGCCATTTGGCCTTTTTTGTCCATATCCGCCTGTTAGAGCCCGTTTGCTGCGTTTGATTTGATATGTTGTGAATTTTGCGGTGGATTTCTCATTCAAGATCGGGTAGTCGAAGCCTGCTTGCGGTTTATTTGCAGCAATAACGGAGAGGTGGCCGAGTGGTCGAAGGCGCACGCCTGGAAAGTGTGTAGGCGGGTGACCGTCTCCAGGGTTCGAATCCCTGTCTCTCCGCCATTTTTTAATCTCGCGGCAACTCACATGCATTCGCGATTCAATTTAGCAGCATTGACCCGCCAACCATCGCCATTACAATCTAAACCTTGAAACAAACCCGTAATTTTCCGTTCCAAGGTTAGCGAGATTTGAAAGTAATGCAATGACCAAAACCACGGATGCAATTATAATCGGTGCCGGTGTAATCGGCACGGCAATTGCTTTTGAACTTGCCAAAGCGGGTTGGAATACCACCAATGTTGACCGAAACAGCCAGTCCGGCCACGGTTCAACCTCCGGCTCCTGCGCCATCATACGCACCCATTACTCCACCTTCGATGGAACAATATTTGCCTGGGAGGCCTATCACTATTGGCGCGATTGGGCCGATTATCTGGGTCTGCCCGATGGCAGCGATCTGGCGCAATATCGCGAGACCGGCTGTCTGGTAATGAAAACTGAGGCCAATGGCTATCTGCAAAAGCATATTGAGAACTGCAACCTGCTTGATTGCCCGCTGGAGGAATGGTCTGCTGAAAAAATTATTCAAAAGCTGCCAATATATTCGCTGCAGAGTTATGCCCCGCCGAAAACCTCAGACGACCCTGATTTTGGCAAACCCAATGGTGGCGCGCTGTCGGGAGGCGTGTTCTGGCCAAAAACCGGTTATGTGACCGACCCGGCCCTTTCTGCGCAAAATTTGGCTGACGCGGCCAAAATGCATGGGGGCGAATTTTTGCTGGGCAAAGAAGTTGTCAAGATATTGCAACAAGACAGGCGGGTTAAGGGCGTGCGCTTTGCCGATGGTGAAGAAGTACATGCGCCGGTGGTGATTAATGTTGCCGGGCCGGCCTCATCAAAAATCAATCAAATGGCCGGTGTTCTGGATGACATGACGATAAAAACCCGACCCCTGCGGCAAGAGGTAGTGCATGTTCCGGCTCCCAAGGGGTTTGATTTTGAAAATGACGGCATGATTGTATCGGACGCTGATATTGCCTGCTATTGCCGCCCGGAACATGGCAACAATATTCTCATTGGTAGCGAAGACCCGGAATGTGATCGCCATTACTGGGTTGAGGACGATGTGAATTATGATCGCAATTTTACAGACCAGTGGACCACCCAGGCCATGCGCTATGGTCAACGGGTGCCAAGCCTTGGCATACCGCAAAAAACCAAAGGCGTCGTCGATTTATACGATGCCTCAAGCGACTGGATACCGATCTATGATAAATCGCAACTGCCCGGATTCTACATGGCCTGCGGTTCCAGCGGCAATCAATATAAGAACGCCCCGATTGCCGGAAAAATGATGGCCGCGCTGATCGAATATTGCGAGAATGGCGACGATCACGATGAGGCACCGCTACAATTCACCTTGCCCTATTTACAGCGCGATATTGATGTGGGGTTCTATTCCCGCAAGCGAAAAATCAACGAGGAATCAAGTTTTTCGGTTCTGGGCTAAGTGGCGCGAACGGCTGCCCCTATGCGGATTTTGAATGAACCAATTGATGTTTTGATTTCTCATACAGAATTAAAAATGATAATCGCCACGACAAAATAGGTCTGTCAGGGCGTCGTTCAAACAAGGATGAAAAAATGAGAATATGTGTGGCTGGAGCCGCCGGTGCATTCGGGATGAAGCATCTTGATGCGCTGGCGAAAGTTGATGGTGTGGAAGTAACCTCTGTGGTCGGTCGCAAACTTGAGGCAATCACAGAATTTGCCAAATCCCGTAATATTGCCCATGCAACCACCGATCTGGGCGAGGCTCTTTCGCGCGATGATGTCGATGCGGTGATCCTGTCGACGCCCACCCAGATGCATGCCAGTCAGGCAATCCAATGCATGAAGGCAGGCAAGCACGTGCTGGTCGAAATTCCGATGGCCGATAATCTGGCCGATTCCCAAGAGCTGGTAGCGGTGCAAAAACAAACAGGCAAGGTTGCGATGGCCGGTCATGTGCGCCGCTTTAACCCCTCACATCAATGGATACATAACAAAATTACAGCCGGTGAGATCGCCATTCAGCAAATGGACGTACAGACCTATTTTTTCCGCCGCAAAAACATCAATGCGGCTGGTAATCCGCGCAGCTGGACCGACCACCTGCTTTGGCACCATGCCTGCCATACGGTTGATTTGTTTCAATACCAAACCGGCGAAGACATATCTGAGGTTTATGGTGTTCAGGGACCGAAACACCCGGAACTTGGTATTGCTTTGGATATGAGCATCATCATGAAAACCCCTTCGGGCGCGCTTTGCACCCTGTCGCTTTCATTCAATAATGACGGACCGCTCGGCACATTTTTCCGTTATATTTGCGACAACGGCACGTGGATTGCGCGTTATGATGATTTGGTGGACGGTCGTGAACAACCGATAGATTTATCTGGCGTTGCTGTTTCCAATAACGGCATTGAGTTGATTGACCGGGAATTTATTGCAGCCATTCGCGAGAAGCGGGAGCCTAACGGCTCCGTTGCTCAATGTTTGCCTGCGATGGAAGTACTGGATCGTATCGAGAGAATGATGAGTGAGTAAGCTTCATTTGGCTGATCACAATTGTTTCAGTATGGTATCAGGTAATCAACTGAGCGGTATTTAATATGAGCAATGGAAGTTTACCGGACACGGATTTTTGGCGGCAATTTCGCGGGCGATTTTTTGGCGTGCTTAAATGGACAGATTTGGAAAGCCTCTGGGAGACGTTAAAGGCATCACCTGCCGATTGGCATGTCTTTGATCCCGCAGGTGAAGCACCGACAAAACCATTGCCGCGCGTGGAGTTCTTGCGTTTCCTGGATGAGGCGGAAGCCATGATAAATCAGCGAAGCGATCGCCCAAGTAGTGGGTCTGTCTATCTGGATGATCTGGCGGCACCCACCTATATCAAAATTTTTGATCCACTGAAAATGGGCACATCGTGCAGTCATTCAAGCGAGCCGATCATGCCGCGCTGGATTTTAAGCCATATGGTGCCGGATACATTGCCGCTGCCGCCACCGGTAAAAAACCCAACAATTTTTCAACGCCTTATCGGGCGGGCAGGCCTGCACTAGGACCTGTTGACAAACTGGATTTGGCGCGCGGTATGAAGATAAATCATTCAGAACGAGAAGAAAAACAGCAGGCAGGGCAATCCCTTTCAATGCTTTTCGACGCAATTATGAGTGATTTTACTCATATCCTTTGGACGCGAGCAATATTATGCCTGAATACGTTGGAAAAAGCTTGTAGTGGGCGACACCGCGGCGCAGTTTCCGCCTGTTCAGACATAATATTGCACTCGCGCCGCGTCCGAAACCAATTTGTCAACAGGTCCTAAGCGCTATATTGCCGTGGGCGACATGAAGCAGAATGATTCAGCCCTGACCCTAAGAACGGCCCGAGCATTGTATCGTTCCTTGCTTAGGCCGTAAGTAACCCCAATGGCCGTGAGGGAGAAGAATTGAGAATGTTTTCGGTAAGAACGGATGGGCTATTTTTTTGAACCTCTGCCAATTTCCAAATCGCGGGTAAGCTTTTTCTCCAACTCGACCAGATCATCAGGAAGCGGCAGATTGAGCGCCCGCAATTCATTGAGTTTTTCGAGGATTTGCTCGTGCAACTCCCAAAGGTCTTGTGGTTGATTTTCCATTTGGGTTAGTAACATGGAAATTTCCATCTTCAATTGGTCAAATGCCATTGCCAAACTCCTTTGTTATTTGAAACTATGCACCGAAAAATTTTTGCCTCATTGACCTGCATCAGCTTTCAACAAATTTCCTGATACGTTGCAAAGCACAGGGTCGCTATTTGTGTTCTGACTACTTTCTTGTAAGCATGAAACGGTCTAGTACTGGAGGATACAAATGCACCATGAAAGGCAAACCCATATGAGTGATGATAAGCAACCTGCGGAAAATACGCTGAAAGATGCAGCGCTTCATTATCACGAATTCCCCAAGCCCGGAAAGCTGGAAATCAGGCCAACCAAACCGCTGGCCAATCCGCGTGATTTGTCGCTGGCCTATTCGCCGGGCGTGGCCGAGGCCTGTCTTGCCATCAAGGATGACGCGCTAACAGCATCACGCTATACGGCGCGCGGTAATCTGGTTGCGGTGGTAACAAATGGATCGGCGGCACTTGGCCTTGGCAATATTGGTGCGCTGGCTTCAAAGCCAATCATGGAAGGCAAAGCTGTTCTATTCAAAAAATTCGCCAATATTGATTGTTTCGACATCGAAATAAATGAAGCGGACCCTGAGGTTCTGGCCGAACATATTATTGCGCTGGAGCCAACATTTGGTGCAATTAATCTCGAGGACATCAAGGCACCAGAGTGTTTTGTGGTTGAAAAAATTTGCCGCGAACGCATGGGAATTCCGGTTTTCCACGATGATCAGCATGGAACCGCTATTGTGGTCGGGGCTGCGGCAACCAATGCACTGGTGCTGACCAAGCGCGAATTTGCCAATATCAAGGTGGTTTCCACCGGCGGTGGTGCGGCCGGAATTGCCTGTTTAAAGATGCTCAACAAGCTGGGCGTATTGCGCGAAAATATCTGGCTTTGCGATATTGAAGGCCTGGTATATGAGGGCCGCGAGGAAGACATGACACCGCAAAAAGCGTTGTTTGCGCAAAAGGGCGGGCCACGAACCCTTGATGATGTGATCGAGGGTGCTGATTTGTTTCTGGGGCTTTCCGGGCCAAATGTATTGAAGCCGGAAATGGTGGCAAAAATGGCCCAAAAGCCAATCATATTCGCGCTGGCCAATCCCAATCCCGAGATTATGCCAGATGATGTTTTTAAGGTTTCACCCGATGCGATTGTAGCAACCGGGCGTTCAGATTTTCCAAATCAGGTCAATAATGTCCTGTGCTTTCCCTTCATTTTTCGCGGTGCACTGGATGTAGAGGCCTCGGAAATTAATGATGCCATGCAGATTGCCTGTGTGGAGGGCATTGCCAAACTGGCCCGCATGACCTCATCGGCGGAAACGGCGGCGGTTTATGGCGATGAGGATTTGCGTTTCGGATCCGAATATCTAATTCCCAAGCCTTTTGATCAACGATTAATTGCAGTCGTTGCCGGTGCGGTTGCTGAGACCGCAATGCGCACAGGGGTCGCCAAGCGTCCGCTGGAAGACGTGCAGGCCTATAAGGATAAGCTCAACCGGTCTGTCTATCGTTCAGGCATGATCATGCGGCCAATTTTTACCGCTGCCAGAAGTGAGGTACGAAAAATTGCTTTCGCAGAAGGTGAAGATGAGCGCGTTTTGCGCGCCGCTATTGCGATGGTGGAGGAGACAAAAGATCAACCCATATTGATTGGGCGGCCGGAGATCATTTATCACCGGTGCGAAAAATACGGCCTGCCGGAAAAGATTTATAGGGAATTTGAAATCGTCAATCCGGAAAGTGATTCCCGCTACCGCACCTATTGGCAGACCTATCATGAGGTAATGCAGCGGCGCGGCGTTACCCCAACTCTGGCGCAGGCGATATTACGCACCAATACCACGGTAATTGGTGCGGTGATGGTGCACCTTGGCGATGCAGATAGTCTGATTTGCGGAACATTTGGCCATTATCTTTGGCATTTGAAATATGTCGACCAGATGTTGAGCACAGATGAACTTCATCCGGTTGGTGCTTTGTCGCTGATGATTTTGGAAAACGGCCCGCTTTTTGTTGCTGATACCCAGGTGAACCCGGACCCGACACCGGAGCAGATTGCCGCAACAGTTATTGCTTCAGCCCGCCATGTGCGCCGCTTTGGGTTGGCGCCAAAAGTCGCACTTTGCAGTAATTCGCAATTTGGCGACCTGGCAACACCTTCAGCAGGCCGCATGCGGGCAGCGCTGGATATTTTGGACAATACGGAATTTGAACCCGGTTGTGAATTTACCTATGAGGGCGAAATGCAACTGGATACGGCATTAGATGCGGATTTGCGCGCCCGCATCATGCCCAATTCACGTATGAGTGGCCGCGCCAATGTCCTGGTATTTTCCAATACCGAGATCGCCAGTGCGGTTAAAAACAGCTTTAAAACCGTATCACAAGGCATTGAGGTTGGGCCAATTCTAATGGGCATGGGCAACCGTACTCACATCGTTACACCATCTATTACCGTGCGCGGGCTGATTAATATTTCCGCACTCGCCGGAACACCTGTGCAGCAATACGCTTGAATTTCACGATTTGCTTATCTTGATCGGCAGGGGGCGTTGCTCTTCGATTGCTTCCATTGCGAAATAGGATGTGACGGAATCAAGTTCTACCGCTTCGATCAACCGCTGGTAGACCGCATCATAGCTGTTCATATCGCTGGTCACGACTTTCAGCAGATAATCATAATCGCCACCAATGCGAAAGAAATCGATCACCTCTGGAATGGTCGACACATGCTCGCGAAAGGTCTGCAACCATTCGCTGGAATGATGCCGGGTTTTGATCATGACAAAGACCACCAGATCAAGCCCAAGCTTTTTCCGGTCCAGCCGCACGGTTTGTCCCACAATCACGCCGCTTTTCTTCAGGTTTTGCAGCCGGTTCCAGCAGGCATTGGGCGAAAGGTTGGTGTGTTCAGCCAGTTCGCGTTGGGAAAGTGCGCCATCATTTTGCAAGGCCTGAAGTAAACGAGCATTAAATTGATCGATATTTTTCATAGTTCTTGGTGAAAATTCTCAGAAAAATTGTAAATACTCATGAAAATTTAGAAGTTTTCTCGCCAAAGTCAATATATTCTTACCAAATAGGCGAAATAGGCACGACTACCAAACCGGGTGTGGGAATAATGAGTTTACAGGAATTTCAGCAGCAAATTGCAAAAGGCGATGTGGTGGCAAATATGCGCGCCGGGCTGATTGGCAATGATATTTCAATTCCCACGCCCTATGGCATGAAGAAAATGATCTATGCGGATTATACCGCATCCGGGCGCGCGCTTCGTCAGGTGGAAGGTTTTATCGCGGAAAAACTATTGCCCTTCTACGCCAACAGCCATACGGAATCTTCCTATTGCGGGGCGTACGTTACCAATATGCGTAACGAGGCACGCCAGATTATTGCCCGTGAAACCAACGCGTCAAAAGATTATTCGGTGATATTTTCAGGGTCCGGCGCGACCTCTGCCATCAATCGGCTGGTGGCGCTTTGCGGAGTTGCTGATGCCGTAAAAGATGGTCCTCGCCCGGTGGTATTTGTTGGGCCTTACGAGCACCATTCAAACATATTGCCCTGGCGTGAAAGCGGAGCCGAGGTCATCGAGATTGGGGAAGCTGATGAGGGTGGCCCGGATATGGTTGAGCTTGAGGCACGTCTGGTTGCCCACGCAGACAGACCAATGATTATTGGCGCGTTTTCTGCCGCCTCCAATGTGACCGGGATAATAACCGATGTGGATGCGGTGACCCGGCTTTTGAAACAATATAACGCGCTGGCCTTTTGGGATTATGCCGGCGGCGGGCCTTATTTATCGATTGATATGAACCCCGGCGAAGGCCGCGAACTGGATGCCGTGTTTTTATCGCCGCACAAATTTCCCGGCGGTCCGGGTGCTTCCGGCATATTGATTGTCAAAAACTCTGTTGTAAAAACTGAAAAGCCAACCTGGCCCGGTGGTGGCTCTGTATCCTATGTCTCGCCCTGGGCGCATGATTATTTCCCGTCAATCATTGAACGTGAAGAGGCTGGCACCCCTAACATTATTGGCGATATTCGTGCAGCTCTCGTCTTTTTAGTCAAGGCCGCGATTGGTCACGATTTCATTTTGAAAAGAGATCATGAATTGTGTGCGATGGCGACAAATCGCTGGCGTGAAAGCCCTAATATCAGGCTGTTTGGGGAAGAAAAACCCAACCGTTTGCCGATATTCTCCTTCGCCATCCGCAATGGCAATGATGGTTATATCCATCATCAATTGTTCACCCGTATGTTGAGCGATGTAATGGGTATTCAGGCGCGTGGCGGCTGTGTATGTGCCGGGCCATATGGCCACCGGTTGCTCAATGTGGGACGCGAGGAATCCGAGCGGATCAGGCAGATTGTGCTAAGCGGGGCAGAGATTGAAAAGCCCGGCTGGGTTCGCCTGAATTTGAGTTATTTGATGGATGATGAAACGGTGGAACAAATCATTTGCGGCGTTGATGAGCTGGCGCAAAATGCATCTGATTACCTGAGTGATTATTCCGTGAACAATA
Organism: Rhizobiaceae bacterium; assembly: GCA_026981655.1. Classification (GTDB taxonomy): domain Bacteria; phylum Pseudomonadota; class Alphaproteobacteria; order Rhizobiales; family Rhizobiaceae; genus SZUA-100. The sequence goes on along the minus strand of JALSIJ010000259.1, from coordinate 12,640 downwards.
AAAATGCGCAGTTCAAATTTGTCGCCTGAAATCTGGCCTGCTGGATTAAAAGATGATCGTGCCTAATACTTTCATTATTTCTGGCACGCCCCGCAATAAAATGTTGAGCGCCCGGATTGTACCATGCGGGAAATTTCGCCCTTACAATCGGATTTTAAACAATCCTCGCCCTCGCGGTCATAAACCGCAAATCGATGTTGGAAATAGCCAAGCGAGCCATCGGTCTGCCGGTGGTCTTTCAGGGACGAACCGCCGGCCTCAATCGCCTCATTGATCACATCGCGAATATGGACTGAAAGGCGGTCGGCCATCGCGGTCGGTTTGCCAGATTTTTGCGCAAGGGTTTTGGCCTGCCGTGTAGGGGCAAGGCCTGCGCGCCACAGCGCTTCGCACACATAGATATTGCCAAGCCCGGCAATCATTTTTTGATCCAGCAGGGCGGATTTCAGCGGCGCTTTCTTGTTTTGAAACTTGGTCGCCAGATAGGCCCCATCCAGCGCATTGCCAATAGGTTCAATCCCCATATCCTTGAACCACTTGTGATCTTCGAGATTACTGCGCGCGATCAAAGCCATATAGCCAAACCGCCGCGGATCATTATAAATAACCCTGCAAGGCTGGCCTGAAGCCTCTCTCAGGTGAAAAATAACATGATCGTGTTTTTCGTGGACACCTTTCGGCAGGGTGAAATTGCCGGGCTGGGCTGCAACCGACGATGCCTCCACCCTGAATGATCCTGACATGCCCAAATGCATGATCAGCACCAGATTGTTATCTATATCCAGCTGTAAATATTTTGCCCGCCGCCCGACACTGGTGATTGTCTGGCCTTCCAGGCTGGTGATAAAATTCTCCCCAAATGGAAAACGCAGATCCGCCCGGCGCAATTCAACCCGCTCGAGTTTGGCACCATCCATATGCGGCTCAAGACCGCGTCGAACCGTTTCAACCTCTGGCAATTCAGGCATGACACATTGTCCTTATCGGGTTCTTTTGTGATCGTAATCAGTGATCTTGGTTGAATTTACTGCAAAACAGGTTATTTCAGTTCTGGCAACCAAAACATAGCCATAGCGAAAGGCTCGAAATATCGCTAAGAACTGCGCCAGATAGTAAAACTGAGTATTTGGGCGCATTATTTGAATTATGGGAAATAAGCATGTCTGACACCCGCACCACCGTTCCAGAAGAAATGACCACGTCCTATGGCTTTACGCAAGTTGGTGACGGCGAAAAGCAGCCCTTGGTCAATGAGGTGTTTCATCGGGTGGCAAAACGCTATGATCTGATGAATGATGTCATGTCGGCGGGCATGCACCGGGTTTGGAAAGATGCGCTGGTTTCCACCCTTTCGCCGCCCAAAAGTGCTGGCTCCAACTGGACTTCTCTTGATGTGGCAGGCGGCACCGGCGATGTGGCCTTCAGGATAGTTGAGGCATCTAATCGTGCGGTTCATACAACGGTTCTTGATATAAATTCCTCAATGCTGGAGGTCGGCGAGGAGCGGGCGGCGAGGAAAAAGCTGTTGGACAATGTCTCCTTTGTTGAGGCCAATGCGGAGGAGTTGCCCTTCGACAATAACTCGTTCAACGCCTATACAATTGTATTTGGTATTCGCAATGTGCCAAAAATCGACAAGGCTTTGCGTGAAGCGTTTCGGGTTCTTAAACCCGGTGGCCGGTTTTTGTGCATCGAGTTTTCCGATGTGGATATGCCAATTCTCGACAAGTTCTATGAACAATGGTCGTTTAAGGCCATTCCACCGATTGGCAAATTTATTACTGGCGATGCCGAGCCTTATCAATATCTGGTTGAATCAATCCGTAAATTTCCCAATCAGGAAAGTTTTGCTGCAATGATTAGCAAGGCTGGATTTGAGCGGGTCACCTACCGTAATTATACCGGCGGTATCGCCACCCTGCATTCGGGCTGGAAGATATAAGGGCTGACCCATATGAATCCTGTATCGGCAATGTTTGCACTGGCCCAGGCCGGATTTATTCTGGCTCGCGAAGGTGTGTTTAAGGATATTCCGGTTGATGAAATGCCGCTGCTGGTTCGTCTTGCGCACCGTGTGGCCGGATTGATTGCGCGGCCAAAAAATGCGAACCTGCAACAGTCAGAACGCCTTTCAAAAGCGCTTAACCGGCTAGGCCCATCATGGGTGAAGCTTGGGCAGTTCATGGCCACAAGGCCCGATGTTGTGGGCACTCAAATGGCGCTTGATCTGGAATTGCTGCAGGACCGTATGGATGCCTTCCCAACGGGCGAGGCGCGCGCTGCAATTGAAGCTTCCCTTGGCAGGCCAATGGATGAAATGTTTGCCACCTTTAGCGAACCGGTAGCAGCCGCATCCATTGCCCAGGTGCATAAGGCGACTTTGAAAGACGATCCGCAAAAGACCGTTGCGGTCAAGGTCATCCGTCCAGGCGTGCGAAAACGCTTTTTGCGCGATCTGGATTTGTTTTATTTTGCCGCCCACCTGCAGGAGCGCTTCATTCCGGCGGCCAAACGCCTGCGCCCGGTCTCGGTGGTTGATATTTTGGCCCAATCCGCCCGGCTGGAAATGGATTTACGATTGGAAGCGGCGGCATTTTCTGAAATGCATGAAAACACCGCCAATGATGAAGGCTTTCGTGTGCCCAATGTAGATTGGGAACGCACCGGTCGTGATGTGGTGACTATGGATTGGGTGGATGGAACCAAGCTCACCAAAATCATGGAATTGGACAAGCTGGGATTGGACAAGAAGCAAATTGCAATCAATCTGGTCCAGTCATTTTTGCGCCAGACGCTTCGCGATGGGTTTTTTCACGCGGATATGCATCCGGGCAATTTGTTTTTTGATCCCGATGGAACAATTGTTGCGGTTGATCTTGGCATTGCCGGGCGACTTGGCAAGAAAGAGCGGCTTTTTCTGGCGGAAATCCTCTATGGATTTATTACCCGAAATTATATGCGGGTGGCGCAGGTGCATTTTGATGCGGGCTACGTGCCGATGCACCACGATGTCGCAAGTTTTGCCCAGGCCATAAGGGCTATTGGCGAACCGATTCACGGGCAATCAGCAGAAACCGTCTCAATGGCAAAGCTGCTGACCTTGCTGTTTGAGGTCACCGAATTGTTCGATATGCAAACCCAGCCGCAACTGCTGTTGCTGCAAAAAACAATGGTGGTGGTTGAAGGCGTGGCGCGCAAACTCGATCCGAAATTTAATATGTGGGCCGCATCTGAACCCGTGGTTGCGCATTGGATTTCCAGTAAACTGGGGCCTGCCGGTAAGCTGAGTGATGCAAAAGACGGCGTTAACGCGGTTGTAAGGCTGGTTGGCATGGTGCCGGAATTCGTTGAACGAACCGAACGGCTTGGCAAGGAAATAGATGCCATGAGCCAAAATGGCATCCGCCTGGATGCGCCAACAATTGAAGCAATTGGCAAATCAGAAGCGCAGCATTCACGAATGGGAAGAATGGCGCTTGTGGTCATCGCAATCGCTGCAGTGATTGCAGTTTGGCAAATATAATTCCATAAATTTGATTGCATTGATTGCATTGCAATCATATATTATCTGGAAATGACCCTCCGGAGTATATAATTGGCCAGCATCACCATCAGAAAACTCGATAGTAAAACCAAGCAATGGCTGCGCATGCGGGCGGCCAAAAATGGTCATTCGATGGAAGAAGAGGCGCGGCTGCTGTTTGATCAATTGCAATCAAATGAGATTTCCAGGCAAGCCTTGCCCGCCGGAAACTTTGACAGTCCTAGTAATAAGGCAGCAGGTGTAAAACAAAAAACCAATTCTAAAAGCACCCCAAAAGCGCCATCCAAAACCGCCCCATTCAGCAGTGAAGTTTTGGCGGGCAAAAATATTCTCCTGATAATTTCCGGCGGCATTGCTGCTTATAAATGTTTAATACTCATTCGTCGGTTGCGCGAACGCGGCGCGCGCATCAAAACTGTTATGACAAGAGCAGCGGAACAATTTGTCACGCCAATGAGTGTGAGTGCGCTCACCGCTGAGCGAGTTTATTCAGATCTGTTTGACCGTGATGACGAACATGATGTCGGCCATATTCGCCTTTCGCGCGAGGCCGATCTTGTTTTGGTCGTGCCAGCCACGGCCAATTTGATGGCCAAAATGGCTCACGGACTAGCCGATGATCTGGCCTCCGCCATATTACTGGCGACCAACGAACCGGTGCTGCTGGCGCCTGCGATGAACCCGATGATGTGGCAACATCCAGCAACCGTTCGAAATATGCGCACATTGGCCGATGATGGCATTTATTCAATTGGGCCGGGCGCCGGCGAAATGGCCGAAAGCGGCGAGGCAGGCACCGGGCGCATGGCCGAGCCTGAGGAGATATTGCAAGCGATTGAAGCCATGCTGGACCAGCGACCAAAGCCACTGAAAGGCCTGTCGGCAGTCATCACCTCTGGGCCAACCAGAGAGGCGATTGATCCGGTGCGTTATCTTTCAAACCATTCTTCCGGCAAGCAGGGGCACGCAATTGCATTGGCGCTTCGTGAGGCGGGCGCAGATGTGACGCTGGTTTCCGGGCCGGTATCTATTCCCAATCCTTTGGGCGTATCGGTTGTTCGTGTTGAAACAGCCGAAGAAATGAAGCAGGCCGTGGATCAGGCTTTGCCCGCTGACATAGCGATTTTTGTTGCCGCTGTTGCCGATTGGCGCCCGGCTGCAAATGCGGATGAGAAAATCAAAAAAGCAAAAGGCAAGTCGCCCCCCGCTTTAAAGCTGATGGAAAATCCAGATATTCTAAAAGGCATTGGTAACCGGACCAAATCCCGACCTGCTTTGGTTGTGGGTTTTGCAGCCGAAACCCAGGACGTAATTACCCACGGGAAAACCAAATTGGAAAAGAAGGGGGCCGACTGGATTTTGGCAAATGATGTATCGCCTGAAGCCGGTGTTATGGGCGGAGATTTCAATACCATAAGGTTGATTTCGGAATCAGGCGTAGAAGACTGGCCAAAGCTCAACAAACAGCAGGTGGCATATCGTCTGGTTGATAAAATCGTCGGATTTTTTGATGAGGTCGTTATCGAGGTTTGACAAAAATACACGATATTCGGCGAAAGAAGGTGAAAATGCATTAGGTTCTTGTGAAGAACAATCAAAATACTGGCATAATCCACCGAAAACGCTGAATAAATTCAAAAAGCCCTGTATTTTGTCATAAAAATGTTACAAACAGTTTTTTCGAATCGCGCAAGATGAAAGTAAACACTGCCGAATGAATGGAACGCAAATTCTCATAAACCTGCTTGGTGGTATTGCCCTGTTGCTTTGGGGCAGCCGTATGATCCGCACTGGTATTATGCGCGCATTTGGCAACAAGCTTCGGCATTTTCTTGGCGGGCGTTCAAATGGGCGGGTTGTTTCTGCACTTGCCGGAACTGTGGCAGGTACGGTTCTTCAAAGTTCAACCGCCGTTGCATTGCTGATCGGTTCTTTTTCCGGTCAGGGGTTGATCCTTTGCTCGGTCGCGTTGGCCATTATGCTCGGTGCGGATTTAGGCGCTTCTTTTGCCGCCCTGATTTTCTCCACCGGAATTTCCGGGTTTTGGCCGGTAATGGCGTTTGGCGGCTATCTTATCCATACCATATTTGACGGCAGAAACAGCAAGATCAAGGCGATTGGCCGGGTTGGTATTGGCTTGGGTCTGCTGTTTTTAGGTCTGCAAACACTTTCTCATTCTGCGGGTGATTTATCTTCCAGCCCGGTTGTGATGATTGTTATCAATGCGGCCTCATCAGAGTTGTTAATGGCAATCCTGTTGGGCATTATACTCACATGGATCGCCCATTCCAGCATTGCGATGGTTTTGTTGGCGGTCAGCCTTGCCGGTGGTGGTGCGATATCGGCCGAACAGCTGTTTCCCTTCATTCTGGGGATCAATATTGGTGCAGCGTTACCGGCGATTTCAGCGACCATGTCGGAACCCGTCGAAGTGCGCCGCATACCTTTGGGCAATTTGATTTTTCGTGTATGTGGCGTCATCATTGCGGTGCCATTATTGCCATTTGCAATAGAATACATCAACGCGTTCAGCAACAATACCGGGTTCAAAATTGGTGCAGGGTTTGAAATAATCATATTCCACTTGATGTTCAATGCGGCCCTGTTGGTGGTGTTTATTTCGCTTACCCAGATCGTGGCAAGTCTGACCGAGCGAATTTTGCCCAGTGTTCCTATTCCGGATGATGAATTTACCGGCCCGAAATATCTAGATCACAAATTGTTTGAAACACCATCTGCTGCATTAAGTGCTGCCTCGCGTGAGACCTTGCGGATTGGTGATGCTGTTCGCCTTATGTTGTGCAAAACAAAGCAGGTTTTGGATAACGAGGTTAGCGCCAAACAACAAAATTTGGGCGATGATGATGATTTGGTTGATGATCTCAATAACGAGATTAAACTATACCTGACCAAACTTATGGCGGAAGAACTTGATCAGACCGATAGTAAGCGGGCGGTTGATATTATCAGCTTTTCCACAAACCTTGAGCATGTTGGCGATATTATTGAGAGAAATCTGATGGGGCTTGCCGAGAAAAAACAAAAGCTTGGCGTGGCTTTTTCTGATGAAGGGCAGAGGGAAATTGATGCCATGCACGAACGGGTATTGAACACGCTCGATCTTGCCATGAATACTTTCTTGTCCGGGCATATTGATAGTGCACGTGAGTTAATTGCCCGCAAAACAGAGCTGCGGCAATTGGAAAGAAGTGGCACTGAAAAACATCTTGAGCGGTTGAGCGATGGGCAGCCGCAAAGTTTGATTACCAGCGGCATTCATTTGGATGTAATCCGCGATTTCAAGCGGATTAATTCCCATTTGACATCGGTTGCTTACCCGGTTCTTGAGCGTGCGGGAGAACTGCGGCCATCGCGTTTGACCAAAAAGGCCCAGCGGCGAATTAAGTATCAACCGGAAATATCGGCGAATAAAAGTAGTTTTTAAACCAGATGTACCAAAACAGGATTGAAAGGATAACAAACAGAATTAACTTGCTGAATCAGCGTAATGGACGTTAGTCTGTCACGTGTAAAAAAAACAACAATATTCTTGGGAGGAATAAATGAAAATACGTAAATTTTTGGTTGCTGCGGCGGGATTGCTTGCAGCAGCAAGTATAAGTCTTATGTCAACGACGGCCTTTGCGCAGGAAGAGTGCAACCGTGGTACTCTTGATAAAGCTTATTGTGACCGTAATTTAGATCAAACCGCTGACTTGCCGCTTGATCCAAAAGACTGGGTTAATCCAGACACCATCATCTTTACCTATACTCCGGTTGAAGACCCTGCTGTTTATGCCAGTATATGGGATGGCTTTGTCAAGCACATGGAAAAAGTCACCGGCAAAAAAGTTGTATTTTTTCCAGTTCAATCAAATGCAGCCCAGCTTGAAGCCATGCGCTCGGGCCGCCTGCACGTTGCCGGCTTCAACACCGGGTCCAACCCGATTGCCGTCAGTTGCGCCGGTTTTGTTCCTTTTGCTATGATGGCTAAAAACGATGGTTCATTTGGTTATGAAATGGAAATCATTGTACCGGCCGACAGTCCGCTGAAAAGCCCTTCTGAGCTTAAAGGCAAAACGCTGGCATTCACATCGCCAACATCAAATTCAGGTTTTAAGGCGCCATCTGCCATCCTGAAGGGCGAATTCGGCCTGGTTAAAGACAAGGACTTCTCGGCAACCTTTTCCGGCAAACACGACAACTCGATTCTAGGTGTTTACAATGGCGACTATGAGGCCGCTTCCGTTGCCAATTCGGTGCTTCAGCGAATGATTCGCCGCGGGGTAATCGAGCCAGGGAAAATCCGATCGATCTACAAGTCCCAGACTTTCCCGACCACTGGATATGGTACGGTTTATAATCTGGATCCGGCCCTGACAGCCAAGATCAAGCAGGCTTTCTGGACTTTCCCATGGAAAGAGGATGCGAATTTCGTCAAGGAATTCAAGAAAGCGGACCGTTTCATCGGAATTACCCACAAGTTCGACTGGGCGGTCATCCGTCAAATCGATAAAGCCAATGGTGTAAGCTACGACTGTAAATAGTCGGCCGACCGATGACATTGTACCGGGCCTGACTTTTCGATCAGGCCCGGGTTTTTCATAGATACTGGAGATATTGAACGCTTATGTTGCGTCTTGAAAATGTATCCAAACGCTATAAAACCGGCGATTTGGCACTGAAAAATGTTTCTCTTGAAATTCCTAACGGACAGGTAATCGCACTGATTGGCCCATCGGGAGCCGGCAAATCAACACTCATTCGCTGTGTAAACCGTCTGGTTGACGCAACCGAAGGCAAAATACAGCTGGGTGATACAGAAATCACCTCACTGTCTTCCGGGGAATTGAGAAAAGCACGTCGCCGCATGGGGATGATTTTTCAGGAATATGCCCTGGTTGAGCGTTTGACTGTCATGGAAAATGTGCTTTCCGGTCGTCTTGGCTATGTGAATTTCTGGCAAAGCCTGTTTCGCAAATTCCCTAAAAAGGACGTCAAGGAAGCCTACCGGCTGCTTGACCGGGTCGGTCTGATGCATATGGCTGACAAGCGGGCAGATGAGCTTTCCGGTGGCCAGCGCCAGCGGGTCGGCATTTGTCGCGCACTGATCCAGGACCCCGAAATGTTGCTGGTTGACGAACCAACCGCCAGTCTTGATCCAAAAACATCACGCCAGATTATGCGCCTGATCAATGAACTTTGTGCCGAGCGCGGGCTTGCGGCTATTATCAACATTCACGATGTATTGCTGGCGCAGATGTTTTCCCAGCGCATCGTTGGCCTTAAAGAAGGTATCATTGTTTATGACGGGCCGCCTGATGGCCTAACACCAGAAGTGTTGACCGAGATTTATGGAGAAGAGGACTGGGAAGCGACCATCGAAGATGTAGATGAGGAGGATGATGCGCCACTGGTTGAGGTTTTGAAATGAGCAATTCCAATTATTCCGATACCTGGAAAAAACCACCATTCATCGTTAATCCCGTCTTGCGTTGGTTGATCTATGTCGGTTCGCTTGTTTACTTTGCTCTTGCCATCGGCACCATGGAAATCAATTGGACGCGCGTTGCCGAAGGGCTTCCACGCGGGCTGACCTTGTTGTCGAAGTTTTTTCCGCCCAATCTGGCGGATTCCCGCGGCGTGATTGTAGATGGCATCCTTGAAAGTATCTGGATGGCGATCATTTCCACCATCGGCGGCATCATTCTTTCGGTCCCGATCGGCCTTGGTGCAGCGCGCAATCTTTCCCCCAAATGGGTCTATCTGTTTTGCCGCAGCATTATTGGTGTCTCAAGAACCTTTCCTGAAATCATTCTGGCCATTTTTGCAGTCAAGTTTTTTGGTTTTGGCCCCTTTGCAGGTTTTGTTGCACTTTCCATTGGTACCATCGGTTTTTTTGCCAAGCTATTGGCTGAAGACATCGAGAACATGAGTAAATCCCAAGCCGAAGCGGTGAAGGTCACCGGATCAAGCTGGTTGCAATGGGTTAATTACTCGGTGCAACCGCAGGTAATGCCGCGCATGATCGGCCTTTCGCTCTACCGGCTGGATATCAATTTCCGCGAAAGTGCGGTCGTCGGTATTGTCGGCGCAGGCGGTATCGGTGCCCATCTGCTCACGTCGGTACAACGCTACGAATATGATACGACCGCAACAATTTTGATTTCGATTATTATCATCGTTATCGCTCTGGAATATACTTCCGGTTATCTTAGAAAGTGGGTTCAGTAATGCCATTAATTGAAACTTCTGATGGCCCGCTTTGGAAGCGGCGTACAACTATCAAGCAGTGGCTTATTTGGGCTGGCTGGCTAATCGGCGTTTCCATTGCTTATTATGCATGGAACCTGATTTCTGAAAAAACCATCTGGATGTTTGTTTGGGATGCGCCACGGCAGATGGTGGATATAGTTGGTCGAATGGTCCCGCCATCATGGTCCTATATGGATAATCTGTGGCGGCCTGTTTGGGACACCTTGAATATTGCAACAATTGGTACAGTGATTGCAATGGTTTTGGCTGTACCCATTGCGTTTTTAGCGGCCAACAACACCACCCCTCATAAATTGGTTCGCGCTGTAGCACTGTTTATCATTGTTGCTACAAGATCGGTCAACTCGCTCATTTGGGCGCTGCTGCTGGTGGTTATTGTCGGCCCCGGTGTGTTAGCTGGAACCATCGCTATCGGGATTCGTTCGATCGGTGGCTGTTCCAAGCTATTGTATGAGGCAATTGAGGAAATTAATCATACCCAAGTAGAGGCCATAGAGGCGACCGGCGCATCGCGTATTCAGCAGATGTTATACGGAATTGTGCCACAGGTACTACCGACATTTGCCGGGGTTGCTGTGTTTCGTTGGGACATTAATGTACGTGGTTCAACAATTTTGGGGATTGTTGGTGCGGGCGGCATTGGCGTTCAACTCAATGCATCGATCAACGTTCTTGCCTGGACGCAGGTCTCTATGATTTTGTTGGTAATATTGGGCACCGTGTTTATTTCAGAATATGTGTCTGCCAAGGTTCGTCACTCAATTATTTGAAATTATTTCCTGTTCAATAAAACGGCTTGCTATTATTGGGCGTTGTCAGCTTGGCAGCGCCCAATTGCCTGTGTATTTGTAAGCTAGCGCTTGCGGCGTGATTCGATATTTTATCAGGCAACTACAGACTTCGAGGAACATATGACCAATCTCCCAAAACTGTCCGCACTGGATCTGGCAGCTCTTTTAGCAAGCAGGGTATGTCATGATATCATTTCTCCGGTTGGTGCAATTACCAATGGCCTTGAAGTTCTGGACGAGGACAATGGTGAGGAGATGAAAGAGTTTGCAATGGATCTGATCCGCAAAAGCGCATTTTCAGCATCGGCCAAATTGAAATTTGCCCGACTGGCATTTGGCGCATCGGGATCAGTCGGTGCAATGATAGATACGGGCGATGCAGAAGAAGTGGTGCGTGGATTTATTGCAGGAGAGAAACCGGAAATTGAATGGGTCGGCGAGCGGGTATTAATGCCCAAGAACAAGGTAAAACTCATTCTTAATCTGGTTTTGGTGGCCCTAAATGCCATACCGCGAGGCGGGCTTATCAAGGTTCTAATGGAGGGCAGCGAAGACAATATTCGCTTTTCGCTAAATTGCTCAGGAACAAATGCCCGTGCACCTTCGGCATTCTTGAATATGCTCAACGGCACTATTGAAGGTGAGCTGGATGCGCACGGCGTGCAGCCATATTATACCGTGTTGTTGGCAGAGGCATGTGGCATGACCCTTGGTGTTCGCCTTGAAGGTGAAGATGTGGTTTTGACCGCGCAATAAACTACGAAAGCTCTATTCATTCCAGCCCGACATAATTCGGCGATTGAGCTCTTCGATATCCGTCAATATCAGCGCACCACGAGTTTTTTCCAAACAACCTTCACGCTCCAGCGCTTTCATTTCGCGGGAGACAACCTCCCTGCGGCTGGCAATTCTATCAGCAATTTCCCGTTGTATAGGAGGAGGGCTGATGACCCGTTGATCTGGATGGCCCAAACGTGGTTGTGACAACCGCAGCAATTCAGCATAGAGCCGGTGACGGGCCTGAAGAAATGAATATTCAGACAACCTGTTGGAAAGCCGCCGTATATCATCGGTAAGTTTTCTTAAAACAATATGGTTGACGGAAGGGGACCGGTCGAGAATATCCATAAAAACCTGCGCTGGCATTATGCACATACGTGAACGGGTAATAGCGGTAACGTTGGCCGATCTGGTGCTGCCATCAATTGCTGACAATTCGCCAAAAAAGTCTCCGGCCTTTGCGTCATTTAAAATAACCTCGCGCCCGGCAGCAACCCGGATGATGATCCTAACCAGGCCGGTTAAGATAAATCGAACATCATTGCTTTGGTCATTATGATCAATAATCAACTCACCAGCCTGATATTCCCGCCACATGCAACGAGAACTGAAAAGTTTAGAATTTCCTTTGCTCATTCCTGAGAATAGAGGAATTTCGATAAGTTGATCCATCAATAAGCGCCGCTCCAATCCCGGAATTTCAACAGTTGCAAAACAATCTCCCCTTAATTCAGGGGTACAAAAAGTTGAACATTCTCCAAAACGATAGGGTAAAAACCTGGAGCGAACAAGCGATTGCTGGTTGTAACTATCTCAAGGGAAACAATTTTTGATTTTTACTGAGAGCGAAATTGATGAGTTGCCGTCAAGTATTCCACACTTCAGAAGTCAAAACAGTGGCAAAAAACCTGTTAATTGGTTCAATCTTTTTCGCTTGAAGCCTGTTTTTTACCTCTTTGAACGCGGGCTGACGATCGCCGCTGGACAATTTGCAACCGGCGAATGCGCCTTGGGTCAGCATCCAGAATTCGAAATTCAAATCCGGCGATACCATCAATGACTTCGCCACGAACCGGTATGCGCCCGACAAGGGAAAACACCAAGCCGCCGATCGTATCCATGTCTTCGCCCAATTCACCATATTGAAATTCGGCACCGATCATTGCTGCGACCTCGTCGAGTTCAGTGCGGGCGTCGGCAATATATACGCCTTCCGCAGTTTTCTCGATCATCGGGCCGTCATCATCAT
>JALSIJ010000258.1 GCA_026981655.1 Rhizobiaceae bacterium | reverse complement strand
CCTTCGCCCACATTTTTGCTTTTGCACGGGCATAGAGCACATCAAGCTCAAACCGGTCGAGATCTTTCATTGCCGAGCGGGATCGCATCTCATTGAGGATGGCCAGAGCTGGAATCTCCCACATTGTGGTGTGGCTCCAGGGCCCATGAAATTCAAGATGAAATTGTCCATCACGTTTAGAAAGTTCATATTCCGGCAGTTGAAAATCTGCCAGCCAGGTAAGAAATTCCGGTTCAAAAATCTGAGCACGGCCATAAAAACTGTTACCGGCAAGCCAGATCATTTCCTTTTTGGAGAATTTTAATGATCGCGCATGGTCCAGTTGCGCGCGTAGTTCAGTTTCGTCAATATCATCAGCAAGCCTTACGCTGGTTGTACGGTTTATCAGCGAGAAAGTTGCGTTTACCTCCGGGTAAAGCCCCCAAATCATCTGCAACATCAACAGTTTGTAAAAATCCGTGTCCAGCAGACTGCGAATAATTGGGTCCAGCTTCCATTGATGGTCATGTACACGAAGGGCAATATCAGTTGTCGGCATAAAATAATCTGTCCATCAAATTCAGGATTGTCGATAAAACAATTATACCCGCAAAAGTGCAAGGGTTGCTATGGGCAATTATGTTTTGCTTATCCGGGTAAAAAATTGCCCAACCGAGTTCACACTTCCATATTAATTGCCTATATGAGTGAAACCCCACCTTCAATGGAAAGATTATGGCAAAACATTTGGTAAGCGCCCTGTATAAATTTGTAACTCTCAATAATTTTGAAGAGATGCAGGATCCAATTCTTGAAGTCTGCAAAACCAACAGTGTTATGGGTACAATTCTGCTGGCGAAAGAAGGGATAAATGGCACTATTGCCGGCCCTGAAGCTGGCATTCAGGCTGTATTGAGTTACCTGCGCAAGGACGAGCGCTTGCGTGACCTTACCGACAAGAAATCCTATGCTGAAGAGCCCCCATTTTACCGGATGAAAGTTCGTCTTAAAAAGGAAATTGTTACGCTTGGCGTGGGCGAGCTTAATCCAGCGGAAAATGCCGGCACCTACGTTAAGCCTGAAGACTGGAATGAGCTGATTTCCGGCGAAGACGTATTAATTGTTGATACGCGCAATGATTACGAAGTTGAAATTGGCACCTTCAAGGGCGCGCTTGACCCCAAAACCAAGAGTTTTCGGGAATTTCCGGCCTGGGTCAAAAACCAGCTACAGGGCCGAAACGAGACAAAAGTTGCCATGTTCTGCACCGGGGGAATACGATGTGAAAAATCCACCGCCTATATGCGCTCACTTGGCTATGAGGATGTTTATCATCTGGAAGGTGGAATTCTTAAGTATCTGGAAAAAGTTCCCACAACCGAAAGTCTTTGGGAGGGCGAGTGCTTTGTATTCGATCACCGGGTCTCGGTTGGCCATGGGTTAAAACCCGGGCCTTACGACCTTTGTCACGCATGCCGTCACCCAATCACGAAAGAGGACAAACAATCAGAACACTATGTCAAAGGTGTTTCCTGCCCACGTTGCGCGGATGCGCATTCGGCCGAACAGTTAAAACGCTTTACAGATCGTCAATTGCAAATTGACTTGGCTAAAAAACGTAATGAAAACCATATCGCTCTGGATATCAGCAAGGCAAAACTGCAGAAAAAGAAGCAACGCGCCCTGGCACGGGAAATGTCCAACAAAGGCAATATCTTAAAAGCCAAAAGCGCCTGATGACTCTGCCCGTATTATACAGCTTTCGCCGCTGCCCCTATGCCATCCGTGCACGGTTGGCTATTCAGGCATCCCGGTTTGAATGTCAGTTGCGCGAGGTTTTGCTGCGCGACAAACCACCTGAAATGATCGCCGCCTCACCCAAAGCAACTGTACCGGTGCTGATTTTGCCGGATGATCGCATAATTGATGAAAGTCTCGATATTATGCTGCATGTGCTGGGCATTAATGACCCCTATGGGTGGCTGGATAGCGAATTGCTGCACGATGGCTTAGAGATGATCAAGGCGACTGAAACACAGTTTAAACCTCATCTCGATCAATATAAATATGCAAGTCGTGAGGAAGACCCCAGACCTGAATACCACCGCCAAATAGCCGGTGAATTTCTTTATGCTCTGGATGCTCGCCTTGCCACCAGTAGATTTTTGTCAGGTGAGAAAATGCTGTTGGCGGATGCTGCAATTTTACCATTTGTACGCCAGTTTGCCCAAACAGACCGGCCCTGGTTTGACGATCAAAAATGGTCAAACCTGCATCGCTGGTTAAAAGCATTCGAAGGCTCTGATTTGCGGTTAAGTGTAATGAACAAGTATCCGGCGTGGAAACCGCATGATGCAGATACCATATTTCCACCATCGTGATAACGTTTTGATACGGGCCGAAATACATTTACATTTTCATTTATTCGATTTTTATGATATGTTGTGCTTAGCAGGGAGGACCTGCCGGTCGAATAATATTTCTGACCACCGTTTGGCGCCCGTGGGAGCGAGGGGCCTGAAACCCGAACAGACAGGAAATAAACATGAAAAAAATCATTGCAGCAATCGCTGGTATCGCCGTTATGGGCATTGCAACTATCGCCTCTGCTCAAGATATGAGTGCCATGATGGGTAAATGGAAATGGCAGGATTTTGTTGTTGAAATGGGTCCGGGTGGTGATTTTGGTATGTCTGCAAAAGTTATTTCCGGTCCGGCAAATGTTGGCATGGAAATGATGCAATCTGCAATGCAAATGAAGGGTGATGCTATGGTCGCCCGCGTCAAGCACCCGGCTAATGGCGAAGTTTACAACGCAAAAATTTCAATCACGGGTCCTGACAGCTGGAAAATGGACGGGTGTACCGATGCAGGCGCCTGTGCAAGTGGTGTATTTACCCGGGTGAAATAATTCCCAACTCTGGGCAAATTAACTGAATAAAGAAAACCCGGCTCTCAAAATGAACGCCGGGTTTTTATTTGCGAACTGTAAATTTTCAGCTTTCAGCTGTAACCATATTATTGCTGGTTAGGCTCCAGATTATCCACCCTGGGATTAACAGAGCTAATCCAATTTGCCAAAATGCAACCAGAATAAATTCGAATTCCCTTGGGTCGCCAAAATTAATCGACGGGGTTGCGCCAAGCATCAAACCCATTAGCTGGGCCACCAGAAAAAATATTCCGAATGCCATCGCGCCACGAGAAAGCCAAAGTGGTAGCTTGTAGCCGGTTCGCCCCGCCAACACATAAAGAATGATGGAAAGCACCACCATTGCACCACCAATCCAGACCATTGGAACCATGGCGGGCATCATCATAGTCATCATATTGAGCATAAATTGTTTCATTATATTCCCCTCAACTTTTAAAAGCTGTTTCACATTTAATTGGGTTGTTCAAAACCAGACATTCAAATTATGCTATATATTAATCACAGCGGCATGTTGGAGGCAAGTAATGAAAAAATTACACAAAGATCACCCGTAAGCTTATTTGGTGAAGGTAATTGACCCGCGAGGTTCGTAGGTGCCTTTAGTTTTTTCAAAAATATCAACCCTATATTCAGTGTCAGAAATTTGCGTAACGACATTTCGTACGCGTGAAACCTTGCCGATTGCTTCGTTCAAAAATGTCGTGTGCAAAGTCATTACCGGGCCGGACACAACACCATAGCTTTTGGTAACAACGAAGTCTCCAAGCGCATTGAAATAGGAGCCTGTCAGCTTATTATCGCTATCGGAATAGTTTATACTGCCTGTTACGCGAGACTTTTTTTGAGCTGTTGCGCATTTTCCCTCATTGATCAGCTTTTTTTTCACCTCATCCAATACGCTAGTAATCTTGCAGCGTAGCGGGCTGTTTTTAGATTTTTCCGAAATATAAATTGAACCGCTGCCACGCCATGTTCCACTCATGTTTTTAAGAAAATCAGCAGGTGATTCAGCCCATGCAGAAAAACCTGAAACGCCCAGCAATATGCTCGTAATGGAAAGGCCCATCAAGATTTGTTTGTAAGCATGGCGCATTATTCTCATATTAGTTCTCTTTAATTTCATCGGGCAGTGGTGCGCGCTTTATGCGCCCAAGGATATAAATATAGGATGGCAATACGACCAAATTGGTAATCAGCGCCACGAGCAAGGTGCCTACCAGCAAACGACCGAGATTGTTGACCGATGGCATCGTGCTAAACTGGGTAACTATTGCTGCCAGGCAAACAATTACCGTGCTTGCCAACAGGGCCGGGGCAATCTCTTTAAGAGAGTTTTTCAAAATAACTTCTGGGGCCTGTTTGTTGTTCCCAGCATTGTTTTTTTCCGAATTGTAACTGTTTATAACATGCACCGCATTATCAATTGATATTCCAAAGGCGATGGTTAAAGCAATGATGCTGGTGATATCAAGATTGGTTCCCATAATCCAAATGGCGGCTTCGGCAAACAGCAAAGGCAAAAGATTGGGAACCAGCGTTGCAAAAGCTAAAGAGAAACTTCTGGCTGCTATGCCAACAACTCCAACGGCAAGAATAATTGCTAACAGCAGACCGGTACGAAGTTGATCAATCAAAGGAGGAAACTCTGATGCCAATAACACTGGAAGCCCGGTAATCCTGATCTCATTCGCATAGGGAAGATGGGCAAAAGCGGCTTTCAATTTTGCGACTTTCTGATTGACAATTTTGGTGTTTTCCCGTGAACTTGCCTGCGTAACTACCATCATTGTGCGTTTATCATTGCCGATAAATCGCCCACCGCCGTCACTTTCTGTCTCCATAATTTTTTGTGCTATTTCTGAAATTCCATCCGGTTTTGCAGAGGCCCATACCTGCGCCAGCGAAAGTGTTTTTCGCTCACCAAATATATTGGCAGTCAGGGCATCAATTTCCTTTACTCTGTTTCTATTTTCAAGATCATCAAATCTGCCATTTGCTGATACCGGAACAATTATGAGATATTGGGACGTCCCGCCAAAGGCTTCGTCGGAAAACTCTTCTGCGGCGCGAATTTCAGAATTGTACGGCAGATTGCTGCTAGTTTCGTAGGAGGGCTGCAATTGCAAATGGATCCAGCTGAACCCGGCAAGCAAAAGCAGACTGGCAATAATTACTGTTGGCGGGCTGACCAGCACCCTATTGGCAACGAAAGGCCCGAATGATGCAAATGCCGGGCCGCGGGAAGATTTTTTGCCGGGCAATAATCTGTTTGACCAATAACAGGCTACCGGCAGCCCGATCATCACGGCCAGAAAAGAAAGTACCACGGCCGCCAGCCCAAAGAGCGCAAAATCCGTCAGCGTTGCGCTATCTGCCCAGATGAATGATAGAAATGCCAAAGCTGTCGTTATCGATGTCAGCGAAGATGCCGGGCCAACCCGCCAAATGGCGGTTTGCAAATTGGCAATCGAATGGCCTTCAGATTTGTTAAGTGCCTGCCAGCGAAAGTAGATCACAATGCTGTCGGCAAAGGCAATTATCAGCGCCAGGGTTGGCAGAACCGTGGTCAGAAAATTCAGTTTTATCCCGGTTAAGGAAAATGCCGCCAATATCCAGGCGATTGCGATGGCAGGCGGCAGGGTGCAAACTATTGCACTGGTAAAGTTACCGAATATTGCCAGTGACACCAGCGCTCCGATCGCAATACCGACAAGGGTAAGCATCATTTGATCGGCAATTATGGCTTCGACAATGGACATGCGAATGGCAGGGTAGCCGGAAAGCACAATTTCATAATTCTCAGGCGCAAGCTCTATTGCCGAGGCCTTTATACCATACAGGATTTTTGATAATTGATTTTCAGTAAAAGGTGGTTTTCCTGCCAAAGACACCACCAGCATCACGGCATTTTTTTCCGGTGACACGATCGCAGACGCAGAAGGCAGTTGGGTAATTACTTTATCAAGAACCTGCTTTGCCTGCTCGTCGCTTTCAATGGTCTCCGGCACCATCGGGGTAAAATCAACAATTCCCTTAGAGGGGTCGCCCAGTGAAAATATCGAAAACACCTGTCCCACACCATCTTCCAGCGCCAGATCAAGATGCAGGTTTCGCAACGCTTCCATTGTTTTGGCGGTTGCGAGATTTGGAGTTTTGATAATCAGCCAGGCATCGCCGGCAAAATTCCTGTAATGCTCATTTTGAAATTTGAAATCCTTAACGGCTTTTGAATGCTGATTGACGACATTAACAACATTACCATCAAACTTTGCATTGGGGACTGCCAGGGCTGAAAGCACCAGCGACAGCAATAACAGGGCAGTTGCAATATAGGGATGTTGGAGTGTTGCAATTCCAATTCGTTCTAGACCAAACCCCAGATTGCTATGATTTTTTTCTGACACGCTTGTTCCAATGATTGCAGGCATCGCATTCAGGGGCAAAACCCAATTAACATGCTTATTGCTTAAGAAACCTATATGCAATTTATTCGGTTCAAGTGCAATTAAAGCCAGTGTATTATCGGTCTGAGGTCCTCCAGTTGGGATTAATCCACGCCTGCTGGTTGGACTTTGGCAATGGCTCTTTACCCAAGATATGATCGGAGGCCTTCTCCGCCACCATTATCGCTGGGCCGTTCAAATTACCATTGGTGATTTGTGGAAATATTGATGTGTCCACCACCCGCAAACTCTCCACTCCGATCACTTTGCATTCAGGGTCGACCACACTATCGACATTGCTCGCATCACCCATTTTGAGGGTTCCGCAGGGGTGGTAGGCGCTCTCCACGTGTTCAGCAATAAAGGCGTCCAGTTCCGCATCACTTCGCACATCTGCACCGGGGGAAATCTCATCGCCACGAAAAGGATCAAAGGCTTTTTGTGCAAATATTTCGCGGGTGAGGCGAATGCAATGGCGAAAATCCTGCCAATCCTGCGGGTCACTCATATAGTTGAACTGAATTTTTGGGGCATCCCGCGGATCTGCCGAATTTAGTGTTATGGTCCCGCGAGATTTTGACCGCATCGGCCCCACATGGGCCTGAAACCCGTGGGATTTGGCTGCAACCTTACCATCGTAACGCATGGCGACCGGTAAAAAATGAAACTGAATATCAGGATATTCAACACCGGCTTTTGAACGCACAAAACCGGCCGATTCAAACTGGTTGGATGCCCCAAGACCGGTTTTGAAAAACAGCCATTCCGCACCGATCATCGCCTTGGAAATTAGGTCCAGTTTGGAATAAAGCGTTATCGGCTGAATGCATTTTTGCTGCACGTAAAGTTCCAGATGGTCCTGCAAGTTTTGCCCAACGCCGGGACGGTCTGCAAGCACTTCTATAGCGTGTTTCTGCAACTCTGCCTTTGGGCCAATACCAGATACCATTAGTAATTTTGGCGAATTAATCGATGATGCGGCAAGAATTACTTCTTTTTTGGCGCGGACTTTTTCTATCCGGTCACCGCGCTGAATTTCCACCCCGATTGCCCGATTGCCATCGAACAATATGCGCCGCGCCAAGCAGCGCATAATTGCCAGATTCTCTCGCTTTAGGGCCGGTTTGAGATAGGCATTTGCAACCGACCAGCGCCGCCCCTTCCAGACGGTCTGCTCCATAGCGCCAAAACCTTCCTGCTTGGAACCATTGTAGTCGTCGGTCACTTCAAACCCTGCTTCAGCTCCCGCATCTACGAAGGCTTTAAACAACGGGTTGCTGCGCGACCCACGGGTAATGTACATTGGCCCATTTGTGCCACGCCAACCGGCTTCGCCATCATGGGCATTTTCTGCGCGTTTAAAATACGGTAATACATCAGCATAGGACCAGCCTTTTGCACCCTCATTGGCCCAGTGGTCAAAATCACGGGCATGGCCGCGCACATAGACCATTCCGTTAATTGAAGACGAGCCGCCAATAACCATGCCACGCGGCGTTGCAAGGCTGCGGCCATTAAGGTGCGGTTCTGGTTCAGTACTAAAACCCCAATTATAGCGACGCATATTCATCGGGTAAGAAAGCGCTGCCGGCATTTGAATAAAGGGGCCTATATCGCTGCCGCCATATTCCAGCACCAGTACCGAATAATTG
>JALSIJ010000257.1 GCA_026981655.1 Rhizobiaceae bacterium | reverse complement strand
CCACCGCAGCGTCCGATTTCACCGCGCACAGAACCGGATTTTCCGCCGGCAAATTACGTTGAATAATCCCTTGGCTCACCATTGTGACATCGCAAATGACCGAACAGCCATTCGCAAGCGCTTTGCGCCCAGCCTCAATGGCGTGTTCCGAGATCATCACATCAGCCGCAAGATCAACCATACCGCAAGCGTGGATAAGTCGAATAACCACATCGCGTTCAGCCCCTTCAAAACGGCTTAAATCTGCCTCCCGCCGAATGGTATCAAACGACCGACGGTAAATCTCAACACCATTTTTTTCATAAACATACACGCCGCAAGCCCAGCTATTTTTTCATCGTAACAGGCCCGTGCGGATGGTCCGCATGGGGGTAAGGATGATGCGTGTGCCCATGATCATGGCTATGCCCGCGGTCGTGCCCATCGCTGTGGTCATGATGCTCATGCGCGTGAACCGGGGTCCAGGGAAGTCCATGTTCCTTGCAAAAAGTCTCATCGCGGCAGGATGCATCGCAATCACCTTTACAGGGGCAATCCTCCAGCCCGCCGCCAATACCTTCCACATGATGATGGTGACTTTCCTGCGCCAAACCAACCTGGTCTTCAAAACCAAGCACCTGTTCTCGATATTTGCACATCTGACAATTCATCAGATTTTGCCCCTCGAGAATTTCATTCACCCGGTCGGCAAAGGTCTCAATCACCAAAGGGTGATCGTTTAAATAGGGCGCTTTGACGAATTGAATATCCGCATGTCGCGCCGCCACATCATCCGTATAGGAAAAAATTCGCTTAACCAGCACGCCGGTAAACAGAAAATATGGAAACACCACAATACGGCGATAGCCAAGCTTTGCCGCATGTTCCAGACCCGGTTCAACCAACGGAAAGGTCACGCCGGAATAGCAGGTTTCGCCCCAGCCAAAGCCAAGCCCTTCCCAGATCATCCGCATGACCTTGGACACATTGGAGTTTGCATCCGGGTCAGATGCCCCCCGCCCGACAACCATCAGCAGAGTTTCGTGCAGCGGTACTTCTCCATGCTGTTTGTCAGCCACGGCCATTGCTTCCATCACGCGTTCACCGGCAGCACGGATCATTTTCAAATCAATGCCAAGCTCACGCCCATAAATAATTTCCATGCCCGGATTTTGCGCCTGATAGGTATTCAGCACCGAGGGAATATCGTTTTTGGCGTGGCCTGCGGCAAACAACATGCCAGGCACCGCCAAAACCTTGGTCACCCCCTGCTGGCGCAATTGGTCCAGCCCGTGCGAAATCACCGGATTGCAGAATTCCAGATAGCCATATTCAACCGGCAGATGGGGAAACTTCTCTTTCAGCCCAGCAGCAACCTTGGCAAATTCTTTCATCGCATTCTGGTTACGACTGCCGTGGCCACAGACCATAACGCCGAGTTTTTCAACTTTTTCATTCATAATATTGCGCTCCAGTCAAAAAGTCAGGCAGATTCCGGCTCAAAGTCCGGCTCTTCAGAGGTTTCTTCCTCAGACGCCTCATCTTGTTTATCTTTTAATCGAGCAATGGCCACCGCCAAGAGCCCGGCACCAATCGCCAAGCCCCAGCCAAGCAAATGGCCGTGACCGGCAAGTTCGCCCAGATGGCCGCTATGGGCAAAAGCTGGGAAGCTCGTCAATATAAATAAGAAAAAAGCAAATATTCGGCGCATTGGTGTATTCCTCGATCAATCAATCCATTCAATCGAGACACCAGAAGCACTTCGCTCCTAGAGAAAGAGCAAAGAATTTCTACCGTGACAGCTCCGGACTTGGCTCCCTACTTGGGTCAGCCGCACCGAAATCGTTTTCAGTCTTTAGTTAGACGCCGTCGATTAAAAGTGAACATATGGGGCAACGGGCAAGCCGTCAAACATATTTACGGCACGCTCGCATCAATACACGACTTTGCAGGTAAAATTACTACTCCGACCCATCCGGTGGCTTGGCAAAAGCATCCATCATGGTCAGCCCAAGCGCATCGGCAGTTTTCTGGATCATCAACGATTCGCGCGGGTCAAGTTGATCATCCGAATAGGCAATTCTGACCATTCGGCGTAAAATCGCTTTCTTGCGACCCTCATCCATTTCTGAAAACATTCCAGCAGCATCTTCAGCCGACGTTTCATAGCCAAAATCGACCAGATATTTCACCACTTCAGGAATGTCTTTTTCAGGAATATCACATCGGGTGGCGCAGATTTCCTTAAACTTCTCAAGCTCATCACCGGTCATTTCGCCATCGGCAAACATCATCCGAACCAGCAAAATCAGCTCGGCAGTCAACTGCTCATCATCGGCCACCCGGCGCACGGTTTTGCCCTGCTCAAGCAAATTACGAAATGAATCGAGAATACCCATAATTTACTCCGCTGCCGATTTTTCGCTCTCAAACGGCAATTTCAAGAGTTCTTCCACATTGCGAATGAGCTGAGATTCAAGTGGATGACATTCCCCGTCAGATTGAGCAAGGTTTCTCATTTGCTCAACAATCTCCAATTTTTCTTCATAGCTGCATTCATGATTGATAATGCTGGTAAAAGGAAACAATCCTGATGAACGTAAATCCATTTCTGTGGCTTTTTCGGAAAACCGGGCAAGCCGCTCTGCGGTCAAGCCAAATTTCTTTTCCAGCAATGAATGAAATTGTAATTTCTCGATGGGTTTAACCACGCCGTCAACCGCAATCATATGATAAAACAATGCGGCAACTGCCAAATTGCGATCTTCCGTAGCAAAGCTATCAACCTTACCGGCCCCTAAAGATTCCAGATATTGAATAACCCTGTCAAACATAGCTGTCCAACCCCCATTGAAGGACAGTCTATGCGATTCGCAGCTACTTGCAATATGAACAGAATTTCTCTCTTTTAAAACTCAATACCTACTTGCGCTTTTACCCCACCCCTGAACGGGTGTTTGATCATCGTCATATCAGTGACCAGATCAGCAAAGCCTATCAGCTCTTCTTTGGCATTTCGTCCGGTGATAATCACATGTTTCATCGGCGGTTTGTTTTGAAGAACCTCAATAATTTCCTCAACCGGCAAATAGTCATAGCGCAGCACGATGTTTAACTCGTCGCAAAGCACCATTTGGTGCTCGTCATCCATAATCAACTCTTTGGCCTTGTCCCAGGCAATGCGGGCCGCATCAATATCGCGCTGGCGGTCCTGGGTTTCCCAGGTAAAGCCCTCACCCATTGATGACATGGTCACCTGGTCGCCCATTTTTTCAAGAATAACCCGCTCACCGGTACCCCATTTACCTTTAACGAATTGAATCACACCCACCTTCATACCATTGCCAAGCGCGCGAAAAACCATGCCGAATGCGGCGGTGGATTTACCCTTACCCTTACCGGTATGGACAATCGTCAGGCCTTTTTCGATGGTCTTGGTGGCAATAATTTTATCACGTGCCGCCTTTTTCTTTTTCATTTTATCGGCGTGGCGCTCATTCAACTGCTCTTCGCTCATGTTCTGAAGTGTTTTTGATTTTTGTGCCATTTGATTTCTCCTGTTTATCTTATCAACGGCATACGCCATTTCAATATCTCTCACGACCATTCCAATGCTTCGCTAAAGACGAGCATTGGGTCTGCGAGGCGCGCCGCTTACGGCGGCTCGTTGGTCAACTCGCTTTCACATTCACTTTGTTCAAAACCTGCTTATATGTTATTCAAATTCCCGCCAATTGCTCCAGTGCAAATCTGGCGGAATTCGATTTTACTGTCCATAAATTCCGGTCCTGTGCTTCCAACAACCTGTCGGCCATTTCTTTTAACGCTTCGGGGTTTTTATCCTGCATAAATTCTAAAACCGCCTCATCGCCAATAAAAGCCTGATAGACCGCATCAAAATGATGGTCGCGCACAGCACCTGTTGTGGCTGAAAATGCAAACAAATAATCAACCGTAGCAGCGATTTCAAAAGCCCCTTTATAACCGTGGCGCATCACGCCCTTTATCCACTTAGGATTGGTCACCCGCCCCCGCACCACACGGGCAACTTCTTCTTCCAACGTGCGAATGACCGGACGTTCAGGCCGCGAATGGTCATTATGGTAGACAATTGGCTTTTGCCCGGAAATGTGCTCAACGGCAGCGCTCATACCGCCTTCAAACTGGTAATAATCATCGCTATCGAGCAGATCATGCTCGCGATTATCCTGATTGTGAATAATAGCCTCAATGCCACCCAACCGCCGTTCAAACTGGCTTTTTTCTTCGCTGCCTTCGACGTTCTGCCCATAGGCATAGGAACCCCAGGCCAGATAAGCCTCAGCCAGATCAGAACGCTCGTTCCATCCCTTTTCATCCATCAAGGCCTGAAGGCCTGCCCCGTAGGCTCCGGGCTTGGAGCCAAAAATACGGTAACCGGCCTTTTGCGCGGCGAGCGGTGCTTCCATACCATCGCCCTCCAGTTCCGCCTGTTCGACATTAAAACGCGCCGCCAGCGGATTATCCGCCTCATCTTCATCAAGCACCATCACCGCACGAATGGCGCGATCCAACAGGTCAATCTGCGCCGGAAAAGCATCGCGAAAGAATCCTGATATGCGTAAGGTGACATCAATGCGCGGACGACCGAGCACGGCTAACGGAATGATCTCGAACCCGATGACCCGCCCGGAAGCTGGTTCCCATTGGGGTTTTACTCCAATCAGCGCCATCATCTGGGCAATATCATCACCGCCGGTGCGCATGTTGGATGTACCCCATGCGGAAAGCCCCAACCTTTTCGGCCATTCGCCATTTTCCTGCCGGTGACGGGTGAGCAAAAGTTCCGCCGATTTCTGCCCCAATGCCCACGCGGCAGGCGTTGGCAATACGCGGGAATCGACCGAATAGAAATTCCGCCCTGTTGGCAAAACATCAACCCGTCCGCGGGTCGGCGCGCCCGATGGGCCGGGCAAAACGAAGCGACCATTTAGTGCTGTTAAAAACCCATCAATTTCCGTCGGGCCACAGGCTTCAATGGAAGGCAAAATTTGTTTGTTGATGCCCTCAAGAACTTCGGTAATTGCGCGCCATTCCGCTAAACAGAAAATTTCACCACTCACTAAACCTGAAGCAAATAACTCGATCCGCTCTACCGTATCGCCATTGGTGCGCCAGGGGTCATCGTTTACTTGGGCCAACAAATCAGGCTTTGCGCCCGCCCAGCTTTTGCCCATATCACAATCGAGCGGGTCAAAACCACCAAACCCAAAATCATCGGCAATCGCTCGCTGCAATGATTGATCGCTCGCTTCACCGGTTCCACGCGGCACGCGGGCAAGGGCAACTGCAAGATCATTTTTCAAGCGCCCCTGCGGGGATAATCCAAATATATGCAAGCCATCGCGAATTTGCATTTCTTTCAAATCGCACAGATAGGCGTCTAACTTTTCCAGCGCCTCAAGATCATTGTCGCCGCCATCAATGCCCGCATCCTGATCAAGCCCAATATCGCGAATGAGATCAAGTATTTGGGTTTTCAGATAGGCCAGCCTGCGCGGATCAACTCCGGCGGCCTCATAATATTCATCAACCAGAATTTCCAGCTGCTTTAACGGCCCATAGGTTTCCGCCCTTGTGAGCGGCGGGGTCAAATGATCAATAATCACCGCCGCTGAACGGCGCTTGGCCTGCGTCCCCTCGCCCGGATCATTGACTATAAACGGATAAATATGTGGGATTGGGCCAAGCACCGCTTCCGGGTAGCAATTTTCTGAAAGAGCCAGCGCCTTGCCTGGCAACCATTCAAGATTGCCATGCTTGCCCATATGAGCAATTGCGTGAGCTGAAAACTGCTCTCGCAACCAGTAATAAAAGGCGAAATAGCCATGCGGCGGCACCAGATCCGGCGAATGATAGGTTTCTTTCGGGTCGATATTATAGCCGCGCGCCGGTTGAATGCCGACGACCACATTACCAAATTGCATCAGTGGCAGCGCAAAAGCCTGCTGATCCGTCAAAAAGAACGGATCACTTTTCGAGGCACCCCAACGAGCGGATACCTCATCTTGAATCTGTTTAGGAAGGGTTTCAAAGAATGCATTGTAATGATTCAAAGAAAGCGTTTCGCGTATGACTCGTCCATCCATTGCCGCATTGGTTGGGCCTTCCTGCAAAGCCTCAATCAGCGCATCGCCATCTGCCGGAATTTCATCGAGCTGATAGCCGGTCAGTTTCATCGCCCGCAAGACTTCGATTGTGGCCGCAGGCGTATCCAGCCCCACCCCGTTGCCCAGACGACCATCGCGATTGGGATAATTCGCCAAAATCAGTGCAATTTTGCGTTTTTTAGGTTGGCATTGGCGTAAGCCCGCCCAGTTGGCCGCAAGGTCAGCGACAAATTCCACCCTGTCGGCAACTGGCCTGTGGCTAACAATATTCGCCTGACAAGCCTCATCGAAATCATCCGCCGATTTAAAGGCAATGGCGCGAGAAAATACTCGGCCATCCACTTCCGGCAGCGCGACATTCATCGCCAGATCGCGTGAGGAAAGCCCTTGCGGCGACGATTGCCAGGTCTCAAAATCACCGCCGGCAAGCACCACCTGCAACACAATCGCACCGCCTGCTTCCAACACAGTTGGTTTTCTCGTGCCATTGGGCGAAGATACAGCAAATCCGGTGGTATTGAGCACCACATCCGGCGCACATTTGCCAAACAGTCCCTCAATGGTGGCGCAGGATACGGCCTCTTTAAGCGATGCCACATAGACCGGCAGCGGGTTCATACCCTTGGCCCGCAATGCTTTAACCAGCGTTTCGATCGGGGCCAGATTACCGCTTTGTACCAGCGCCCGGTAAAAGGTGATCGCCACCACCGGATTGCCCTCAACCCAGTGCGCGTGAATATCATCAATCGCCGGATTGACTGTTTCCGGCCACCAAAGCCCGGCCTTCAGCAGAGGCACGGCAGCAGCGGGCTTTTCACCTTCGCCCAAAATGGCTGCAACCATTTTCAACAGACTGCGGGCATTGTCCTCTCCGCCCTCGACCAGATATTGCCAAAGCGCCAATTGCTGGCCTTCGTCAATCGTATTGAAGCGCGCCAATGACGGGTCCGGCTTGTCGTCCCCCGGCAGCACGGCCATCGGGATATTGTTTTGGCACGCCGCCTCATAGAGCTTTTCAAGCCCATAGGGCCAATAGCTCTCACCGCCCAGACAGCGCACAATAATGAATTTCGAGCGTGAAACCGTGTTTTCAGCGTAAACATCAATCGACATGGGGTGAGAAAGCGCCATCATATTGGCCAGCCGCAATTCCGGCGCATCATTGCCCAATTGCTTTCGTGCATTGGCCAACGCTGCAAGCTCGGTATCAGCGGCTGAAATAAAGATCAGATCAGCCGGAGACTGACCAAGATCAATCGCCTCATCGCCATCACTCACCGCACCTTTTTGAGCCAGCAGCAGATGCATTTAGAGCGCTTCCGAAACGGCTTTGCTCACCGCTTGCTTATCAATTTCGTGCAACCCGATCACCACAAGGCGCGAGCCGCGAGCCTCGTCTGAACGCCAGTCACGATCGAAATAGCTATCAATCCGCTTGCCCACCGCCTGCACCACCAACCGCATGGGCTTGTTTGATACTTCAACAAAGCCCTTGAGCCGCAAAATATCGTGCTCTTCAATCAGTTTTGATAAACTTGCTTCCAGCACCTTCACATCGCTTATTGCTCCGCCTTCAACCACAAAGCTCTCAAACTCGTCATGGTCGTGCTCATGGCCATCCGCATGATGAATTTCGTGGTGTGAACGCCGCGCCTCTAGATCATATTCACTGCCCACGCCAAGGCCTAGTAGCACATCGGCACCCGGTATATTGCTGGTCGATGAATGCACCATTTTAACTGCCCGCGAGGTGGCGGAACGCACATCTGCCTGAATGGCTTCAATGGCTGCATCATCCACAAGATCAACCTTGGAAAGCACGATCATATCGGCGCAGGTAATCTGGTCTTCGAACAATTCCTCCAGCGGGCTGTCATGGTCAAG
>JALSIJ010000256.1 GCA_026981655.1 Rhizobiaceae bacterium | reverse complement strand
CCGGTGGGTCTGATCCCCGTAAAGATGGTGGTGCTTATGGATATTGACCATCGCAAAGTCAGAATTTCAATGTCTGGTAAAGTCACAATTCAACTGTATCTGTATTCAATTCACAGCAATAAAGGTAATACATGGTAATCAAGACAGCGATAATTGGACTTGGAATTATGGGGCGGCGAATGCTTGAGCACATGCGCATTCATGAAGGATATGCGCCCAATTTCCTGTGGGACCCTGATCCTGCTGCCTGCCAATTGGCGCTTGAGCAGGCTCCTGACGCGACTGTCATGGAAAGTGCTGAGGCCGTAATCGCTGCATCTGATCTGATTTACCTTGCCTGCCCGCCCATACCCCGTAAAGCATTTGCATTAACGGCAGCAGCAAGTGGAAAAGCCATATTTTTGGAAAAGCCATTAGGTGTTGATGTCAAAGAAAGCGCCGATCTGGTCGAACAGTTGGTGAAGGCGAGGGTACCGGTTGCAGTCAATTACACTCAGGCAGCGGGCGTGGCACTGACCGGGATATCGAAGGCTGTCCGATCTGGTGATATGGGTGATATATTGGGTGTTGACATAGTGGTGACCTACGCCGCTTGGCCACGGCAATGGCAAAAGTCTGCAGACTGGCTACGGTTTCGTGCTGAGGGTGGCATGACACGTGAAGTTATTTCACATTTTTTGTTTTTTTCTGAGCGCATTTTGGGACCGTTGGAGTTAATTTGGTCATGTTCGTCATATCCAGATGACGCAACCCTGTGTGAAACGCATATGCTTGCCCGCCTTGAGAACGCAGATGGCCGCCCTGTTACTGTAATGGCCAGCGTTGGTGGCGCGCAGCCAGACAGGCAAGAGTTGACGATCAAAGGATCAAAATTCAGTCGACGGGTGAGCGATTTTTTTCGTGATTCGGCTTCAATCGGCGGTGAATTTGAACCTGTTGGAAAAGATCCTGATGATCCGAGGCGTGTAGGCTTGAAGGCTCAGCTTGATGATTTGCTCCTGTGTCTGAACGGGCACTCACATCGCCTCGCCACTCTGGAAGAAGCCTTGCGGGTGCAAAAACTGGTTGAAGAAATGCTTATTGTCAAAGTGTAGATATGCCGTGCCTGGTGGCCGAGTTTTTTCCCATGAGACAAGTGGATGAAGTTCCGCATCATCGATGTTGATAAGATCGACATATCAATTGAATGGATATTTGAGCTGTACCGGTGGTTTTGGGTGATTATTGTCGACAACGATTCTTACAAATCAAGCTCTTTACGGCCCAACAGCCGCCATTGCAGGCAGTAAATGGCAGAGCATATAGCGGTTAGGATTTTTGCAGATCGGTAGGGAAGGCAAAGGAGAAGTTCCTGTTGGCATAATCAGTGTGCCGAAATCCATATATATTTGGCTAGGTTTCATGAAACTGAGAGCTATAACCAGACATTATTTACTGATCTATTGGTCGTGGCACATTCCCGGTCTATGTATGGCGGACGTGAAGTCATTGCCACGAAAGCTTGCATGTTGTTTCAACTGCAAAACAAGCGCAATTCTTCTGTATTTGAAATAAAACACAGGTGTTTTAGAATCATGCATGGATATCGAAACGGGGCACAGTGATGGAATTAAAATGGCTTGAAGATTTTTTAGCACTGAGTGCCGAAGGTAATTTTCGTATAGCCGCCCAGCAACGTTGTGTCTCGCAACCCGCATTCAGCCGTCGCATTCAAGCGCTTGAAGCATGGGTCGAAGCTCCTTTGATCGACAGGACTTGCCAGCCTTCACAATTGACGAACGCGGGAATATTATTTTTACCTGTGGCGCAAAACATTCTTGATAGCGCATTGGCAGGGAAAATGGATGTTCAAAATTTGCTTAAAGAAGACAGGGAAAAAATACGGTTTTCCACGCTCACATCACTGGCGCATGTTTTTTTGCCAGCCTGGCTGAAAAGCCTTCAGAACCTCATCGAAGCAAATCAGTTTGTGGTAAAAACCAACTACAATACAATTGACGATTATTTTGATGCTCTGGTGGATAATTCAGTGGACTTTTTAATCTGTTATGAGAGCCCGCAATATAATTTTCAAAATACCAATGAGAATTTTTTCGTCCATAAAATTGGGTGAAGAGTCGCTCGTTGCTGTCGTCAGCCCGGATGAAAATGGTGCTCCGCGCTATTGGTTGCCAGATACGCCCAAAGGACCAATAGCCTGCCTGCACACTTTGCAAAAGAGGTCGCCTTCGCCAATACGCCATCATATGGAAAACAAATACGGCAATCTAGTTTTTAAATCCGTCTATGAATCCTCTAATTCGCCAACTATAAAAGCAATGGCAATTGAAGGGTTTGGGTTGGCGTGGATACCTATAGGGTATATCGCGGGCGAGCTGGAAAATGGAAGACTTGTGCGTGCCGCAGAACCTAAAGACGACATTTTCGTTGATATCAAGATATACCGTAACTCAAAATACAATGAGCCCAGGGTGGAAAATTTTTGGCAAGTTTTGCTTGAGCACTCATAATTTTGATACATTTTTTGCAACAATTTTTTAGTCATGCAGTTTTTGCATGAGTTTGGCTGGAAAACGCATTGGACCACGGATTTTATTCAACCTAATCTTTTGACGGGGGAAAAGGAAGGACAATATCTGGCAGAATTCAAATTGTTCATCGCGAGCATTTGGAGCATTGGCCAATAGTTGCTTCACCTACCAAAAATAAAAATAACTATTTCGTCAAAGGGAGAACATACAAATGAAACTCACGACATTACTTACTTCTGTTGCTGTATTTGCGGCAATGTCATTTACCGGGGCCACTACGGCGTCGGCTGAAAGTACATTGGAAATTGTCAAAAAACGCGGTCATGTGCGTTGTCAGGTTGGTCCTGCATCACCGGGCTATTATTTTCTTGATTCCAAGGGAGAATGGCAAGGTCTTGATGTTGCTGTCTGCCATGCGGTAGCCGCCGCTGTTTTTGGCGATATCAAAAAGCTGGAAATTCAATCGGTCAGCAGTCAGGCGCGATTTACCTCTTTAGCCAATGGCGATTCTGATTTGTTGTCACGTACAGCAACCTGGACAATGTCTCGTGATACACAACTTGGGATCGACTTTCTGACCCCGACATTTTATGATGGCCAGGGTTTTACAGTTCCAAAGGATAGCGGTATCAAAAGCGGCCTTGATCTTAAGGGCGCGAAGGTTTGTGTTTTGACTGGAACAACCACAGAATCAAATCTTACTGACTTCAGCCGTATCAACGACCTTAATATCAGCGCTGTTACATTTGAAGACTTTAACGTGCGTGATGAAACTTACCTGCAAGGTGGTTGTGATGCTGTGACCGGTGACAAATCGTCAATGGCCGGCAGTATATCAGCATTTCCTGTTCCAGGTGATCATTTGATCTTGCCCGATACGCTCTCCAAGGAACCTTTGGCTCCAGCAGTTCGCCACGGTGATAACCAGTGGGCTGACATTGTCAGGTGGGCGCAGTTTGCAATGGTCAATGCTGAAGAACTGGGCATTACCAGCGCCAATGTTGATGATCTGCGCGCCAATTCGAAGAACCCTTCAATCCGGCGTATGCTGGGAACAGAAGGCGACCTGTATAAGGGAATTGGACTAACCAAGGACTGGGCTTACAATATCATCAAGCAAGTCGGCAACTATGGCGAAAACTATGAGCGCTATATGGGCAATGGCCCACAAGGAATTGGTATCCCTAGAGAAGGATCCTCCAATGCTCTTTGGACCAAAGGCGGCCTGATGTACTCACCTCCAATGCGCTAAACTAACATTCAACGGTCTTTTCGTTGGTGTTATCAGCTGGTGCCAGATCAAATTGCAGTCTGGTTTGGCACCGGCTCATGTTTAGTGTATTGATTTTCTATTATTCCGGGAGGGAATTGTGGCAACTGGTGACAGCGGAAGCGAAGCTGCGCGCGTTAAACCGCAAGAAAAATTTAATTTTTTTCAAGACGAGCGTGTTCGATCAATATTTTTTCAAATACTGACAGTTTCGGTTGTTGTCTGGCTCGTCTGGTTCTTGGCATCCAACACGGCACAAAATTTGGAAAAGCGCGGTTTGAGCTTTGGTTTTGAGTTTCTCGGCGTTGCTGCACCCTTTGACCCGGACTTTAAACTCATCTCTTTCACACCCGGAGTTGACACCTATAGCCGAATTTTCTGGATCGGTGTCCTCAACACACTTTATGTATCGTTCCTTGCTATTATCGGTATGAGCTTTCTGGGTTTTTCTCTTGGTATTATGAGATTATCCAACAACTGGCTGATTTCTAGAGTTGCTCTGGCTTATATCGAAATTGCACGCAATGTTCCCTTACTGATACAAATTATTTTCTGGTATTCAGTGGTCTATGCTATTCTGCCAAGACTTAAACAAAGCCTTGATCTCTCAGGTGGAGCAGAGTTGGCTTTTTTGAATATACGTGGATTATATGTCCCATGGCCGGTCCCTGGTGATTTGTTATGGATGACCCTTGTTGCGTTGGTGGTTAGCGTAATTGCAACCTATTTATACCGGCGATGGGCGCAAAAACGCCAGGATGAAACAGGCGAAAGTTTCCCAATGTTTTTGCCTTCAGTAGGAATACTGCTGGGCCTGCCTGCGATTGTTTTCTTGACGACCGGCTCTCCGTTAGCCTGGGATGTTCCTGCACTGCAAGGTTTTAACTTTGTCGGCGGAGCCTCGTTACCTCGCGCCTTTATTGCCTTGTTGATGGCTTTGATTTTTTATCATTCGGCGTATCTGGCCGAGGCTGTTCGGGCTGGCGTGCTGTCGGTAAACAAAGGGCAAACTGAAGCTGCTTTGGCCATTGGTCTTCGGCCAGGAAAAGTTCTGTCACTGGTGACTATCCCTCAGGCAATGCCGGCTATTGTGCCGCCCATGATAAGTTTGTGGATGAATGTCGTTAAGAACTCATCCCTGGCAACCGCAATTGGTTACGCTGATCTGGTGGCGGTCTATATGCAAACATCATTAAATACTGCGGGCCATGCGATCGAAATCGTAGGCATGACCATGGGCTTTTACATGATTACCAGTTTGACGATTTCATGGCTGCTTAATATTTATAATAAACGTGTTCAACTGGTGGAGCGCTAATCATGGCATATGTAAGTACAAAACCCACACCGCCGAGAAAGCCGCCGCTCAATGAAAGCACGCCGCTTGGCTGGTTGAAAGTAAACATGTTCGACACATTGTTTAGCAGTGTTTTGTCCATATTAGTTCTGATCGCTATCTTTTTCAGTCTCAAATCAATGTTGACCTGGGGTTTTATTGATGGTGTGTGGATTGCCGAAACACGGCGGGAATGTTTTCAAATCAGCATCGATGGAGCATGCTGGGCCGGGATTATTGCCTGGATGGACAGTATTTTCTATGGTCTGTACCCGCGTGATGAAATATGGCGGATCAATCTTGGTGGCATCCTGTTGGTAATCTGGATGGTGCCATTGTGGTTACCACGGGTTCAGGGCAAAGTTTTCGTCGGATTTTCCGCAGTTGCGTTATACCCGTTCCTTGCCGGTTACCTGTTTTCCGGTGGTGACAAGGGAATTTTTGTTCAAGTTATGATTGCCGGCGCGATTGTTTGTCTTGTTGCTCTTACGATAAATGCAGCGCTTGGATATTTCAAAAATGCTAATTTGCCAAACGTCATTATTGACCGGCTTGGGAAAAATGATGCGCCGGAAAAACAAAAGCGCAATATATTGCTGGGCGTACTGGCGGCATGCCTGGTGGCGGTCTTTATCTGGCAATTGAGCTGGGTTGAAAAGAGCATCAGCTGGACCAGATGGGGCGGGTTGTTTTTAACATTCGTTATTGCCGGTATCGGTATTGCCTCAGCATTGCCGGGGGGCATTTTGCTGGCTCTTGGCCGTCGCTCAAAACTCAAGGCTGTGAGTTTTTTGAGTATGGGCTTTATTGAGGTGTTTCGTTCTGTCCCGTTGATAACGGTATTGTTCATGGCAACAACCATGTTCCCGCTGTTTATGCCGGAAGGTTTCGTCCTCAACAAACTGGCTCAGGTTATTATAGCGGTTTGCCTGTTTAATGCCTGTTATATGGCTGAAACTGTTCGGGCCGGGTTGCAGGCAATACCCAAGGGCCAGTTTGAAGGCGCCCACACCATAGGGTTGGGTTATTGGGGAACTATGGGGTTAATCATTATGCCCCAGGCACTCAAACATATGATCCCCAATATAGTAGGCAGTTTTATTGGGCTGCTGAAAGATACAACACTGGTTTCAATTATCGGCCTGTTTGATCTTTTGAACATTCTGCGCACAATCAGCCGCGATAAGCCGTGGTTAGGACTGCACCAGGAAACGCTCGTGTTTGGTGCATTGCTGTTCTTTGTCCTGTGTTTTGCGATGTCAAAATACAGTCGCCATCTGGAAGTTAAACTTTCAACTGGCCACAAATAATAACCGGTAAATTGTAAGGAAAATAAATGTCGGATTCAAAGACAGAACAAAATCAGAATACGCCGGATAAACTAACCTCAGCCATATCCAGTGAAATTATGATTGAGCTTGACAAGGTCAATAAATGGTATGGTGCGTTTCATGTGCTCAAAGACATAAATCTTGTTGTTCACAAGGGAGAGAGAATTGTCGTCTGCGGACCATCGGGCTCGGGCAAGTCCACCCTCATTCGATGCATCAATCACCTTGAGGAACATCAGGAAGGCAGCATCGTTGTAGATGGTATAACGCTTGATAAAAATCTCAAGAATATCGACCATATTCGCACCGAAGTTGGGATGGTATTCCAAAGTTTCAATCTGTTTCCGCATCTCAGTATATTGGAAAACCTGACACTTGGTCCGATCTGGGTCCGCAAAATGCCGAAAGCTGAAGCCGAATCCAACGCTATGAAATACCTTGAACGGGTAAAGATTCCTGAGCAGGCGGATAAATATCCCGGCCAGCTATCAGGCGGTCAGCAGCAGCGCGTGGCAATAGCCAGGTCTTTGTGTATGAACCCTAAGATCATGCTGTTTGACGAGCCAACATCTGCACTTGATCCGGAAATGATAAAGGAAGTGCTGGATGTGATGGTCGAGCTCGCCGACACCGGTATGACAATGATTGTAGTAACCCACGAGATGGGCTTTGCCAAAACTATTGCCGATCGGGTGATCTTTATGGATGAAGGCGATATTGTCGAAGAAAATGAGCCTGGCATTTTTTTTGGCAATCCGCAGCATGAGCGAACCAAGTTGTTTCTCAGTCAGATTTTGTAAACCTTTTCACTTTCGACAATAGCGGCCAGCGGATAAGACAAATGATTAAAGTGAGCGAACGCGAAAACCCCGTTGACATGGTGATGCTTGTCGAAACCGATCGCTTGTTTCTCAACCCATTGGAAACCGATGACTGGCGCATCCGACGGGTTGTCTGTGATAAAGTCATCGCCTGCGCCGAGGGTCTACCAAACGGACTGTGCCTGATGATTTTCGAGGCGTTTCGTTCTCGAGCACGCCAGTGGGAATTATGGAACCCGGTTGTCGCAAACATTACAGAGAATAATCCTGATTGGAGCAAGGCCGAAATCTATACTGAATCCTCGCGCTGGGTTTCTCCGCCGGATGGTTTTGGTAGCGGCCATCAGGCAGGGGCCGCAATTGATGTCAAACTGGCCCGCTCAGATCGCACCGAATTGGAATTTGGTGGGCCGATGAAAGGGCTGTCCGGCGTCGCACCAACCCAATGGCCAGTTTCAAATGAAATACGCAAAAATCGCGATATGCTTGTCTCGGCGATGCATAGTGTTGGCATGATAAATTACCCTGATGAATGGTGGCATTTTTCCTACGGCGACCGGTTATGGGCTGAAGTGACCAACCAAAAAGAAGCATTTTTTGCACCAATTGATTGACCATTAATAAACTAAACGGATTTCTACATCGTGCCTACAAATTTTTTCACTACCGCCGGGAAATTTTATCGCGGCAATCTTCATACCCACTCCACTCGGTCAGATGGTGCTATTGACCCGCAAGAAGTTTGTCGCCGATACCGGGCTGAAGGCTATGATTTCATTGCCTTGACGGAT
>JALSIJ010000255.1 GCA_026981655.1 Rhizobiaceae bacterium | reverse complement strand
GCTAGAGACAATATTAAGTTCCTTCTTTGCGGTATGATTCCACCGGAAACATCTGGCTGGTTCCGTGAAGAAATCAAGAGTCTTGATCAGTTGAAAGGCATGAAAATGCGTTTCTTCGGCATGGGCGCAAAGGTGATGAACAAGTTTGGTGTGTCTACACAATTGTTGGCCGCAGCGGATATTTATCCGGCTTTAGAACTTGGTACTATTGACGCGACCGAATTTTCCATGCCTGCAATTGACCGTTCGCTTGGTTTCTACCAGATAGCGAAGTTCAATTACTATCCCGGTTGGCATCAACAAGCGACTTCCAATGAACTGCTCATCAACATGGATAAGTGGAACGCTCTTTCAGATGCAAATAAAGCGATGCTTGAAACCGCATGTGCTGCCAACATTGCGCTGGAAATTGCCGATGGTGAAGCATCTCAGTTCCAGGCCATGATTGATAATGAGAAAAATGGTGTGAAAAACATGACCTGGACCGATGAACAAATCGGCAAGTTCCGGGCTGCTTGGGATGAGGTTGTTCTCGAGGAAATCGCCGACAACCCTGATGCACAAAAAGTCTGGAAGTCCTACAATGATTTCCATGAAAAATATAAGGTTTGGGGTGAGCGCGGCTACCTGAAATAAGACCTTAATATCTGGCCGGCTGCATATTAGTGTAGCCGGTCATTTCTTCTGTTTACTGGGTATTTTTGCTGTTTTCTGAGTGACTGACTGTGGGCAGTTGGTGCTGAAATTGCGCAAAAATTCCTGATAATCTCGTAAAACACTGGAAGGAACCAGGGCTATGGAACGCCTCCTTAATGTGGCGGAGATGCTTGATCGACCGTCGCGGGCAATTGGCAAGATAGGCAGTTGGTTTATTTTACCATTAATCGGCATCATAATGTTCGATGTGATTACCCGGAAAATTGATTTTTTTCGTATCGCTCTCGCTGAAGCAAATATTGCTTGGTTTAATCCAAACATATTTCAAGATTCAGAATGGCACTTGCATGCAATTTTGTTGTTTACATCATTCGGTTTCGGCTATTTGATGAATTCCCATGTGCGAGTGGATATTTTCCGCGAACTACTGGTGAAACGCAAACAGGCATGGATTGAGTTAATCGGCCTGACCCTTATGGCCATTCCTTATCTGCTGATAATTACCTATTTTGCATATGTCTTTGTCGCCTTGTCCTTCCACCAGGGTGAAGGTTCCGAATCAATGACCGGAATCGGTATGAGATACATCATCAAATCAGTAATGGTACTTGGTTTTATAAGCCTCCTGGCCGCCTTGCTTTCCACGTGGATGCGGTTGTTCGTCTTTTTGTTCGGTGATGATGATGTTCGAGACAAAGCTGCAGGGGTGATAACTGTATTTGCTACCGACGATTTGCTGGTTGACCCCGAAGTTCTGGCTGAAGTTTTTGACTTGGATGAAAGCGAATTGGAGAAGTTAAAAGCCAAAAAGTCCGATGGGGGGAGTAAGTAAATGCCTGAATTTATGTTTGACCATTTTGCCGAGTTTATCGGCGGATATATGTTTCTTGCCCTTGCACTGATTCTATTTACCGGGCTTCCCGTCGCGCTTGCCGTTGGCGGTGTTGCAATGATTTTCGGCTTTCTGGGTATTTACTTTGAGGTCGTCACTTTCAGAGAATTTTTTAACGTACCAAACCGCATTTGGGGTGGGGATGGAGGTAGTGGGGCAGCCCACAACACAGTTCTCGTAGCGATACCCTGTTTCATATTCATGGGGACAATGCTTGAGAAATCGAAAGTAGCCGACAGTCTGCTTGAGATATTACAGGTATTGTTGAAGCGTGTTCCTGGCGGGTTAGCACTTTCTGTGACTGTTCTTGGCACCATCATGGCGGCAACAACCGGCATTATCGGCGCATCGGTTGTGATGATGACCTTGATGGCGCTGCCTACGATGTTGAAACAAGGCTATAACCAGCCGTTGGCAACCGGCACATTAGCCGCCTCTGCAACACTTGGTATTCTCATCCCGCCCTCCATCATGCTGGTTCTAATGGCCAACCTGATGGCGATTTCGGTTGGAAACCTGTTCCTTGGAGCTGTGCTACCAGGATTGTTGTTGGCGGCACTGTATTTTGCCTATATTTTAGTTATGAGTACGATATACCCCCATTGGGCTCCGCCTTTAAAGGATGGTCAGATTGAGATAAAGGACACCAATCAGGCACGGAAAAAGAAGTTTTTGCTTTATGCTGTTGGTATTGTTGTGGTCGCCTATGGACTGTCATATACCGGCTCTTCTGAATATATAAATTGGGGGCTGATCGGGTTCTTCTCGATATTTGCGCTCTCTATGGTATTTGGAAAACAAGAAGGTAATTCTCTGTTTGGTTTGGTTCTTCAGGGATTTATTCCTCCAGTATTTCTAATTGTTGTGGTACTGGGTTCTATTTTCGGCGGCTGGGCAACACCAACAGAAGCCGCAGGCATTGGCGCTTTTGGCGCGATTGTTTTGGCTGTGTTTAATAATGCCCTGAACCTTCAGGTATTAAAAGATGTGTGCCATCGCACGGCGCTCACAACGTCGATGATTTTTCTGATATTCCTGGGAGCGACAACATTCTCCTATTTCTTCCGTGCACTTTACGGAGAAGACCTGATCATCGAGTTTATCGAGTGGCTGGACCTTGCCCCCTGGGGATTGTTGTTCTTGCTAATGGGCGTAATATTTCTTCTTGGTTTTTTCTTTGATTTTCTCGAAATCATCTTGATTATTTTGCCTGTTTTCACCCCAATTGTGCGCTTTCTGGCACCGGAGTTTGCCGATCATCTTGGGTTTGATGAATCTGAACCTTTACGAAACGTGCAGGCGCAGGTGATATATTGGTTTGCCATATTGGTGGCGATAAACCTGCAAACTTCGTTCCTGACGCCACCATTCGGTTTTGCGCTGTTTTATATGAAGGGTGTCTCTCCACCAGAGGTGAAAATGCAGTCAATATACAAAGGTATTATTCCATTTGTTGGCCTGCAGCTCATCGGTTTGGGCATGGTGATTTACTGGCCGCAGATCACACTCTGGCTTCCGGGGCTTCTGCTGGATTAGCAAGGTCGCCTCATGTTTGCCATTCATCCGTGATACGTAAAATCTCGGTAGAATGGCAGCCGTAAAAGGAAATCCCTTGGTTAGTTGTTGAATAGAGCAACTTGGTTTTGACACTTGGAAACCGGTTTCACACAGGTAGAATTGCCGCCAATTTGGCTCCATCAAAATTTGAATTGCGCTGAAATGGTGTTATAGCCTGCAATTCATTGCATTTGTGTATGCTGTTTCTATTGCCGTTCTGCAAGTTGAGCTCAATGATATCGATTAATCGCACTAAAATATTCGCCGTTGCACCGATGATGGACTGGAGTGATCGGCACTGCAGGTATTTTCATCGCTTGATGAGCAATAGCGCTTTGCTTTATACTGAAATGGTGGTTGCAGATGCAATTTTGCACGGTGACCTTGAACGCCATTTGGGGTTTTCCAATGCAGAACATCCAATTGCCTTACAGCTCGGCGGAAGTGAGCCTGACAAACTGATCAAATCAGCTATTGAGGGTGAAAAATGGGGCTATGACGAAATCAACCTCAATGTTGGTTGCCCGTCAGACCGCGTTCAATCCGGCTCATTTGGAGCCTGCTTGATGCAAGAGCCAGAATTGGTTGGCGAGTGCGTTGATGCAATGAAACAGGTGGTCAATATTCCAATTTCCGTCAAATGCCGTATTGGGGTCGATGATCAGGATATAGAGCCAGCGCTTGATAATTTGGCGGATGCGGTGTTTTCAAAAGGCTGTGATGCGTTGTGGGTGCACGCGCGAAAAGCCTGGCTTGAAGGTTTAAGCCCAAAACAAAATCGTGATATTCCGCCACTCGATTATAATCGTGTTTATCGGCTTAAACAGAAATCTCCAGATAAATTTATTGGAATAAATGGCGGCATTGAAACTCTAGATCAGGCCCAGACCCATTTGCAGTACGTTGATGGTGTCATGCTTGGACGGGCCGCCTATCATAATCCAGAAATTCTGCGCTATGTGGACAATGAATTATTTGGCGCTGATAAAAATCCAATTGATTACGAAGAATTGTGTAACGCCATGATGGATTATACTGCCCGGCATATTTCCGCCGGTGGCAGGGTTAATCATATAACCCGCCATATGTTGGGCCTGTTCAAGGGCAGGGCAGGGTCCAGGCGCTACCGTCAGGTAATGACAGTTGATTCGTGTAAACCAGACGCTGATGAACAAGTAATCCAACAGGCATTTGCCGCTGTTCTAGACAATGATTTGATGTTATCAGCCTAGGGGCAGGCCCCATTAATTCCAAATCAGATTTTAATTGCAGACAAGAGACATGTGTTGAGCCAGTCATTGACTATTATGGAGCTTTTGCCTTTTGCACTGGCAATGCTGACCGCAAGCGCAATTGCCGGTATAATGGCGGGAATTTTCGGCATCGGCGGCGGGGCCATTTTGGTTCCAGTGCTCTATCAGTTTTTAACAATGCTTGGCATTGATGAGGTGATCCGCATGCATGTCTGCGTCGGCACATCCTTGGCGATCATCATACCAACCTCATTGCGTTCTTTCACAGCCCATCTCAAAAAAGGCGCGGTAGATGTGGAACTATTGAAAAAATGGGTGATAGCAGTTCCATCTGGCGTGATTTTAGCATCACTTGTTGCGGCTTCAATTTCCAGTGCGGGATTGCGGATAATATTTGCCCTTATCGCAATAATGGTGGCGCTGCGATTGCTGTTTAATCGAGAAAGTTGGCGCTTGGGAGACGATGTGCCAAAAAATCCTGTGCGTGCAATTGTTGGTTTTGTAATCGGGTTTCTTTCAACGCTGATGGGTATTGGTGGCGGTGTTTTAACCAACACATTTATGACTTTGTTTAATCGTCCCATGCACCAAGCGGTAGCAACATCTTCGGGGGTTGGAGTGTTGATTTCCATTCCGGCAACTATCGGCTTTATCTGGGCTGGGTGGGGCGCAGAAAACCTGCCACCATTCTCAATCGGCTATGTTAATATTGTAGCTGTGTTATTAGTAATTCCAGTAACCGTATTGATTGCCCCGCTGGGTGTTAAAATTGCTCATGCAATGGAAAAACGACAGCTGGAAATTGCCTTTGGATTTTTCCTGCTACTGGTGGCAGCCAGATATTTCTATAGTCTGGTTTGACTATTTATCAATATTTAGTCAGCACTATCAGCTTATATAATTTCTTTAGTTTTATAACTGTAATACGTTAAACATTCCAAGAGAGCCGGCCATGTTTCCACTTTCCAATATGATGAAAGCCTTCATTAAAAAAGGTTCACTGACCATTATTGACCACAAGGATGCACCGCATAAATTTATTGGCGAACCGGGTGGCCCGGAAGTCACTATGAAACTGAGCGATCCTTCGCTATATCGCAAGCTGGTTCTAAACCCGGAATTGCATGCGGGTGAGGCTTATATGGATGGCCGGTTGAGCTTTGTCGAAGGGTCAACATTACGTGAATTTTTGACCCTGTTTTCGATCAATCGCGGCAATGTCACGAGTTATCCAATTCAAAAAGTAGTGCGCGCGATTTCAATGAAGTTTCGCAAACTTCAACAGGCAAACCCGGTTGGTAAAGCCCAGGCAAATGTGGCGCATCATTACGACATTGGTAATGAGTTTTACAAACTGTTTCTTGATAAAAACATGCTCTATTCATGTGCCTATTTCATGAATGATAATGAAAGCCTGGAGCAGGCGCAGCGCAATAAATTGCGCCTTTTGACCGCCAAACTCAATCTGCAGCCGGGTCAAAAAGTGCTTGATATTGGTTGCGGCTGGGGCGATCTCGCGCTCTATATTGCAAAAATGGCAGACGTCGAAGTGCTCGGTGTCACCTTATCCAAGGAACAACAGGCGCTTGCATCGAAGCGCGCTGAAGATGAGGGGCTTGCAGACCGCGTTCGCTTTAAACTGATGGACTATCGCGAGGTTAATGAGCAATTTGACCGTATCGTGTCGGTCGGTATGTTTGAACATGTGGGCGTGCATCACTATGACGAGTTCTTCAAAAAACTAAACACCCTTATGCCGGATAATGGCTTGGCACTCATTCATTCCATTGGTCATATGAGTCCGCCAGGTATGGCCAGCAGCTGGTTGCGAAAATATATTTTCCCCGGAGCCTATTCGCCTTCAATGTCGGAAGTCTTGTCGGTGGTCGAGCAGAACCATTTGTGGGTAACTGATCTGGAAATTTTACGCACTCATTACGCGACAACGCTTGCTCATTGGGAAAAGCGGTTTCAGGAAAATCGGGCGGAAGTCGAAGAAATGTTTGATGAAAAATTTGCCCGCATGTGGGAATTTTATCTGATCAGTGCGGAAATGATGTTTCGTACCGGTGCCCAGATGGTTTTCCATATCCAGCTTTCACGCAATCGCGATGCGGCACCTCTGGTTCGAGATTATACGGTTGATGTTCAGCGTCAATATGAAGAGCGGGAAGCTGAATTAAAGCTAACCCTATAATTAATAGGAAAAATTGACGGCAAAAAAATACAGGGCCAAAGCCCTGTAGAATTAGTTCCGCGCCCAGATCCAAATCTGACCAACGATCACTCGCTGGAAAGCGGCTGCGATAAACGCGCCTGGACCACATCCTCCCAAGACATAGACCGCGATAGCCGAGACATTGTTGCTGTCTCTTGTTGTTTGAGCCGACACTAGACGAGTGAAAATTATATGTCATCTAAAAAAACGAAAAATTACGCAAAAACCCGCAAAAAGTGACGAATATGGAAATATTCCTGCTTTTTTGGTAAACGCAGCGACCATACATCGCTTTTATGTGGTTGAAAGCAGCTGTTAAAATTCCCAGATTACCAATTATTCAATATGTATTTCCGTCCTTTTTATATAAGGAGATGCGGTATGTTATTGCGGTAACACAACCTTTATAATCCTTTGTAACGATTCTTTATCAGTGAGCATTCAAGCCGATGTATTTGTCCAAATATTTTCTTCCCAACCTGAAGGAAACACCTAAGGAAGCGGAAATTGTATCCCATCGCCTAATGCTGCGTTCAGGCATGGTGCGACAGCAATCGGCTGGCATCTATTCGTGGTTGCCGTTGGGTCTGAAAGTTTTGCGAAAAATTGAAGGCATCATACGCGAAGAACAAAACAGGGCAGGCGCTGTTGAAATTTTAATGCCAACCATTCAAGCGGCAGATCTTTGGCGTGAAAGCGGTCGATACGATGTATATGGCAAGGAAATGCTGCGCATAACAGATCGCCATAAACGCGATATGTTGTTTGGCCCGACCAATGAGGAAATGGTGACGGATATTTTCCGCTCCTATGTTCGTTCCTACAAGGATCTGCCGCTAAATCTCTACCACATTCAATGGAAATTTCGCGACGAAGTGCGCCCCCGTTTTGGCGTTATGCGCGGCCGTGAATTTTTGATGAAAGATGCCTATTCTTTTGACCTTGATGCCGACCAGGCGCGCGTCGCCTATAATCGCATGTTTGTCTCCTATCTACGAACTTTTGAACGCATGGGCGTCAAAGCTATTCCCATGCGCGCAGATACCGGTCCAATTGGTGGCGATATGAGCCATGAGTTTTTGATATTGGCAGATACCGGCGAAAGCGGTGTGTTTTGCCATCGCGACTATCTCAACCTACCCGTACCTTCCGGTGATGTGGACTTTGACAATGCTGACCAATTGCAGGAAATTGTATCTGCCTGGACTGGCCCCTATGCAGCCACCGATGAGATGCACAACGAGAGCGAATGGCAGTCGGTTGCAAAAGACGATCAATTGGCCGCCCGCGGAATTGAAGTCGGACATATCTTCCATTTCGGTACAAAGTATTCAGATGCGATGAACGCAAAAGTTGCAGGCCCCGATGGCGCTGAACATCCCGTTCATATGGGGTCATATGGTATTGGGCCAAGCCGGTTGGTTGGCGCAATCATTGAAGCTAGCCACGATGAAAACGGCATTATCTGGCCGGAAAGTGTTGCGCCGTTCGATCTGGGCCTGATCAATCTTAAATCGGGTGATGCGGATACCGATGCGGCCTGTGAAAAGATTTACACGAGCCTTACAAATGCCGG
Source organism: Rhizobiaceae bacterium (assembly GCA_026981655.1). Lineage (GTDB taxonomy): Bacteria > Pseudomonadota > Alphaproteobacteria > Rhizobiales > Rhizobiaceae > SZUA-100. The sequence continues at coordinate 31,056 of JALSIJ010000255.1, read as the reverse complement.
ACTTGATGTACTGTACGACGATACAGACCAAAGGGCGGGCGGGAAATTTGCTCGAATGGATCTGATTGGGTTGCCCAATCAATTAATTGTTGGCCCGCGCGGACTTGCAAATGGTGAAATTGAATTGAAAAACCGTAAAACCGGTGAGCGCCAGTCTCTCTCAATCGAAGCAGCAATTAATCAGCTTGGTGGCAAATAAATATGAGCGTTGATGCAACATCTGAAGCAACCAATGACCCGGCAACCAATACCAGGCCGTTTTCTGCGTTCGAATGGATGATTTCTTTGCGCTACCTGCGGGCTCGGCGCAAGGAAACCTTCATCTCAATTATTGCAGGCTTTTCCTTTTTAGGCATTATGCTGGGGGTTGCAACGCTGATTATCGTCATGGCGGTAATGAACGGTTTTCGAGGCGAGTTGCTTGACCGAATTCTTGGCATCAATGGGCACTTGATCATTCAGCCGATCGGCTCAGATCTAACCGACTATTCAGCCGTTGCAAAACGTGTCGATGGGGTTGACGGGGTAACCTATACGGTTCCGTTAGTTGAAGGCCAGGTACTTGCCTCCGGTGGCAAGGGTGGCACCGGCGCGCTTGTGCGTGGGGTAAGGGGAGATGACCTTCAAAAAATCGACGCGGTCGCAAAGAATATTCGCCAGGGCAGCATCAAAGATTTTGACAATCAAAGGGGCGTCGCCGTCGGCATCCGGCTGGCGGAATCGCTCGGTCTATCTGCTGGCGATCGCATTACGTTAATATCTCCAGAGGGAAATGTTACCCCGCTGGGTGTAACGCCTCGGGTCAAATCCTACAAAGTTGCTGCTGTATTTGAGCTTGGTATGTCCGAATATGATGCATCATTTATATTCATGCCAATGAAAGAAGCCCAGCTTTATTTCAACAGCGAAGGCAAGGTCACGGTCATTGAAATATTTATCGATGATCCCGATAATGTGGGCCAGATACGCGAACCTATCGAAAAAGCGGCTGCCCGGCAACTCTATCTGGTTGACTGGCGACAGCGCAATGTGACCTTCTTTTCAGCATTGGAAGTTGAGCGCAATGTCATGTTCCTGATTTTGACTTTGATTGTTTTGGTCGCAGCGCTCAATGTGGTCTCCGGGCTGTTTATGCTGGTCAAGGACAAGGGCCACGACATCGCGATTTTACGCACAATGGGCGCCACTAAAGGCGCGGTAATGCGCATATTCTTTATCACTGGCGCGGCCATTGGTCTGGTCGGCACTTTGGCGGGTGTCATCCTTGGAGTGGTGGTTTGTTGGAATATTGAAAGCATCCGCCAGTTCTTTTCATGGATTAGCGGAACCACAATATTCAACCCCGAACTCTATTTTTTAAGCCAACTTCCAGCTGACATGGACCCGGCCGAAACCACGATGATTGTGCTGATGGCTTTAGCACTTTCATTCCTGGCAACATTATTTCCCGCCTGGCGAGCTGCCAAACTCGACCCGGTTGAGGCACTTCGATATGAGTAACAATTCAAGCAGGGCCATTTTACGCCTTGAAGCCGTATCGCGTCATTATGGTGATGCGCCAAATAAAATTGAAGTGCTAAATGGGGCTGATCTGGAAGTTCATGCGAGCGAAATGGTTGCCCTTGTGGCTCCATCTGGTGCCGGCAAATCAACCCTGCTGCATTTAGCCGGCCTGTTGGAACGTCCTTCAAGCGGTGAGGTATTTATCGGGGACAAATCTTGCGGCACTATGAATGATGACGAGCGCACAAAAACCAGGCGCGTTGATATTGGTTTTATCTATCAGTTTCATCACCTGTTGCCTGAATTCACCGCCCTTGAAAATGTAACCTTACCGCAGATGATCGCAGGCCTCACCAAAAGTGAAGCGAGCGAACGTGCGGCTCAATTGTTGGAATATATGCATATCGCTCAACGTGCCACCCATCGACCAAGCGAGTTGTCCGGTGGCGAACAGCAACGTGTCGCGATCGCGCGCGCAGTTGCCAATGCGCCCAAACTGTTGCTTGCAGATGAACCAACCGGCAATCTCGATCCCGAAACTGCTTCATATGTGTTTGAGGCATTAACACGTCTCGTGCGTTCATCAGGACTGGCAGCATTAATTGCCACGCATAATCACCAACTTGCAGCTAAAATGGACCGTATCGTGACCATCAAAGAAGGCAAGATCGTTCCGTTTGAGGAATAATGATAGATAAATCAATTTTGTTGTGATGCCCAAGCATCATGCCGAGCTTTGATTGTACTAATACATTGGGCGGGATCAACAGGACTTAACCTGAAAACTCTGTCATCTTTTTTATCTGCCAGTTGACGAGGATTAGTTTCACTTCCTTCACCACAGGAGCTTTCCAGTACCATTTCACCCGTATCACGGAAATCAATCAACATGTCATTATTAGTTTTGAAACGAAAATAGAAACTACCACCATCGCACTCAACACCGCATAGTGGTTTTCCGTTATCCATGTAGCAAATCAGACTGTTACCATAAAGTTTGCTATCGCCTTTAAAGCGCACCTCAATATCGGCAATAGGCTGAAATATATTAGCGGAATCCTGAATGCTATTTCGTATTTCGGGTTTTAGTAAAGATGGCAAATGGGCAAAGCGGATAAATGTGACAGTTTGCTCCGGATGTTTTTTCATATGGTCAGGCGTATAGCTTCGTTCATAACAAGCATCTGAATATTTATTTATCAGGTTTTCCATATCCGCAGCTTCAGCTGAAATTGAAAGATTGCTCAAAATCAACAGCAACAAAATGGAGGCACGATTTAAATTCATAAGTTATTCCCAAAGAGCATAATGCAACAATTAAGATTATTGCCATTTTCTTGAATTGACCAGTGTCTAACTTTTTAACCTAACAAAATTACAGCCATCGCCAGCATTCGCAGCAGGTGCAAAAGGTGGGCGGACGATCAAGCAATCGGCGTGCGCCATCAATGAAAGCATGGAACTGTCCTGCGCCACAAATGGCATGGCTCTCAACTTCCCATCTGAATCTATGCTCAAAGATGCCCGCAGATAATCCTGCCGTTGGTCATTCTCCGGCAGGTCATTGCCAAGTATCGCCGTTTCAGTCAGCTGCTCATATGGCCGACCAGCCAGGGCTGAAATCAGCGGTATCAAAAATAGAGTTGAACAAATGAGACTTGATACAGGATTGCCTGGAAGGCCAAGAAAATGCATAGAGCCGCGCGAATGGGGCAGGGCACCGAACATTAGTGGTTTTCCCGGCCGCATCGCAATGCGCCAGAAATCCATTCTTGCCCCTATAGAAAGCAAGGTTTTTTGCACCAGATCATGTTCACCAACCGACGCGCCGCCAAGTGTGACCAATATATCGGCTTCCAATTCAATAGTCTTGGCAAACGCGTTTTCATGCGCCGCAATCGTGTCTTTGACGATACCAATATCAAGAGCGACGCCGCCGTATTTTTCAACAATTGCAGCAACGCCAAAGCTGTTTGATGCAATAATTTGTCCCGGCCCAAGTTCTGACCCCGGTGGCAATAATTCATCACCCGTAGCAATGATTGCCACCCTTGGCTTGCGAACCACATTAAGCTTCGCATGGTTCATCGCAGCGGCAAGGGAAATGGAGGCCGGGTTAAGCAGTGAGCCTGCCTTCAGCAGTATATTGCCCTCCTCAAAATCCAATCCCTTTTTGCGAATGAATTTTCCCTCGGGGGCTGATTGCAATATTTTTACAAATGTTGATGAATTGCTTTCGCGTTCAGTATTTTCCTGCATGATAATTGTATCGGCACTTTCGGGTACCGGCGCGCCAGTGAATATGCGAATGCACTCACCGCTGTTAATTTCACCGATATAAGGGTGGCCGGCACCGGCCTCTCCAACGACTTTTAGTGCAACCGGAATAGCACCAAGATCCGTATGACGAACCGCATAGCCATCCATAGCTGAGGCAAAAAATGGCGGTTGGGTGCGAAGTGCTGCAAGATCACCGGTAAGCACGCGGTCAGCAGCATTCTCTAATGGAACAAACTCACCATCAAGCTGGTTTGCATTTTCGAGAATAGCAGCAAGTGCATCACTAACGGGCAATAGTGGCTTCATAAATCAATACCGATTCTTATTGAGTATCCGCAGACCATGACCCACTTTTGCCACCGGATTTTTTCACCAGTTTGATTTGGCCAATCTCCATTCCGCGATCAACGGCCTTGGCCATGTCATAGACGGTTAGGCAGGCTACACTTACAGCGGTTAAAGCTTCCATTTCTACGCCGGTTTGACCGCCAACTTTGGCAATTGCTTCAATCCGCAATCCGGGCAGTTTATCATCTGGCTCTATACTCACTTTGACTGAGGTCAACATAAGCGGATGACAAAGGGGGATGAGTTCATGGGTCTTTTTTGCAGCCATTATGCCGGCAATTCTGGCTGTTCCAATTACATCGCCTTTTTTGGCGTTGCCCTGAACAATTATTTCCAAAGTGGATGCATTCATGATGATTGTGCCAACGGCAACAGCGATACGGTTGGTATGGGTTTTATCGCCGACATCCACCATATTGGCGGCACCGGTTTCATCAATATGAGTTAGATTATTACCCATCACGCATCCGTAGTTTCAATATCGCGATTAAGCAAAATCCTGGTTGCGGATGCAACATCTTTTTTGCGCATCAGGCTTTCACCTATCAGGAATGTGTTGATGCCTATGCGGCTCATTCGGGCAAGATCATGGGGGGTGAACAACCCGCTTTCGCTCACCAGTAATCGATCATCAGGCACTTGAGCAGCCAATTGTTCAGAGGTCGCAAGATCCATCTCAAATGTTTTGAGATTGCGATTGTTGATGCCGATCAAAGGGGAGGTGAGCTTTAATGCGCGCTCGAGTTCCGGCTCATTATGCACTTCAATCAAAACGTCCATTCCGGCTTCAAATGCGGTTTCTTCCAGCACCTGCGCCTCATCATCCAAAAGTGCTGCCATAATGATCAATATACAATCAGCTGACCAAGCGCGTGCTTCCCAAACCTGATAGGGCTCAAACATAAAATCTTTGCGAAGTGCAGGAAGGCTTGTCGCCGCACGGGCCGAAATGAGAAATTCTGGCGAGCCTTGAAAAGATGGCGTATCGGTCAAAACGGAAAGACATGCAGCACCACCGGTCTCATAAGCCTTCGCCAATAAGGGTGGATCAAAATCCTCACGGATCAACCCTTTGGAAGGACTGGCCTTCTTTATCTCGGCAATTAGAGCATACTCACTACTGGAGTTTTTTACCCTCAGTGCTTGCACAAAACCGCGCGGCGGGCTTGCATTTTTTGCACGTTCTACAATATCTGCAGGCGAAATCCTGGCCTTAGCTGCAGCAATTTCCTTGCGCTTATAGGCTTCGATCTTTTTGAGTATATCGCTCATTACACTTTATTCGCATTGGAGATTGCAACGAGTTTATCCAACACGATGCTGGCCATGCCATTGTCGATAGATTGAGCCGCAAGTTCAGCCCCGGCTTTCAGATTGTCAGTAATGCCGGCAACCATCAACGACGCGGCCGCATTGAGTAAAACAACGTCGCGATAAGCGCTCTTTTTACCACCAAGAACCTCACGAAGCGCTGCCGCATTGTGCTCGGCATCGCCACCTTTGAGTTCTTCAAAATCATAGGTGCCGACGCCCGCATCCTGCGGGGATACGGTGAATGTGCGGACAATCCCATCTTTGAGTTCTGCAACCTGAGTATCGGCTGTTACCGTCATTTCATCCATGCCATCGCCATGTACCACCCATACGGAATTCGATCCGAGGTTTTTCAGCACATGGGCCAATGGCTCCACCCATTCCGGCGAAAATACACCAACCAACTGGCTTTTCACCCCTGCAGGGTTAGAAAGCGGGCCAAGCAAATTGAATATGGTTCTTGTGCCAAGCTCCACGCGCGTTGGCCCCACATAGCGCATTGCCGCATGATGAGCCGGTGCAAACATAAAGCCAAGGCTGGCCTCACTAATGCATTTGGAAATTTCAGCCGGGGAAAGCTCCAGATTAACCCCAAGTGCCATTAAAGTATCAGCAGCACCCGATTTGGAAGAAAGTGCGCGGTTGCCATGTTTAGCGATTGGCACCCCACAACCGGCCACCACAATTGCTGTGCAGGTTGAAATATTGTAGGAACCCGATGCATCGCCACCGGTGCCGACGATATCAATCGCATTATCAGGCGCATCAACCTTAAGCATGCGAGATCGCATTGAGCGAACCGCGCCACTGATCTCATCAACCGTTTCGCCGCGAACGCGCAACGCCATCAGGAAACCGCCAATTTGAGAAGGCGTTGCCTCGCCACTCATCATAACGCTGAATGCACTTTCAGCTTCATCCTGAGTGAGGGAAGTACCGTTAGCAGCCTTGGCAATTAATTGCTTGAAATCGGTCATAACAATTCTTTTCGTTTTCGTCCGTCAGACCCAATGGGATTTTTTGTTATTGTTGTCCTTGTGCCAACTGAACCAATTGCTGATTGATCGAGACACCATAACGAATACGAAGCTGATCCACCAATTGTTCCAGTACATCATTGCCTGCCGCCTCATCAATACGCGATCTGTCAAGATCTGGCAAAGTCGCAGAATCCGGAATTTTTATACCTGCAACCTGCAACAGAACTTGAACACCATTGGTTTCGCCATTTGCAATTGCAACATGACCATCTGGCCCGGAAAATCCCGCGCGAATAGCGTTGGCATTAAGCAATTTTGAGCTGCTGGAGCGTTTCAAAAATCCGGTGGATTGTACGCTGGTACCAATTTCCGACGCCACATCAATCAGACTTTTTCCATCTTCCAGGCTCTTTTTCAATTCGGTTGCTTTCGCACCAAGAGCACCGTCAATTTCATAACGACGCCAATCAGCAGCCACCCGTTCCTTTACCTCATCAAATGTGCGGTCGCGGGCAGGAATGATCTTCTTGACTTCAAACCATGCATAACCATTTGCGCCAACGTTCAAATAATCAGTTTCATCACCAACTTCTGCAGCAAAGGCTGAACGCAGCAAATCGGCTGAATTTGGTAAATCGCTGAGAACTGTTCCATCCGGTGTCGACCCAGTCGCATCCACCGCATCAACGATCCGCAACTTTAGATCATTCTTTTCTGCGACTTCTTCAAGAGTTGCACCACCTGCGCGCATATCCTCAATTGAATCTTGAAGCGAAATTATCTCATCTATAGCTTTACGCAAAACCAGGTCTTTTTTGATCTCATCTTTTACTTTCTCAAAGGGAGTTATTGCAGCAGGTTCAATTGCCGTTGTCCGAACGATAACCGGGCCAAAGATGCCATCAATGATTTCGCTGACTGTATTGAGTTCAAGTTTGAACGCGGCTTCTGCAATTTTTTTGTCCGGCAAATCTGATTTTTTCATAACGCCCAGATCAACATCTGACATTTTCAATTTCAAATCAGATACCAGCGTTTCAAACAACGCGCCTTCCGCAAGAGATTTTGCTGCTTCCTCAGCCTTCGCCCGATCTTTAAACACGATCTGTTGAATCCGGCGGCGTTCAGGATTTCCATATCTGTCCTTACGAGATTCGTAATCAGCTTTAATGACCTCATCATCAATCTCGATAGTATTGAAAATATCTTCCGGCTCGACTTTCAAAATTGAGAGTTTGCGATATTCCGGTGCTGCATAAGCTACTTTGTTCAATTTGAAGTAATTTTCCAAATCACCAACTTCCGGTTTTGGATCAATTTTTAAGCTCTCAGCAGTCAATAATATGAAATCGAATTTTCGAGCTTCTTCCGTATAGTTGGCAGCCGCCTGATAGAATAATTTCGGTAGAATATCTCCACGCGCAGTTGCTTCGAATATCTGGTTACGTACTGCAACCCTGTTGCGGCCATTGATATACTCGTCTTCACGCATTTGTGCGTTTCTGATCGCCTGCTGAAACCTGTCCCGGCTAAAATTGCCATCGAACCCTGCAAATGCAGGGTCTTTGCCAATCAGTCCGGCAAGGGTTTTGTCAGAAAGACCAAGATTGAGTATCCGTGCATTTTCATCCAATACTGCACCAGATACAATTTCGCCCATAACGGTTACTTCAATGCCTAATCTGCGTGCCTGTTCCCTTGTGAGCTGGGTGCCAAAGCGCTGTGATAGTGTATTGAGATTGCGTCGATAAATTTGGCTATAGTCACCAACTGTTACCTGTGTTTCGCCAACGGTGACCACGGCACTTCCAGCATCTGTGCGAAATACATCGGCAATACCCCAAACACCAAAGCTCAACACCAAGAGGCCAATAAAAATTTTGGCAACCCAACCGCTCACACTTCCGCGTAATTGTTCAAGCATATTTTTCTACCTTCTTATTGCAGGTGCATCCTGCTCGGCTATTCGATTATTCTGTCGAATTCGACTTGTTTTTCAAATGTACTCTTAGTCAGTGCGCCCCTCTGCCGCAAGCGTTGAAGGATTGATTTGTTGCCTAAAGCTAACTACTCAGAGAGAAACTTGTTCATTTAAGGAAAGAGATTGTAATTATGACCCCGGATATCAAGCCTATTGTTGCAGGAAACTGGAAAATGAATGGTTCTAGCGGTTCTGAATCAATGGTTCGTGAATTGGTGTCCGGATTTGACGAGCAACTGCAAAGTAAGCTGGATATGGCAATTTTTCCACCTGCCATATTGATGGCACTCGTTGCATCATGGACGAAGGGCAGCGCGATTGCGGTTGGCACGCAGGATTGCCATGCCAATGAAAGTGGTGCCCATACAGGCGATACTGCTGCTGAAATGATTGCCGATGCCGAAGGTACAATGGTTTTGGCGGGACATTCCGAGCGCCGGGTTGACCACAATGAGAGCGATGCCGACGTCGCGGCAAAATCTGAAGCCGCATGGCGGGCAGGGCTTGTATCTGTCATTTGCATTGGAGAATTGGAAGCTCAGCGTCGTTCGGGAGAAACGCTTGATGTATTGGGAAAGCAATTAGCGGGTTCTGTTCCCGGAGGCGCAACATCTGCAAATACTATTGTCGCATACGAGCCGGTATGGGCAATTGGAACCGGCCTGGTGCCTGAAACATCTGATGTTGAAGAAGCGCATGCATTTATTCGTAAAACGCTGGTTGAACGGTTTGGCGATGAGGGGGGCAAAATGCGCATTCTCTATGGTGGTTCGGTAAAACCCGGCAATGCGGGCGAACTGATGGCAATCAACAATGTCGATGGCGCACTTGTTGGCGGCGCAAGTTTAAAATCAACGGATTTTCTAGGCATTTGCGAGGCCTATCGCACAATGGCTTGAAAATAGGCCGTGCAAAATACATATAGCAGGCATGGACTGCCGAGTTTTTGGCAACTAATACTGGACATTAATAGTCGATGGTGTATGAAGCCACGTCTTTAAAATTTATGAGAAATTCAGTTTGGCGTATGCACCAGATTGGCATTACGGAAAATACTCATGGAAAATATATCAACGGTTGTAATCGTTATCCATTTAATGGTGGTGCTGGCTCTAGTCGTTATTGTATTGCTGCAACGCTCTGAGGGCGGCGCTCTTGGTATGGGCGGTGGCGGTGGCGGCGGTATGATGTCGGCTCGTGGTGCGGCCAATGCACTTACGCGAACAACAGGTATTCTTGCCGCTGCATTTTTTGTAACCTCGTTGACACTGGGTATATTGGCCAAGCTAGACGGCAATCCCGGCGATATTCTGGACAATATCCCAACCAACCAGACCCAGCCCACTGATGGTTCTGCACCGATCAGTGTTGTACCAGACCTCTTGCCATCATCACCTGAAGCGCCAAAAAGCAACGTACCTGATAGTAATTAGAAGTTTATTGGGTGCCGACCTGCCTCCGGCAGTTCGTCCGTTCGCGCGATATTTAACTCGCTCGCGGCTATTTGTGCTGCGCACAGCCTGCGCGTGCGCGCTTTGCGCTTCACCTATCGGTTCAGTTGGAGGGTTAATTCAAATCGCACGTGGCATGGCGGGGGTTCCGGGGAAACAGGCAAAGCCTGTGACGGCGGATTTGAAAGCATGGCGGGGGTTCCGGGGAAACAGGCAAAGCCTGTGACGGCGGATTTGAAAGCATGGCGGGGGTTGCGGGGAAACAGGCAAAGCCTGTGACGGCGGATTTGAAAGCATGGCGGGGGTTCCGGGGAAACAGGCAAAGCCTGTGACGGCGGATTTGAAAGCATGGCGGGGGTTCCGGGGAAACAGGCAAAGCCTGTGACGGCGGATTTGAAAGCATGGCGGGGGATCCGGGGAAACAGGCAAAGCCTGTGACGGCGGATTTGAAAGCATGGCGGGGGTTCCGGGGAAACAGGCAAAGCCTGTGACGGCGGATTTGAAAGCATGGCGGGGGTTCCGGGGAAACAGGCAAAGCCTGTAACTGCGGATAAAAATGCAAGCACCAGAATGGCATGCCAGCTTGGAAGGCCAAGGTAATAAATCCCCCTCCGTGGCAGGGTAAGCAATGCAAACGACAGTGAAGCATTGTGCAAACCGGTGAATGAGCGCGAAACCGGAGGGTTGAGCGGAATAAGTATAATAAAATATGTGAAAACATAAAAAATAACTGGCGCAACTCATATAAAACAAGATATTATCTAAGCCCATGGCGCGATACATATTTATAACTGGCGGTGTGGTCTCCTCTCTTGGTAAAGGGCTTGCTTCAGCAGCACTTGGTGCTCTGTTACAAGCGCGTGGCTACAAGGTACGCCTTAGAAAACTTGACCCCTATTTGAATGTCGATCCGGGCACGATGTCGCCTTATCAGCATGGGGAATGTTTTGTCACAGATGACGGGGCCGAGACTGATCTCGACCTTGGCCATTACGAACGATTTACCGGCAGACCAGCCAACCAGCAGGACAATATTACCACTGGCCGGATTTACCAGAATATCATCGCCAAGGAACGGCGCGGCGATTATCTTGGTGCGACCGTGCAGGTCATCCCGCATGTAACCAATGCGATCAAGGATTTCGTGCTGGATGGTAATGAGGACTATGATTTTGTTTTGTGCGAAATTGGCGGCACGGTGGGCGACATTGAGGCGCTGCCATTTTTCGAATCGATTCGCCAGCTTGGCAACGAATTGCCGCGCGGTGGCTGCATATATGTACATTTAACCCTTATGCCGTGGATACCAACGGCGGGTGAATTGAAAACCAAACCAACCCAGCATTCAGTCAAAGAGCTTCGCTCAATCGGCATTCAGCCGGATATTCTGCTGGTGCGGGCCGACCGTGAAATTCCGCAGGAAGAACGCCGCAAACTTTCACTGTTTTGTAACGTGCGCGAGGAAGCGGTGATACAGGGGCTGGACGCTCAATCCATCTATGACGTTCCAATGACCTATCACAAGGAAGGTTTGGACCAGCAGGTGCTGAACGCCTTTGGCATTGACCCGGCACCCAAGCCACGGATGGAAGTATGGGAAGAAATTTCGCGTAAAATCCACAATCCGGAAGGTGAGGTGGTGATTGCTATTGTTGGCAAATACACGGTGTTGAAAGATGCCTATAAATCGCTGATCGAATCACTGCAACATGGCGGCATTGCCAATAATGTGAAGGTAAAACTTCGCTGGATAGAATCAGAAATTTTCGACAATGAAGACCCGGCTGCCCATCTGGGACAGGTTGATGGTATCATCGTACCTGGCGGGTTTGGCGAGCGTGGTAGCGAAGGCAAAATTAAGGCCGTTACCTATGCGCGGGAAAACAAAATTCCCTATTTCGGCATTTGTTTTGGAATGCAGATGGCAGTGCTGGAAGCGGCACGCAATCTCGCAGGCATTGAAAATGCAGGCTCCACCGAATTTGGTGAAACGCCGGAACCGGTGGTTGGCCTTATGACCGAATGGCTCAAGGGCAATGCGCTGGAAAAACGCCAATCCAGCGGAGATATGGGCGGCACCATGCGACTTGGTGCCTATGAGGCAAAGCTGATTGAAGGTTCAAAGATCGCTGAAATCTACGGCAGCACCACAATCTCAGAACGCCACCGCCACCGTTATGAGGTCAATATCGACTATATGGAACGGCTTGAGGCGGCTGGCTTGAGATTTTCCGGCCTTTCTCCTGACGGGGTATTACCGGAAACCATCGAATATGAGGACCACCCATGGTTCATTGGAGTGCAATATCACCCGGAACTGAAATCACGACCGTTTGACCCGCATCCGCTTTTCGCAAGCTTTATTGCAGCGGCCGTGGAGCAGAATAGATTGGTTTGAGTTCCGGGTGATAATGCTCAATGCACATAGTGAGCTTGTCGAGCCATTTGGGTTCGCCAAGATCGAGCCACCAATTAATTGATAAATGAATTTTCAGATCATGGTATGGGTCCTCGGGCCAAGCCCAAAGATGACGATTGAGAGAATAACATTCACAGCTACCCACCGTCATCCCGTAAATTCGCCAGGAATATCCGGGACCCATTGTGATTGTGAACTGATTGAAAATGGCAATGGTTTCGGCTTGCGCTTTGCTTGGTCGAAATGACGATAGAGCGCGCGTAGTATCACCCGATATCAAAAGGTCTGCATACCAGTGCGCGCGCTACCCCGGGCGCAAGATCATCAAGCCCTGAAATCAGGTTTTTGCGGCCCGTCAGCACATCGACAATCTGGCCGGAATAAACAATGGCAGTCTCCGGCATCATGCCCAGCATTGGTCAATTTGGCAATATCGCCAGGAATTACTGAAACACGTTTTTCCAACCCGCCTGGATTTTCCGGCGATTCAATTTCGCGAACAATTGCAATGGTTTTGAATGGTGCCATAGTTGCCGGGCCTTGTTGTGGAAGCAATATATGTGCTGCTCCTGACATTATTCAGCAAGAATTTCAATCCTGTAGAAGGGATTACCGAACAGAGTGAACAATACTACTTGACCTTACATTGACTGGAAGGTCTATCTGTTGATCAATGACAGTTGATGAACAGGTTTTAAAGCCATGAATTTACATACTCACTCCAGCAGTTGCGACCATGATCATTCCAATGGTGATGATAACGAAACGAGCATCGATCCCGTATGCGGCATGACCGTTAAACATAATATCGGCAAGCCGACTTTCGAGCATAAGGGAGAAACGTACCATTTTTGCAACCCAAAATGCCGTGACAAATTTGAAGCGGACCCTGAAGCCTATAGTGCGGAAAACACCGTAACAGATCCGGTTTGCGGCATGAATGTGACGCTTGGAAAAGGCAAGCCTACGTTTGATCATGAGGGCAAGGCCTATCATTTCTGCAATCCGAAGTGCCATCACAAATTTGAGGCTGATCCCTATTATTATATATCAGGTGCCAACAAGCGCAAAAAAGTGGTTGCAGCAAAAGGCGTAAAATATACTTGCCCAATGGACCCGGAAATCATTACCGATGAACCGGGAGATTGCCCGATATGCGGCATGGCACTTGAACCAATGGGTGCTGTAGTCGAAGGTCCTAATCCGGAACTGGTGGATTTCACCAAACGCTTCTGGGTAAGTCTGGTATTGTCAATACCGCTGCTCATTGTGACTATGGGGCCATTGATCGGCCTGCCAATACGGGAAATGATTGGCGAGAAACTTACCGTTTGGATTGAACTGGTTTTGGCGACACCGGTTGTATTATGGGCAGCACAGCCAATATTCAAGCGTGGTTGGAGTTCGGTAAAAACCTGGAACCTGAACATGTGGACATTGTTGATGCTCGGTGTAGGTGCCGCCTACGGGTTCAGTGTGATCGCCACATTGATACCGGGTTCATTTCCGCCTGCATTTGTAACGCCTGAAGGTACGGTGCCGGTCTATTTTGAAGCCGCAGCGGTTATTATCACCCTGGTATTTCTGGGCCAGATCATGGAACTGAAAGCGCGTGAGCGAACCGGCTCTGCCATTCGGGCGCTGCTCGATCTTGCACCAAAAACCGCCCGTCGCATTAATGATGATGGCAGCGAATATGATGCGCCGGTTGAGAACATTCTCGAAGGCGACAAGATCCGCATTCGTCCCGGCGAAAGTGCAGCTGTTGATGGTATAGTCCTTGAGGGTCATTCTTCAATGGATGAAAGCATGATCAGCGGTGAATCCATTCCGGTTGAAAAAACTGAAGGAGATAAAATTACCGGCGGCACAATCAATGGCACAGGAGGCTTGATCATAAGAGCTGAAAAAGTTGGCAGCGATACAATGTTGGCCAAGATTGTCGAGATGGTTGCCTCAGCCCAGCGTTCGCGTGCACCCATTCAGGGAATGGCCGACCGGGTATCAAGCTATTTTGTACCCGCCGTGGTGATAATTGCCCTCGTAGCCTTTGTGATTTGGTCTATTTACGGACCTGACCCTTCGATGGTTTATGCTATTGTTGCAGCTGTTTCGGCGCTGATTATTGCCTGCCCATGTGCTTTGGGCCTGGCAACACCAATGTCGATAACCACAGCAGCAGGACGGGGTGCACAAGCCGGTGTTCTGGTTCGCGATGCAGAAGCGCTGGAGCGGCTGGCCAGTGTTGATACGCTGGTAGTTGATAAAACCGGAACTCTGACTGAAGGCAAGCCGGTTTTAACTGACATAATCAGCTACGGCAAAAACAAGGATGAGGATATTCTCAAACTTGCAGCTGCCTTGGAGCTTAGTTCCGAACATCCATTGGCTGAGGCAATTGTCGCGGGCGCCGAAGCCCAGGATATCAAGCTGGCTAAAGTTGCTGATTTTGCAGCGATTACCGGAAAAGGTATTACTGGTAAAATTGGAAAAGAACACATCGCACTCGGCAATGCATTGATGATGGAAGGCGAGGGTGCTGCAATCAGCGATGCGCAGTCAGACGCCGACGCACTTAGCAAAGCTGGTAAAACAGCGATGTATCTTGCAATCGACGGCAATCTGGCAGGTATAATCGCAGTCTCAGATCCAATCAAGGCATCAGCTCGCAGCGCAATTGATAAGCTGCACGCAGAAGGCCTCAAAATCATCATGGCAACCGGAGATAATGAAATCACCGCTCTTGCCGTGGCCAAAGAGTTGGGCATTGATGAAGTGCGTGCAGGTGTTCTGCCGGCTGATAAAAAGGCGCTGGTTGACGAGTTGCAAGCCAGCGGCGCATCGGTTGCAATGGCAGGTGACGGGGTCAATGATGCCCCCGCTCTGGCTTCGGCTGATGTTGGTATCGCAATGGGAACCGGCGCCGATGTAGCGGTGGAAAGTGCTGGTATTACGCTGGTCAAAGGTGACCTTACCGGCATTATTCGTGCCCGCAAACTGGCAACCGCTACGATCAGTAATATTAAATTGAACCTGTTCTTTGCATTTGCCTATAACGCGGCAGGCGTGCCAATTGCCGCTGGCGTTCTCTACCCTTTCACAGGAACGCTGTTGTCACCAATGATCGCGGCTGCAGCCATGAGCCTGTCATCCGTATCGGTCATTTCCAATGCGCTTCGCTTGCGCAGTGTGAAACTAGATTAATTAAAGTAAATAAGTAATTGAAAGGAGAGTATAAATGAATATTGGGACAGCCAGTATCCAGTCTGATTTACCCGCCAAAACCATTCGGTATTATGAGGAGATCGGCCTGGTGTCGCCGGATCGCGCGATGAATGGTTATCGTGATTATGGTGATGCCGATATACACAAGTTGCGGTTCATACAACGGTCGCGCAGCCTGGGTTTCTCCATAGATGAATGTCGTCAATTGATGGCCCTGTACAATGACCGGACGCGCGCCAGCCGTGACGTAAAAGCATTGGCAAAATCCAAACTTGCCGATATTGACCGCAAACTGAATGAATTGAATTCGATGAAGCGCACTTTATCGGACCTCGTAGAAAAGTGCCACGGAACAGATCGCCCAGATTGCCCAATTTTAGATGACATCTCCGGCAAAAATTTATCAAACTAGAAAGGTCTGTTTTATGAATAAAAATGTTCTGCTAATATCCGGAGCGATAATTGTCGCCGCTGTTGGAGCCATGTATTTTGCCGGTTTGTTTCCACAATCAGGTAATAAAATGGTTAAAGTTGACAGTTTGCCAACGGTGAAAGTCGTTGTTCCAGAACTTGGCCAAATTGCCAAGCTGGGCGAGGGGGATTTCAATGCAAATTGTGCGGCATGCCACGGTAAAAATGCAGCCGGCTCTAGCAAGGGGCCACCTTTAGTCCACCGAATTTACGAGCCAAATCACCATGCGGACGCTGCATTCAAACTGGCAGCCAATCGCGGTGTACGCGCCCATCACTGGAAGTTCGGCAATATGCCACCACAATCACATGTCAAGGATTTTGAATTGGTCAGAATTGTCGCCTATGTACGTGAATTGCAAAAGGCTAATGGAATTTTCTAGAAGTTAGGGCTGTTAATAAAATATTAGTCATAAATATTGATGGTGAATTTGGTCGCTGAGTCTTGAAATTCTCGGCAGCAACCCCATATTTGGCCTCAAGATTTAGTTATTTGGTTTGGATTATTGCGAAAATATTTTTCGATCACCAGTGGGAAATTTAAACTATGGGCCAGGCTTCTGCTTTGCACATTGTTCATGCTGGGCGGCGCGAATTATTCGCATGGGGATCAATTGCATCACCTGTCCAGCGGCTCTCCATCAGATCATCATTTGAAAATTGATGACGATAACCCCACACCAATATCATCGCCACACAAACATATCGAGCAATCCAATCAAAAAGCACAGGAAACTGAACTCACAGTTCATTGTGGCGCGCCGGTACTTCAGCCCAACAGTCTAGCATTGTGCTATTCGACCGAACTTGATGATACAATAAAACCATTGCCGGATTTGCTGCATGCAAGTTGGTCGAATGCAATGGACCCACCACCTCCTCGATCCTAAAAATAAATCCATTTAGAAATGCTGCCTTTACTCCCACAAGGCAGGAACACTCTGTGTTTGGGCACTGACCTGAACAGCGATTTATTTGTCAAAGGAACGAAGAATGAAATTCAAATTTCTCAAAATAACGACGTTAAGTGCTGCTATAATGATTGGTGGTTTTGCGCAAACAGCTACCAGCCATACCGGTGCAATGGGCATAATCAAAGAACGCATGGACAATATGGTCATCATGGGCAAGGCACTTGGTGCAGTTGCGGATATGTTGAAGGGAAAACGAGACTTTGATGCCGGTGTTGTATCGCAAACAGGTGATGTCCTCATTCAGCACAGTAAGACCATGGGAAGCCTGTTCCCCGACACCGAAGAAAGTCGTCTTGGCAAATATTCAGCTGCCCTACCTGTGGTGTGGGAAAAAAATGATGAGTTTTTAGCCCTGGCAAAATCCTTGGAAGAAAAGGCTGAAATCCTCAAAACAGTTGCTTCTGGCGGTGATTTGAAAATGATCAAAGTCGCGTTTGGGCAAACTGCAAAAACCTGTTCTGCCTGCCATGCGGATTTTCGTAAAAAGAAAGACTAATTTCAATGTTTTGATACAGCTTCAGTTGCGGCCCGGGCAGGGGCCTCAACATTGAAGCATGTATCAAATATCCGATTGGGGCCCGTTGAACTGTCCCAATCGGAGCTGATGAGATTACAAATTTAAATCAGTAGGTCGATCTTTTTAAACTTTCGAACATCAATAATACCCTGATCGGAAATTCTGATTTCAGGAATAACCACCAAAGCCAAAAGTGAATGCTGCATATAGGCGTTATTCAACGTACAGCCACAATCGGCCATAGCGGCAACCAATTTGTCGGCTTTCGCCGCAACCACTTCGGCACGCTCCTCCGACATCAGCCCGGCAATTGACATCTCTACCATTGCCAATTCTTTGCCCCCGGCAAACATCACTACTCCGCCACCAACTTCCCCAAGCCTGTTGGCTGCAAGTGCCATATCTTCTTTCGAAGTGCCGACCACAATCATATGATGGCAATCATGAGCTACAGATGATGCCATTGCACAGGGCACATTATAGCCAAACCCGGAAACAAAACCGTTTACCACATCGCCGGTTGCGCGATGCCTCTCCACAAGGGCAATCTGGCAAACATCATTGGTGTTATCCATTTCGACCAATCCATCGCGTACAGCAAGTTCGCTGATCAACGCGCGGGTAGGGGCCTGATTTTCAACAACCCCTATCACATTGGCTTTGACTTTATTTGCCCCGGCTGGTGCTGCAATATCAAAGTCTGCGGCGGCAAGTTTCTTGCCCAGTTTCACGGTATTCTTCGCACTGTCCGGATAGGACCATGCGGGAATATCAATGCTAAGATTGCCATTCTCAGCAATCAGTTTGCCGCGCCCAAACACCTTGTCAATTGCCATTGTTGGCAGATCTGAAACAATCAGAATATCAGCAATTCTGCCCGGCGCAATAGAGCCAAGTTCACGTTCCAGCCTGAAATGTTGAGCAGTGTTCAGTGTTGCCATTTGAATTGCGGTAATTGGCTTCAACCCTTGCTGAATGGCATGGCGAACCACCCGGTTCATATGCCCATCATGCACAAGTGTGCCTGAGTGACTATCATCGGTACATAAAATGAAGTTGCGTGGGTCCAGCCCGTGTTCAGTTATAGCTTTTACCTGTTCGGCCACATCATACCAGGCAGAACCAAGCCTCAACATCGAGCGCATGCCCTGCCTTACTCTCGATATGGCATCAATGACGCGAGTACCCTCATGATCGTCTTCCGGGCCTCCCGCGACGTAACCGTGAAATTCAGGCCCAAGATCAGGCGATGCATAATGCCCCCCAACCGTTTTGCCGGTTGCCATTGTCGCTGCAATCTCTCCAAGCATGCGTGGTGTATTACCAGCAACACCAGGAAAATCCATCACTTCTCCAAGCCCGATAATATTGGGCCAGGTCATAGCCTCTGCAATATCTTCAGGCCCAAGTTCCGCACCACCAACCTCCAGCCCCGGCGCTGAAGGAATACACGACGGCATTTGCACATGGACATTGATCGGCATTGCCGCTGCCTCATCATGCATCAGCCGAACCCCAGGCATTCCTAAAACATTGGCGATTTCGTGCGGGTCAATAAACATCGAGGTCGTTCCATGAGGGATAACAGCACGAGTAAATTCTGTTACCGTAACCATGCCGGATTCCACATGCATATGCGCATCGCAAAGACCCGGCACCAGATAACGACCATCGGCGTTTACAAGCTCTGTATCATTTCCAACACAATGGTCTGCGTTTTCGCCCACATACGCAATTCGACCATCGACAATGGCAATATCTGTTCCAGCAATTATCTCTCCAGAATATACGTTCACCCATTTACCGTTGCGAATAATGGTGTCAGCAGGCTTTCTACCGGTTGCAACATCAACCAGAATTGCGGCCATTTCCATCCAGGGTTTTGGACGCGAATAATTGTTAGAATTATTGGGTGCGGCGTTCATTTATTTCTCCAATTTAGGGATGCATATCCCTATCTAGTTTCCAATGACAGTATGATTGTTTGACTGGAATATATATTTGCCTCTTTATGCGCCGGAGCTTTGAAATTGGCAAACAATTCTCTAAAGGTTGTGTTTATCTGTTCCAAAAAAGTTGAGATGTGATGGTAAACTATCAAAATATGCGCAGTGAATCGGATGTCAGTAAAGCCGAGCCAAATTCAATTATTGATTTTCGCAGTGATACGGTAACCCGCCCATCAAATAAAATGCGCGCTGTCATGGCCGATGCTGAAGTCGGCGATGACGTTTACGGCGATGATCCAAATGTAAAAATACTGGAAGAAACTGTCGCCGACCTCGTAGGCAAAGAAGCAGCGCTCTATGTCGCGTCTGGAACCCAAAGCAATCTGATTGCTCTTTTAACCCATTGTGGTCGCGGTGAGGAATATATTGGTGGCGATGTTTACCATATATCCCACTATGAAGCGGGGGGCGCCGCTGTTCTCGGCGGCATATCTCCCAAGCATCTTACCACAGATAATAATGGTGGCTTGAAGGTTGAACAGGTTAAAGCTGCAATCAATCCTGATGATTTTCATTTTGCCAAAACAAGGCTGGTATGTTTGGAAAATACCGTCAATGGTATGGTGCAGGACCAACAGGAAATTTGTAAGATTTCCGACCTTGCGCATAATCACGGACTGTCAGTCCATTTAGATGGTGCTCGGCTGATGAATGCGGTTGTGGCAACAGATAAGCCTGCCAAGGAATTAGCTGAGCCCGCAGATAGCGTTTCAATTTGTCTGTCCAAGGGCTTGGGCGCACCCGTTGGCTCTATACTATGTGGGCCGCAAGGTTTTATCGACCGTGCTCGATACAACAGAAAACTGGTGGGCGGTGGCATGCGGCAGGCCGGTATAATTGCAGCCGGTGGCCATTATGCAATTTCCAACAATGTCGAACGGCTGGCTGAGGATCACCAACGCGCGAAAAAACTGGCAGAAGGTCTTGCTCAGATTAACGGCATTAATGTTGATTTGAATGAAGTTCAAACCAACATGGTGTTTGCAAGTGTTGAACCGGCCGATCAACAAGCCCTGATCACCCATTTTATTAACAATGCTATTTTGGTGGATGGCGGTGATCCGTCATTTCGATTTGTCACCCATATGGATATTGATGATTATGCTATTCAACGATTGCTCGAAACTATTGCCGCCTATTTTGAAAACAAATAGCGGTGTTTCCCACTAACCATTACTTCTCCAGTTTACTGGCGAGCCGTTCCAACCGTTCTCTTAAATATTTTCTTTCGGTTTTATTGCCTGAAAGCTCAACCGCTTTGCGATAATTTGTGAGTGCATCTTTAATACGCCCAGCACGCCGCAACATATCTGCCTTTGCCGCGTAAAATGGTTGATATATTCGAAGATCGCCATCCTGTTCAATCTGCTGAATCGCGGCCAACCCGGCATTCGGACCATGGGCAAAGGAAAGCGCGACAGCACCATTAAGCATTACCACCGGTGTTGGTTGGTATTTATAGAGCTCTTCATACAACTTTGATATTTCGCGCCAATTTGTTTGCTCATAGGTAGCAGCAGCGGTATGGGCAGCACTGATAGCCGCCTGTATTTGAAAGGCGCCCATCTTACCTTTTTTGCCGCCTGTCAGCGTTGTAATCAGAATGCTCAACCCGCGTTTAATAAGCTCCCGATCCCACAATGTGCGGTCCTGTTGCTCAAGCGCTATCAGTTTGCCATTAACGCTACAGCGCGCCTGAAGTCTTGATGAATGCAGCAACAAAAGTGCCAGTAACCCCCGAACTTCTCTTTCATCATCCATGAGTTCCAACAATAGTTCGGTCAATCGAATGGCCTCGTTGCATAAATCTTTTCTGATGAATGCTTCGCCGTGGGTAGCAGAATAACCTTCGTTGAAAATAAGATATATGACGGTCAAAACCGACAGCAGCCTTTCGTCCAGCTGATCATCTTCGGGCACTTTATAAGAAATATTGGTTGCCTTGATTTTTCGCTTTGCCCGAACAATCCGCTGTGCTATCGTCTCTTCGCTTACCAAATATGCCCTCGCAATTTCAGACGTCTTCATTCCGGCAATGGATTTCAATGTCAGTGCGACCCGTTCCTGTTCTGGCAATGCAGGGTGACAACATGCAAAAATCAGCATCAGACGTTCATCCTGAATTACAACATCCAATTGGTCATCAGTTTCATCCGCAATGTAATGTTCCTGTTCCGTATCGGATAAAACTGCGGCCTGCTTTCCCCGCTCTGTACGTGCCCGCCGCAATCGATCAATAGCATTGCGTTTTGCGGTGGTCAGCAACCACGTCGATGGGGAATCTGGAATTCCGTTTTTTTGCCAGGTCGACAAAGCTGCAAGCAATGCATCCTGGAGTGCGTCTTCAGATAATTCGAAATCTTGAAATTGTTTGATAAGGGTTGCGAGAACACGACCCCATTCCTTACGAATGATATTTTCGACAACAATATAAGCGCTGGGAATATCCTTCATGGCAATACTTCGAGAGAAAAAATCATCAAAACGAATGTTCCATAACTAGCCGAATTTCTATCGAACCATATTCTGAAGTTGGCATTTTTATGGCCCAATCAAGAGACTCATCGAGAACTGAGCAATTTAACAAATAATATCCACCTAGGGTTTTTTGGTTTCAGCAAGTAGTCCAGAGGTTGTCTCCATACGGCCGTTTCGTAGCCTAAGTGTGGTTGCTACGGATTCACCTTGTAAGGGTTTTCCGGCCTCAAGTTCTCTGGCTATCCTCACTTTTAAATTTAATTCCATATAACCCTGCATCAATTCACCAGAATCAGTTGTACCAGGTTGTGGTCTACGTCATGCGCGTTGTAAATTAATAGCGTATATTGCATTTAACAGGCCTTTCAACTCAAAAATAGCCTATTTGGACATGGACACTAAATATTGAGCAAAAGCATCAATCTAATCGAAGTCGCAATTCCTGCTTTTCAGGTCGTTTCAATGACAGGTTATTGATTGCGCCGGAGGCAATGTTACGATCTATATTTCAAAATCAATTGTCTGCCCGAGTGCTAATTGAGAGTTGACCAACCAAACACACCCCAACGAGGATCCATCGAAATGGTTATAAAATCGGATATTGAAATTGCCCGTGAAGCAAACATGTTGCCAATTGCAAAAATTGGAGAACGTCTGGAAATACCGTCCGATCAATTGATGAATTACGGCCAACATAAAGCAAAAATATCCTACGATTTTATCAAGTCGCTCGATGGCAAGCCCGATGGCAAATTGATATTGGTAACGGCGATTACCCCAACGCCAGCGGGTGAAGGCAAAACCACAACCACAGTGGGGTTAGGCGATGGTCTGAACCGGATAGGCAAGAAAGCAACCATTTGTATTCGCGAACCCTCACTTGGGCCTTGCTTTGGTATGAAGGGTGGCGCCGCCGGTGGCGGCAAGGCTCAAGTTGTTCCGATGGAAGACATCAACCTGCATTTTACTGGTGATTTTCATGCCATCGGCATTGCCCATAACCTGCTATCCGCGATGATTGATAATCATATCTATTGGGGCAATAAGCTGGGCATAGACACGAGGCGCGTTACCTGGCGCCGTGTAGTGGATATGAATGATCGCTCGCTTCGCCAGATCGCATCCTCGCTTGGTGGTATTGCCAATGGCTTTACCCGCGAAGACGGGTTTGACATCACCGTTGCCTCTGAAATCATGGCAATCTTCTGTCTGGCCTTAAACTTAGAAGATCTGGAGCGCCGCATCGGTGATATAGTTGTTGCCTATACGCGCGACCGCGAACCAATTTGCGCCAGAGACCTCAAGGCCAGCCCGGCAATGACCGTTTTGTTAAAAGACGCCCTTATGCCCAATCTGGTGCAGACTCTGGAGAATAATCCGGCGTTTATCCACGGTGGACCATTTGCCAATATCGCCCACGGTTGCAATTCAGTAACAGCAACTACAACCGCCTTGAAGCTGGCCGACTATGTGGTGACTGAGGCAGGGTTTGGCGCAGACCTGGGGGCCGAAAAATTCTTCAATATTAAATGCAGAAAAGCATGGCTAGAACCTGCTGCCGTCGTGTTAGTTGCAACAATCAGGGCGCTTAAAATGCACGGGGGGGTCGCAAAGGACGACTTAACCACAGAAAATGTCAAGGCCGTGGTTGAGGGGTGCACCAACCTTGCTCGCCATGTGCAAAATCTGAAAAAATTTGGTGTACCGGTGGTGGTTGCAATCAATCAGTTTAGCGCCGATACGGATGCGGAAGTGGAAGCGGTTACGGCCGCCGTTGAAAATCTCGGCGCACGCGCCATACTGGCATCTCACTGGGCAGATGGTGGGGCAGGGACCGAAGAACTTGCAAAATATGTCGTGACCCTATGCGATGGGGAAAGCCACTTTGCACCAATTTATCCCGATGACATGCCGCTGTTTCAAAAAATTGAAACGATCGCAACTGAGATTTATCGGGCCAGCGAGGTTACGGCCGACAGCAAAGTGCGCAATCAACTAAAGGACTGGGAAAAAGCCGGTTATGGGCATTTTCCAATATGCATGGCAAAAACCCAATATTCTTTTTCCACTGATCCTGCATTAAAAGGCGCGCCTGATAACCATTCTGTCAATATACGCGAGGTAAGGCTTTCAGCCGGAGCAGGCTTTATCGTTGCCATTGCCGGCGATATAATGACAATGCCGGGCCTGCCGCGCGTTCCATCAGCGGAAGCCATTCATCTGGACCAGGATGGCTTGATCCAAGGGTTGTTTTAACGGCCAATCAACTTGGGCTCCCTGTTATTTGTATTAGGAGGTTGTTGAGCCAGGTATCATAGTTTTGATAATACCGACTTGACCAATTGGTCAGCGCGGTACAACCTGCGGTCATCGATTCATAAAAAGAATAATCGGGAACCGAGATCAGAATTGCCTGAGGCTATTAAATTATATGTAAAGTATGTGGAATTGGTCCGTCGAAGTGTCGGTATCAATGCCATGTATATAATTTTTGCAATGTTTGGCGTGTTGGTGTTTTCATCGACATTGTGGCCCCCTGAAGTTTTTCAAACCAGCATGATGGCTTTTGTTCTTCTCTGTAGTTCAATATCACAACTGAGAACTTCAACATTTGTATGGTTGAGGCCCGTGACAACTGTCGAAACAAATCGCGGATAATAACCCATGCCCAAATATTTGCTGACTATTTCAAATTTGATTGATCGCCTGAATTACAGGGTTGGTCGTATCGTAATGTATGGGATTTTTGTTTTGATGGCCATTCTAATGTGGTCGACTATTTCCAAGCAGTTGTTTGTTGTTCCTGCATTCTGGACCCTGGAAGTGGCACAATTTGTATTGGTTACCTATTATCTTGTTGGCGGGGCCTATTCAATTCAACTTGGCTCGAATGTTCGAATGGACCTGTTTTATGGCGGTTGGTCAGACCGTCGAAAGTCTCTGATTGACAGCTTTACAATTCTTTTCCTGATATTTTTTCTGGGTGTGCTGCTTTATGGCGGCATTGATTCCACATTGTATTCGATAAAATACAGTGAGCGAAGTCCCAGCCTTTGGCGACCGGTGATGTGGCCAATTAAATCAATCATGTGTACCGGTATTTTCCTGATGTTACTGCAGTCAATTTCTGAATTGATCAAGGATATTGCCCGTTTGCGCGGAGTAAAAATCTAATGTCGCAGGAATATATCGCATTATTCATGTTTACCTCGATGCTGCTGATGTTGATGACCGGTCAGCGGGTATTTGGGGCTATTGGCGCAATCGCAGCTATATCGGCTCTCGCCCTTTGGGGGGTTGGAGGCTCC
Organism: Rhizobiaceae bacterium; assembly: GCA_026981655.1. Classification (GTDB taxonomy): domain Bacteria; phylum Pseudomonadota; class Alphaproteobacteria; order Rhizobiales; family Rhizobiaceae; genus SZUA-100. Next base: position 5,798 of record JALSIJ010000255.1, on the reverse strand, counting down.
AACATACCATTTTCAGCCACAATGAAGGTCATGAAATGGTATCCAATGCTGACACTGCCGATGTTCATTTTCATGGGCTATATACTTTCAGAAAGTAAGATTGCTGAAGATCTATACAAGATGTTTCATGTCTGGATGGGGCCGATAAGTGGCGGTTTGGCCATAGGCACTATCGGCCTGATGGTGTTGGTTTCTGCCATGAATGGTCTTTCAGTCGCAGGCATGGCAATCGGCGCAACCATTGCTTTGCCGGAATTATTGCGGCGCGGATACGACAAACGAATGGTCACCGGAGTTATTCAGGCAGGCTCATCACTAGGGATTCTTGTGCCGCCTTCGGTCGTGCTGGTGCTTTACGCGATGATCGCACGCCAACCGGTGGGCCAATTATGGTTGGCAGGTGTAGTGCCGGGCTTGATGATGGCAGCGATGTTTATCATCTACATCGCTGTCCGTTGTAAATTCCAACCCCATCTTGGGCCTGCATTATCTAAGGAAGAGCTGGGAGACATCTCGAAATCTGAAAAACGAAAACTATTGCTGGCTGGCCTTTTGCCATTGGTAATTTTCTTTGCCATGATGATCCCGTTTATCAAAGGCTGGACCAGTCTGGTTGAAAGTTCGGCAATCGGTGCCATGACTGCATTTATTGCGGCAGTCGTAAAAGGCCGAATGAACCGCGAAGTTTTTGAGGTGTCGGTGCGTCAGACCTTGGCAATCTCTTGCATGTTCATGTGGATTGTTTTGGCAGCCCTTGGATTTGGGGCCGTATTTGACGGTCTTGGCGCGGTAAAAGCAATCGATAGTCTGTTCACCGAACAGATGGGCCTTAGCCCCTGGACAATATTGATATTGATGCAGCTTTCATTCCTGATCATGGGAACTTTCCTGGATGATACGGCTATGCTGGTTATCGTCGCCCCGCTTTATGTGCCATTGGTTGCTGCTCTTGGTTTTGATTTAATCTGGTATGGCGTACTCTACACAATTACCACCCAGGTAGCTTATATGACACCGCCATTTGGTTACAATTTATTTTTAATGCGGGCGATGGCACCCAAGGAAATTACGATTACAGATATATATGTATCAATTATTCCATTCGTATTTGTGATGATCGGCGCATTGGCCTTGATAATGATTTTTCCGGATATAGCGATGTGGTTACCAAACTACATTTACGGAAAATAATGGCCCGATTGGGCTATAAAAACGGCGGAAAAAACCGCCAAATCGGGTCCTGGACCCATTGTGAAAGGGAGAAATTTCATGACTAATAGACGTAAGTTTTTAACAACTGCGGGCTTGGGAGGTGCAGCAGTTTTAGCGGCTCCTGCCACCATTAGAGCCCAATCAACAATAAAATGGCGTATGCAAACCTATTCCGGTGCGCCATTGGGTGCCCACGTCATCAAGCCGCAGATCGAAGCTTTCAATAAAGCTGCAAACGGCGAAATGGAAATTGAACTGTTCTATTCAGATCAGCTCGTACCGACAAACGAACTGTTCCGCGCCCTGCAAAGCGGTACACTTGATGCGGTTCAATCAGATGACGCAACAATGTCTTCACCGGCTGATATTTCTGACTTCGGCGGTTATTTTCCATTTTCAACACGTTATAGCCTTGATATGCCGGTTTTGTTTGAACGCTACGGACTCAACAAAATCTGGAAAGAAGCCTATGACGAAATTGAAGGCGTTGAATGGCTGGGTGCCGGTGCGTGGGATCCGCTGCATATATTTACCACCAAGAAAGCAATCCGCTCTCTGGAAGATATGCGTGGCCTTCGGGTCTTTGGTGTGCCAACTGCAGGCCGCTTCCTGGCCAAATATGGCCTCATTCCGGTAACTGTGCCTTGGGAAGATGTTGATGTTGCCCTGCAAACCGGCGAACTCGACGGCGTTGCATGGTGTGGATTTACCGAAGCCTATGAAGTGGGTTGGGCCGATATTTGTAAATATGTACTGCTCAACAACGTAACCGGTGCATGGTGTGGCTCATATTTCGCCAACTCCAAAAGCTGGGCCGCTATTCCTGAACATCTGCAAGAACTGTTTAGAATGTCGATGGATCAATCGCATTATTACCGTCAGGTATGGTATTGGGGTGGTGAAGCTGATCTTCGCGTTAATGGCGGCAAACTTGAAAAAACCACGATTTCCACGGAAGAATGGGATACAGTTGTCGCTGATGCTGAAGGTTTCTGGGATGAGTTAGCCTCAAGAAATCCGCGTTCTGCGAAAGTGATCGAAATTTTCCGTCGCTATAAAAAGGTTATGGAAGAGGCCGGTATTCCATACCGTTATTCCTAATCGCTGATATTTAATTTCATTGAATACCAAAGCCCCGGAAATGCTCCGGGGCTTTTTTTTGAGCGCGAGTGAGGAACCAATGCACCTGCATATTGAATATGGGCGGCCCAACAATAAACTAGACTCTTTCATGCTTACATGGAAGCAGACTGGTCACGAAAAGTGGCCCGGTGCTTATGCACCGCCCTCGCGGAGGCCGGGCGGAAGCCCGATTAGCCGAGAGCGAAAGCAGTCAGAGCGATACGATTAAATGATGAAACGCTCTATTGCCTTTTTTGTTGCCAGGTTTAAGCATGGGGCATGAATATTCCTCCCGATGAACCAATTCATTCAAATGGCGAAATCAACAAATTCAACTGGTTCCTCACCGGCGCGCGCGGGTTGTTTTCCATTCCAGCCTTAATACTGATGAGTTCATTTGTAGGCTTTGCCGGTTTTGCCCGTGAGGCAGGGTTTTCGCTTGGTGAAACCGTGTTTATGGTCGGCACAATCTGGGCATTGCCCTCGCATCTGGTGCTGGTGGGCAGTGTGATTGCCGATGCCTCCGTGCTTACCACATTGATCGCAGTACTGCTGGCATCCGTGCGCCTGATGCCAATGGTCATGGCGCAACTACCATTGCTCAAGGGCAAAAACACCTCGCGCGGGACAATGCTTTTTCTTTCTCACTTTATCGCCATCACCTCTTGGGTATTTTTGCAAGAGCGTTATAAACAGGTGCCGCAAGATGCACGCGCAGTTTTCTTTGCCGGTTTCGCTATCACCATATCAACGGTTTGCACCGTACTTGTGGGCATTACCTATGTGCTGGCCGGTACTTTTCCACCCATTCTGGCCGCAGCATTATTTTTTCTGACCCCAGTATATTTTCTCACATCCATATGGCGCGCGGCCTATTTGATTTCAGATAAATGGGCGATGGGGTTTGGCCTGGTTCTCGGACCGCTTTTTCACCTGATTGTGCCTGAGGTGGATATTCTGCTCGCCGGAGGGATTGGCGGCTTTGCTGCCTATGCCATTCACCGGATGGTGCTCAAGCGGCAAAAGGCATCCTGATGATTGATGGGTTTGCCTATATTGATGCCTGGTGGTGGCCATACCTATTCATTCTGCTGATTGGCTGGTTACCAACCGACATCTGGCGGGCGCTCGGCGTATTGTTGTCGGGCGGAATCGATGAAAATTCTGAAATGTTGGTGTTTGTGCGCGCCGTGGCAACCGCTTTGGTTGCGGCAGTAATTTCCAAATTGATCCTGTTTCCCGCCGGCAATCTTGCAATTGCTCCAATTGAACTGCGTGTTTTCGCCGCAAGCCTTGGTTTTGCATCGTTTATCATTTCCGGCAAGCGGGTATTTATTGGTATTTTGGTGGCAGAATCGATCCTGATTGGCGGTTCATTGTGGATGGGCGTTTTCTAGCCACATTGAAACAACAATGGGCATATAACTTAAATTTCGAATCGCCGGGACCGATTTGAATAATAGTAATTAGCGTGCGAAAAGTTAAGGAAATCAATGATTAAATGCCATCTTTGCAGGGCTGAAAGTTCTGAAGTCGTCTCCAGTCACGATCGTCATGGAAATCCATTGGAAACGCGAGTATGCAATGGTTGTGGTCAGGTATTTAATAACCCGATACCAGATGATGAAGAACTGGCCGAGTTTTACGCATTGAATTACCGTAAAGAATATAAGGGCAGCACTAAACCGCGAAAGCGCCAAATAATGCGTAACTTCCGCAGAATGTCTGACATTCTGACACAGTATCAAGATATGTATATGAAAGCCGAAAATGTTCTGGATGTGGGCGCTGGAAGTGGCGAATTTCTCTATGCAATGCAATTGCTTGGTAAAAGCGCAGAAGGCATTGAACCCAATCAGGACTACGCTCAGTATTGCCGTGAGCACCTGTCAATTAATGTTAAAACCGGTGAAATACTTACTGCTAATTACCAACAGGGATCCTTTGATTTCATCAACCTAAGCCATGTTCTCGAGCACTTGAATGACCCGGTTCGATATATTTCCATTCTTGCTGGCTGGTTAAAACACAATGGAACTTTATATATCGAAGTGCCCAATATTTTTTCCTATGCCGCCAGCAAATCAAAAGGCAATATGTTCCATTGGGGCCATATATTTAATTACAGCCCGTGGACATTGCGTGCAGTATGTGGACTGGCTGGTTTAGAAGAATGTAAACAATCTGCCGAACGATCAAAAGATACAACCGGGGCATATTTCAAGAAAACAAATACATCATGGACTCAGGAAATGGCCGCAAATCCGGAAAATGCAAACAATGTTAAGCAGGCTATTGCCGCTCATCAGGCAGGCAGGAGCAGACAAGGAAAGCTGAAGCGTTTATTGCGAAAGCACCAGGCGCAAGTTAGCGATACAATCAATGGTTACCGCCACAATGACCCTAAAGATATTGGAACTGCCATTTTGACTAAATTTGTTAATTCTGACCTCTAGACTGCTTCCATGTAAACATGACGTAGTCTAGCCTCAAACTTCCGTGAGCGAAAAAAAACAAGCGATTCTTTCTATTAATGAAAGGCCGCGAAATTATAATGCCGCGATTATCTTCTCTGCATTGGCAGACAGGACATCCTGGTCTTCCATTCTACCCGTATGCGGACCCAACCTTTCGCCAGCAATACGTGGAATAACATGTACGTGCAAGTGAAAGACAACCTGTCCACCGGCAGGTTCGTTAAATTGCTGTATGGTTACACCGTCCGCACCAAAAGCACTGGTAACCGCATGGGCGAGCTTTTGTGTTGTGGCCATGACTGCGGCAAGATCATCCAGCCCAATATCAAAAATATTGCGGGCAGGGGCTTTTGGTAAAACCAGACAGTGACCATTGGCACGCGGCATAATATCCATAATCACAATGGTCTTTTCATCCTCATACAATTTGGTTGAGGGAATTTCTCGACGTAAGATTTTCGCAAAAATATTGTCTGGGTCATAGGTCCGGTCGGTCATTGTCACTCCATTTATTACAAGTCTTTTTTGAACGGGCTGTGTTCAGCCAATAATTTATTTTCATACTCAACCGCACGCCGTTCCCGCGTAAGGTAGTCTTCAATCGCATCACGAAAGCTTGGGTTGGCGATATAATGGGCTGAATAGGTGATTTGTGGTAAATACCCGCGCGCCAACTTATGCTCCCCTTGTGCGCCGGCCTCAATGCGCATTTTCTTATGGGCAATTGCCCATTCGATAGCCTGATAATAGCAGATTTCAAAATGCAGAAAGGGGTGATGTTCCCTGCAACCCCAATGCCGTCCAAAAAGTGTGTCAGAACCGATGAAATTAATCGCACCAGCTACATATTGCCCGTCGCGTTTGGCCATGATCAGCACTATATCTTTGGCCAAGCGCTCGCCAATCATCGAATAGAATATGCGGTTTAGATAGGGCCGCCCCCATTTTCGAGCACCCGTATCCTGATAGAATTCAAAGAAACAATCC